>SVMB01000005.1 GCA_015067675.1 Oscillospiraceae bacterium
TGCATTCTTCCGTGAGCATCCTGTTACCGACTGGCACGAGCACACGGGGCTGGATCTCGTGGAGGCCTGCAATGACCGCGACACCCGTGTTGATCAGCTCATTGCCGCTGCCGATATCGCCGGTATTGACCGGATTGTGATCTCCCTGCCCATGACCGGCGGCGCTCATGCCAGCCCTGAGGAGATCGAAGCTGCCAACGACTACATCGCCTACTGCTGCCGCCGCCATCCCGGCAGACTCTGGGGTCTTGCCTACGTGGATGCCATCCACGGCAGATACGCCGCCGATGAAATCAACCGCTGCCGCCGTGAGCACGGCTTCATCGGTGTCAAGCTCTACAACCAGTTTTTCCTCTCCGACGATATTCAGAAGCCCATCATCGAGTGCTGCATCGCAAACGATATGCCTATCCTCATGCATGCCGGTCACGCCGGTCATCCCGGCTCCATCATCTCCCAGCCCTTCATCTCCGACTCCACCCATTTCTGCAAGGCTGCCGAGAAATATCCCGACGCCACCTTCATCCTCGCCCATCCCAACGGCGGCGGCGACTGGTACTGGCAGCTCAAGGGCATTGCCCGGTATCCCAACATCTTCTGCGATACATCCGGCAGTGTGCTCGACGGCGACACCGTGAAGAAGTTTGTGGACACCATCGGCGCTGAGCGCGTGCTCTTTGGCACCGACGGTTCCTTCTGCTCCTCCATCGGCCGTCTGCTCGACTCCGGTCTTACCGAGGATCAGCTGCTCACCATTATGGACAACCCCGCCTTCGCGCGGTATCTGAAGTAAGGAGGAAGGAAGTATGTATATTGATGTCCATGCATGGATCGGTCATTATCCCTTCCGTCCCGCTCCCGTCCGTACGGCGGCAGAACTCGTTGCCCTGATGGATGACCACGGCATTGACAAGGCCTGCGTTGCTTACATGCCTGCGGTTTACTATCACGACGTGACCCTGGGCAATGCCGAGCTTTACCCCGAGATCGCGCCCTACGCAGACCGGCTGATCCCGGTGGCGGTTATCAATCCCGTCTACGCCTGCGCGATTGAAGATCTGGAGCGCGAGGTACGCGAGCACGGCGTGAAGATGATTCGTCTGTTCCCCCGTCAGCACAAGTATGATCTTGCCTGCCCTGAAAGCGTCGCGCTGCTCAAAAAAGCCGCAGAGTTGGGTGTCTGCGTACAGCTGCCCATCTATCTGGAAGATCACCGCGGCCGTCATCCGCTGGATATCGAGGAGCCGCTGATGGCCTCCGAGGTGGAAAAGGCGGCGATGCTTGCACCTGAGACGGATTTCATGATCCTCAACTACGTCAATTCCGCCTTTGCGGCGCCGCTGTCGAAGCTTGAGCGTCCCGGCAGGATCTACTATGACTTCGGCAAGTGCGATCCGCTCTACAGCAGCTCCATGTCCATCCTGCTGGAGTCGGCGGGCATCGACAACGTGGTCTTTGGTACCAATATGCCCCTGCAGGCCATCGATGCGCAGCTTGCCAAGATGGAATACCTGCCCGTAACCCACAACCTGACGGCCGGGGAGATCGAAAAGATCGCCTCCGGCAACGCAAAACGCATTCTGGGTTTATAATCACGGTTATTTCGGCTGATTTTGCGGCGGCACACGTTTTTTGACGTGTGCCGCCGTTTTGTCTGATCGGAAATCGTTTTCGGGGATTGCGCAGACGCTGAAAAACGTGTATACTAGTGGCGATGTATCCCGAATACACGTAAGTGAGGTCATGGACATGAAGCGTACCGTGAAGCGCGACTACTGGTTTGACAAGCAGCCGCCGATGACTTTCATTGACGAGCTGAAAACGCCGCTGCACAGCCAAAAACCGGCGGGGTTTGGGCTGCGCGCCATCGCACAGGGCGAGGCGGATGTGTCGGGGCTTTGGCTTGACTGGAACTTCCCGGACCCCAAGGGCCTTCTGGAAACGATTGACGCAGATTTGAACCTCTTTATGACTCTCTGCGGCATTGCAGGTGACCGGTATCCCATCCGGATTGTCGAGGGGGAGACGCCCTGCTTTGAAGCCTATGCGGTGGACGTACGCGAAAACGAATGCGTGGTCACGGCGGCGGATACGGAGGGTGTGCGACGGGCGCTGATCTGGATTGAGGATGAGCTGCGCAGGCGTGAAGGTGCTTTCCTGCCGCTGGGCAGGATTGAAAAGAAACCGTTCCTGCGCACCCGCATCACCCGCTGCTTCTTCTCGCCCATCAACCGTCCGCCCAAGTACGGCGACGAGCTCACCGACGACATCGACTACTATCCCGAGGAGTACTTGAACCGTCTCATGCACGACGGTGCCAATGCAGTCTTTATCTATACCCGCTTTTCAGACCTTATCTATTCCTCCCTGCGTCCGGAATACGGAAAAGGCTCGGATGCCCGCATTGAAAAGCTCAACCGGGTTATTGACAAGCTTGCCCGCTACGGCATCAAGGTCTTTATCTTTGCCATCGAGCCGATGAGCTTTACTGCCGAGGAAGCGGAGAAGTATCCCGAGGCCAAGGGCGGCAGAGTATATGAAAACCGCTATACCTTCTGTACGCAGACCGAGTTTGGCAAAGCTTTCTGCGAGGAGGCCGGACGCCGTCTCTTTGAACGGGCGCCCGGAATTGCCGGTTTTCTGTGCTGCGTCTACGGTGAGCGCAGCACCGGCTGCTCGGCGACCTACATCAGCCCCTATAAATGTCCCCGCTGCGGCGGTAAGCACTATGGACGGATGCTGGCCCGCGAGGTGGATGTGCTGATGTCCGGCATGAAGCAGGCAAAGCCTGAGGCGGAGCTTGTGAGCTGGACCTACGGTCACCGCGAATGGAAGTTTGACGAAGTGCGCGAGTACATCGAGCATCTGCCGGAGGGTGTCTGTGCGCAGCAGAACTTTGACGATATGGGATATGAGGATCAGCTTGGCCGCGAACGTCTGGCGGTGGACTACTGGCTGAGCTATGTGGGTCCGTCGGAGTTCTTCCGCATCACGGCGGAAGCGGCGGCCAAACACGGCAAGCCCCTGTTTGCCAAGGTGCAGGTCTGCTGCTCTCATGAAATTGCATCGGTGCCCTACATCCCGGTGCCGGGCATCCTTTACAAAAAATACGCCGGTATGCACGAGCTGGGCGTTGTGGGCGTGACCCAGTGCTGGTACTTCGGCAACTATCCGTCCCTGATGAGCAAGGCGGCGGGTGAGCTGGCCTTTGAAGAAAACTTTGACGATGAGGATGCGTTCCTGCGCAGGCTTGCCGGTATCTACTGGGGCAATTCCAGGGCTGATGCAGTGGTGCGGGCGTGGAAGCTCTTTGAAAAGGGCTACCGCAACTATCCGATGAACGTGATGTTCTCCTACTACGGCCCGATGCACGACGGCCCGGTGTGGAAGCTGTGGCTGGAGCCGAAGAATTTCTCGCTGCCCAGATCCTGGCAGTCGCTGGATCCCATCGACGGCGACCGCATCGGCGAGTGTCTTGTGGGCGGTCATACGCTGGAGGAAGGCGCGGAGCTTGCCCGGCGCATGAGCCTTTACTGGAATGCGGGGCTGCGCGAGCTTGAATCTCAGATTCCCGATGATGACGATCAGCGCGAGGAGCTCAGCGTTGCCCGGGCCATCGGCCTGATCTTTGAAAGCGGCTCAAACATTCTGGAATTTTACCGCCTGCGCGATCAGTTGGGTCACAATATCCGTCCCCGCGTGACGCTGGACGCCATGCGCATGCTGGTGGAGGCCGAGATCGGCATCAGCCGCGCGCTTTCACGGCTGTGTGTGCAGGACGGCCGTCTGGGATATCATTCCGAGGCGGAAGGGTACAAATTCTTCCCGGAAAAGCTGGATGAGCGCATAGAGCAGCTGGAAGAACTGCTGGAAACCGAGTTTGTGCGTGTTGGCGAGCGCATTGACGCGGGGCTTGCACCGCTTGCTTATTACCAGGGCGAGGAAGAAGGCTTCCCGCACTACAAAATGAGCCGAAGCGGGCTTGAAAACGCCCCGTGGGAGCTTCTCTCTGACGGCGTGAGCCGGTTCCGAGCCGCCTACGATGCGGAAAATATCAGTTTTGAGCTGCACATTCCGAAGGATCACGGCGTGGTGCTGGCACCTGAGTTCAAGCTTCTCTGGCCCGATCCTCCGATGGTGGCGCGTCCCGACGGCAGCATCAATCCCGGTCATGAATTCCTCATGTACTACCAGTATTTCGGCAAGCGCGCCGAGGACAAGCGCAATATGTGGGACTGCAAGGTACTGCCCGGCGCGGACACCCATCTGCTCATCACCGCAAAGCGCGCAGGTACCGACTGGGACGGCGTGACACCGATGAAGCTGAGCATCGCCGCCGAGCATGTGAGCACCGCCGGTGTTCCGGGCGAGCTGTTTGCGCCCAAGATCCTCTGGAACGTGGAGGAGGATCCTGTGATCACGCTGGGCAAGAACCATGTGTCTCCCGGCCGGTTTGGCTGGCTGATGCCCTGAGATTGAAATACGACCGCCGGGAACGGCGGATTACGAATGAAATATTGTCAGTATGACATACATACGGAAAGGAAAACGCTATGATCAGAACTGTCAAGCGCGACCCCTGGTTTGACAAGCAGCCGCCCCTGTCCTTTATCGAAGATCTCAAGACCCCTGTTCACATGGCGCCCCCTGCTGATTTCGGCAAGCGTGCCGTGGCTTCCGGCGAGGTCTGTGTGAAGGGCCTTTGGATTGACAATCAGTTCCCGGATCCCAACGGCCTTCTGGTGACCGTCATCGAGGACTTCGATCGTTTTGCCTGCATCTGCGGCATCGAGGGCGAGAGCTTCTGCATCCGCATTGTCGAGGGTGAGACGCCCTGCTTTGAAGCTTACTCCATCAGCGTCAGCAAGTCCGGCATTACCATCACTGCCGCCGACACCGAAGGCGTGCGCCGCGCGCTGATCTGGCTTGAGGACGAGATGCGCCGCCGCGAAGGCCCCTATCTGCCCCTGGGCAAGATCGACCGCAAGCCCTCCATGACCGCCCGCATCACCCGCTGCTTCTTCTCGCCCATCAACCGTCCGCCCAAGTACGGCGACGAGCTCTCCGACGACATCGACTACTATCCCGAGGAGTACCTCAACCGCATCATGCACGACGGCTCCAACGGTGTGTGGATTTACACCCGTTTCTCTGACCTTGTTCATTCCTCCTACATCAAGGAATTCGGTCAGGGCTCTGAGGCGCGCATTGAAAAGCTCAACCGCGTCATCGCCAAGTGCGCCCGCTACGGCGTGCGCGTCTACGTCTTTGCCATCGAGCCCATGAGTCTGGAAGAAGAGCTGGCCAAGAAGTATTCCGACTATGTGGGCGCCGAGCTCTACGGTCACCGTCACACCTTCTGCATGGATACCGAGTTCGGTCAGGCCTACTGCGAAGAGGCAGGCAGAAAGCTCTTTGAGCTCTGCCCCGATCTGGGCGGCTTTATCTCCATCACCTTCGGTGAACGCGGTACCTCCTGCGCTTCCGCCTACCGCAAGAATCCCGACGGAAAGGGCTCCATCGTCGGCTGCCCCCGCTGCGCGGGCAAGGCTCCCGGTGTGGTACTGGGTCAGGCCGTGGATGCGCTGACTTCCGGTATGCGTAAGGCAAAGCCTGAGGCCGATCTGATCAGCTGGACCTACGGTCAGCGTCTGTGGAATCACGACGACATCCGCGAGTACATCCGCAATCTGCCTGAGGGCGTCATCGCTCAGCAGAACTTCGACGATATGGGCTATGAGGAGCAGCTTGGCCGTGAGCGCATGGCTGTTGACTACTGGATGAGCTATGTGGGCCCGTCTGAACTGTTCAAGATCACCGCTGAGGAAGCGCAGAAGTGCTCAAAACCCATGTTTGCCAAGATGCAGGTCTGCTGCTCTCACGAAATCGCCTCCGTGCCCTATATCCCCACCCCTGGCATCATCTTCAAGAAGTTCGCAGCGGCCCATGCGCTGGGCGTCACCGGCGTTATGGAGTGCTGGTACTTCGGCAACTATCCGTCCCTGATGAGCAAGGCCGCCGGTGAGCTGGCGTTTGAAAACGATTTCAGCGACGAAGAGGATTTCCTCAAGCGTCTGGCCGGTATCTACTGGGGCAACTCCAAGGCGGCGGCTGTGGTCCGGGCATGGCAGCTCTTTGAAAAGGGCTATCGTCAGTACCCGATCAACGTGATGTTCTCCTACTACGGCCCGATGCACGACGGCCCGGTATGGAAGCTGTGGCTCAAGCCCAAGAATTTCTCCCTGCCCCGTTCCTGGCAGTCGCTGGATCCCATCGACGGCGACCGCATCGGCGAGAGCCTCATGAACGGTCACACCCTGGAGGAGGCTCTGACCCTGGCCGGACGCATGAGCCGGTTCTGGAACGCCGGTTTACGCGAGCTTGACACGCTGGAAATCTCCGACGAGGCCAAGCGTGAGCAGTGGAGCGTTGCCCATGCCGTCGGTCTGCTCTTTGAAAGCGGCCGCAACATCTTGGAATTCTATTATCTGCGCGATCAACTGGGTCGCGGCATCAAGCCCGCTGAGAATCTGGACAGCATGCGCACCATCGTTGAGGCGGAGATCCGCCAGAGCAAGGCGCTGGCCCTCATGTGCGTGCAGGACGGCAGACTCGGCTATCACTCCGAGGCCGAAGGCTACAAGTTCTTCCCCGAAAAGCTGGAGGAGCGCATTGCGCATCTGGAAATGATCCTTGCAACCGAGTTTGTAGAGGTGCAGGAGCGCATTGACAAGGGTCTTGCTCCCCTTGCTTACTATCTGGGCGAGGAAGAGGGTATTCCGCACTACAAGATGGGTCGTGACGGCATCGAAAACGCCGACTGGGAGCTGATGTCCGACGGCAAGACCGCGTTCCGCGTGGCCTACGACGATGAGGATATCGCCATTGAGTTCAAGTCTGAGCGCGTCTGCGGTCTGACGCTGTGCCCCGAGTTTGCGCTGATGTGGCCGGATGCGTCGCTGGTGGCAAAGCCCGACGGCTCCATTGCGCTGCTGCACGATCACTTTATGTACTATCAGCTCTACGGCGAGCGTGCCGCGAAGAATCTGGGCCGCTGGAACTGCAAGGTCATGTCCGATAAGGGCACCCATCTGCTCTTTACGGTCAAGCGTGCCGATACCGACTGGGACGGCGTGACGCCGATGAAGCTCAAGCTTGCCTCCGAGCTGCTGGAAGTCTCCGGCAAGGCGGGCCATGTCTACGAGGCCACCGACGAGCCGATGGTTCTGTGGAGTGTAGAGGCCGATCCTGTGATTACGCTGGGCAAGAGCTCTGTGAGCCCCGGTCAGTACGGCTGGCTGATGCCCTGATTGTTCACAGAATTGACGTTGACCTGAAAGCCCTGCTGTGATACAATGAAACATACTGAAAAAATCAGGTCAGGGAGGATTTATCCGTGCAGAACTTGATCACTTTCCCCGGACTGGGGCTGGAACTCAACATTGACCGGGTGGCGTTCAGCTTATTCGGCAAGGACATCTACTGGTACGGCATCATCATCGCCGTGGGCTTCCTGCTTGCGGTGTTCTACTGCATGAAGCGGCTGCCTGAGACCGGACTCAAGTCCGATGATCTCATCGACATGCTGCTCTTCGCGGTGCCTGCCTGTCTCATCGGCGGACGCGCCTATTACGTCGCGTTCATGTACGATCAGCTTTACTACTACGACCACGCGGCAATGTTCCGCATCTGGGACGGCGGCATGGCCATCTACGGCGCCATCATCGCAGGCGTCATTACGGTCGTCATCTTTGCCCACGTCAAGCGCATCCGCATGGGTGCGATTCTGGACCTGGCCTGTCTGGGTCTGCTCATCGGTCAGGCTGTGGGCCGCTGGGGCAACTTCGTCAATCAGGAAGCCTACGGCTCCGCTGCCGAGAACTTCCTGCGCATGGGCATCTACGTCAACGGCGTGCTGACCGAGGTTCACCCCACGTTCCTGTATGAATCCCTGTGGAACATCGTGGGATTTGTGCTGCTGCACTTCTACTTCAAGAAGCGCCGCTATTCCGGTGAAGTGTTCCTGCTGTATGTTGCCTGGTACGGCATCGGCCGCGGCATCATCGAGGGTCTGCGCACCGACAGCCTGTACTTCTTCGGTACCGCGCTGCGCATCTCCCAGTTCGTGGGCTTCTTCTCTGCGGTGATCGCGGTTGGTATTATCATTTACCTGTACCTGTTCCGTGAGCGCGATCCCGAGACGCTGACCAATCCTTATCTGCCCAAGCGTGTGAAGAAAAAGAAGGGCGAGGACGAGGAAGAGGCAGAGATGCTCGAAGAGGACGAAGAGGAAGAAAACGTCACCGTCATCAGCGGCATCGACTTTGGCACCGCCGACGAGGAGGCCGATGACGCCGATCATGTGGCCGACGATAACGGCGGCAGTGACGATGCAGACAACGCTGCCGACAACAGCAAAGACAACTGATCCGCCAACTGCCCGAAAGGGTCAAAAAACAGCCGCTGTCAGCGAGAAAATCGTTGACAGCGGCCCTTGTTTTACTGTAAAATAAATCAGATACCACTCGAAGCGGGGCGCCCCGCTGTTTGCAGCTTTGCTGCAAACAATCAACCTTTCCCCGAGGAGGAAAAAATATGAAAAAACGCTTTATTCTGACTACCCTGCTGCTTGCGGCGCTCTTTGCGCTGTGCATGTCGGCATATGCGACGGATGATGACCTCTGGGTCGGCGGCGTCGGCATGGCGGACGGCGATTATCTCGCAAACGGCGCGACGACGACAAGCACGACGCAGCCTTCCGGCGGCTATGCGTATTATAAGAATGGCACGCTGACGCTCAACGGCTACGATAACGGCGGCGAGGCGTATAAGTATACCAACTACTACGGCAACAGCTACACCGCGATCTATTCGAAGCTTGCTTCCCTCAAAATCGTCCTTGTGGGCAATAACAGCCTGAAGTGTACCGTTAACACCACCGCCTACACCAACGCCAACGGCATCTGCACCGACGGTGACGTGAGCATCAGCGGATCCGGCACGGTGAACATCACCGTCACCGCCACATCCACCGACGCCACCGCCGACACCATTGCCCGCGGAATCCGCGCCACCGGCATCATATCCATCAGCGGCGGCAGGGTGGACATCACCGCCACCGCCAGCGCCAGCGGCTCCAATGTTGTCGGCGCCGTTGGTGCCTACGGGATCGATGGCGACGTGAACATCACCGGCGGCATGGTGAACATCACCGCCAGCGCCAGCGGCTCCAATGTTGTCGGCGCCAGCGGCATCTATACCAACGACGCGAGTATCAGCGGCGGCACGGTTGATATCACCGCCACTTCCAACAATGGCATTGCCTACGGCATCAACGCCTCCCCCGCCCCCTTCGCGAACACCTATGGCACAATCTCCATCAGCGGCGGCAGGGTGGACATCACCGCTACCGCCACCGCCAGCGGCTCCAACACTCCCTACGCCTACGGCCTCAGCGCCAACAATGTGAGCATCTCCGGCGGCACGGTGGACATCACCGCCAGCGCCAGCGGCTCCAACAATAGCAGCGCCTACGGCATCTTCGCCAACGACTACTCCAACGCCAGCGGCACCATCTCCGTCAGCGGCGGCACGGTGGACATCACCGCCACCGCCAGCGCCAGCGGCTCCAACAATAGCAAAGCCTACGGCATCTTCGCCAACGACTACGCCACCGCCAGCGGCACCATCTCCATCACCGGCGGCGTGACCACGATCGACGCGGGTACGCAGGCGTTCAACAAGGCGCCCACGCTCACAAATACTATGGACTACCTGATGGGCAATGGTTTTACAGATCAGTTCGTCGTCATCGGCGCGAAGTCTCTGCAGCATAAGCACAGCTTCTCCGACGACTACGCCTTTGACGCCACCCACCACTGGCATCCCTGCACCGTGGACGGCTGCTGGCTGCCCAACGAGGGCGCGTACTACGCCGCGCTGGATGACCCCAATGCCGATTACGGCGCGCACAATCCGTCTGATGACTGCGCTACCTGCGGCTATACCACCACCGCCGACGTCTGGGTGGGCGGTATGCCCCTGCAGGATGGGCAGTACGTGAGCAATGACGGCATTGTGACGCCGGTGAAGCCTACCGGCGGCTATGCGTATCTGTCGGAGGACGGCAAGACACTCACGCTCAACGGCTACGACAACGACGGTGCGGTGCGTGACTGGTACGACGACGACGCCGCGATTTATTCGAACGTCGAGCTTACGATCGAGCTTGTGGGCAAAAACAAGCTGAGCTCTTCGAAGCACGGCATTTTCGCCGACGACAACTTAGCGATCACCGGCGACGGATCGCTTGAGAGCGACGCAAATAACCTTGGCATCCGCGCCGTCACATTAACGATCCGCGACGGCAAGATTGACATCAATTCCGGAAATTGGGGTATCGTCAGCGAAGATTACGGCGTAACAATCGAGGACAGCGATGTGACGATCAATTCCGACAGCTACGGCATCTACGCCGAATCCGGCGAAGGCGACGTGACAATTTCCGGCGGCACGGTGAAGATTAACACCGAGAGCGGTGAGGGTATCCGCAACGATGACCGCGACGTAATAATCTCCGGCGCAACGGTGGCCATCACCACCGGCGGCAGCATCGGTATCAGTGCCGGTGCCGGTGTAACGATTTCCGATAGTACAGTGAATATCACCGCCGACGGCAACGGCATCAAAGCGGACGGTGCGGTAACAATCTCCGGCGGCTACGGCACCATCGTGGGCGAGATACAGGCGCTGAAGATCGGTGTCATCGACGACGGTGTGCTCACCATCGGCGACCGCATGGAGGTTCTGGGCAGCACCGATGAAAACGGCTCCGGCGCGAAGCCTTACGTCGAGAGCAAGCGCCGGGACTACCAGTACATCTGGTTCGCCCCCGCCACCTCTTCTCCCGCTGATCCCGATGATCCTACCACCCCCGCTGATCCCACCGTACCCACCATCACCAATCCCATCCCCGAGAATGCCACCGTCTCTGAGGACGGCACCGTGACCGTGCCCGCCGAGGGCGGCAGCGTGAGCTATCCCGCCACGTTCGGCGCGGGTGAGACGGTGACTGTGACCGTGACCCCCGACGAGCATGAAAAGATCGCAAGTGTGGTCATCAACGGCGTGGAAATGGGTACTTCCGGCGTGTATGTGATCGAGAACGTCACCGAAGCGCTGGATATCGAGGTCATTTTCGTCAAGGCGCAGTCCTTCATCGATGCGGCGCAGGGTCAGGAGCCCTCCGAGCCCGCGGTTCCCGCCTACGCAGGCTCCGCGCTGCGGTTTTACGACGTGATGCCCTACAACTCCGCATACGACGCCATCAACTTCGTTGCCGACCGCGGTATCATGAACGGCACCGGCGTGGGTGAGTTCAGCCCCGAGGCAGCGCTGACCCGTTCTATGATGGCGACGATCCTCTGGCGCATGGAGGGTGAGCCGACGGTCTGGTACGGCGGCCAGTTCTCCGACGTCAAGGGTGGTCAGTGGTACTCCACGCCCATCGCCTGGGCCAATGCCGCCGGTATCGTGGAAGGCTACGGCAACGGCGTGTTTGGTCTGAATGATTCTCTCACCCATGGTCAGCTCTGCGCCATGCTCTATCGCTGGAACACCCGGTCCTATGGTGACATTGCCACCGCCTGGGCCTGGGCGCAGGCGAACGGTCTCTATGACGACCTCGCAGGCGTCAGCGCCGACGAGGCTGCCACCCGCGCCGGGATTGCGCAGGTGCTCATGGCCTTCGTCACCCGTGTGTGGTAAGTGAAATAACGAAGCCCCCGGAAGCAAACGCTTCCGGGGGCGGTTTTTTCCTCACAGCGCCCAACGGGGAGCCGTGAGGGCGGGGGCGTTGACAGCCATCAGGCCGCGTGTTATACTGGAATCACAACAAACGATGGGGGATTTTTACATGGTTACGAGCAAAATCAGCCGTGTGGGCGATCTGCTGGCCTTTGAGGTGAACGGAAAGCCTGCGATTCCTTACGGATATATGAGTTATCAGCCGACCTGTGCCGATTATGCGGGATTTCGCAAGGCGGGTGTGCGGCTTTATTTCACCGGCGTGTATGCGGGTGATCGCGGTATCAACACCTACAGCGGTCTGCGGCCCTTCCGGCCCGGGTTCTGGAAAGCGCGGGATGTATTTGACTTCTCCGCCGCCGATGAGGATTTCCGTCTGATCGCGGGAGGCTCTCCCAGGGAGGGAACTGTCCCGGAGGGGCTCTTCATCATCCCACGGCTGATGCTGGAGCCGCCGTCCTGGTGGGAGGATGAGAATCCCGATGCGTTGGCGCGGGATTTTGAGGGCAAGAGCATGCACCAGAGCTATTCCTCCGAAAAGTGGTTTGCCGACACCATTGGTGCGATGGAAGCCTTTCAGGCGTGGCTTGTCGAGTCCGGCTGGGATGCGCACGTTGCGGGCTGGCATCTGGCCTGCGGCGCGACGGAGGAGTTCATGCGTCCGACGATTCATCCGCTGCAGTACACTGACTACTCCGGGGCATCAAAGCTTGCGTGGCGGGAGTATGTGCGGGAGCTTTTCGGCGGCGTGGCTGCGATGAATGCCGCGTGGGGCACGGACTACGCCTCCTTTGACGAGATGGAGCCTGCGACGCCTGCGCAGCGGATGTATGCCGCGGATACGAATGGCGAGCGCAGCCCGATGGCGGCGGAGTACTGGCACTTCCACAGTGTGGAGAATGCCCGGGCGGTCTGCCGTCTTGCCCATGAGGCCAAGCGCATCACCGGCGGTGAGCGGGTGGTCGGCGCGTTCTTTGGTTACTGCGGGCTGCTGCGCGGTCACACGGCCACCGACATGGTGCTGCGGTGCCCGGATGTGGATTTCCTCGCCAGTCCCTTCTCCTACGGGCATGCCCGGGCGGCCGGTATCGACTGGCTTGTGGGCGGCCCTACCGGTTCCTGCCAGTTCCACGGCAAGGCGTGGTTTATGGAGGCCGACGTGCGTACGCATCTCTCGCGCTCCATCCGGGACTGCATGTCCTTTGCCTATCCCGCCAATCACCACTACGACCTGCCTGTCTGGTACGGTCCCGACACGGAAGAATTATCGCTGCACCAGATGAAGAAGGCCTGGGCCAGATCCCTCTGCACGGGCTGCGCGATCTGGTGGTTTGACATGTGGGGCGGATGGTACCGCACGGATGCGATGATGGCGTTCCATGAAAAGGCGCGCGCCCTCTACGAGGAGGCGACGCTGGGCGGCGGGTACGTGTCGCGCTCGCAGGTGGCGGTTTTCCGCGACGAGCGGGAAGGTGAATGGAAGCTGGATGCTCGCAGCGGCGAGGTGATGGAGGCGCTTTCACGCACCGGTGCGGTCTACACGCAGTATTTATTATCCGATTTACCGGAGGTTTCTCCTGAACGGTACCGTGCGGTGATCATTGCCGGGGCGAAGGTCTGGACGCGTGCGCACGCTGAGGCGTTGAAAGCGTGGATGGCGGGCGGCCGCAGCGTGATCCTGATCGACTCGCCGGAGGCGGAGGCGGCGTTCTTCGACGAGGCCTGTGCCGTGCCTACCGGGGCGGACGAATCCGCCCGGGTGATGGTAAAGGCGGGGTATCAGCTCTACCGGGTGGAGTCTGGTGTCACGGCGGCGCAGCTCAGGGAGGCTTTCCTACTGGCCGGTGCGCATATATACAATTTCACCGAGGACATCATCTACGCTGCGGGCGACATCGTGGCGATTCACGCGGCGTCCGATGGCATCAAGCGCATCACGTTACCGGTCAAGGGCGAGCTCTGCGAGGTATTTACCGGCGAGCGGCCGCGGATGACGGATTTCTATGCGGATATGACGATGGAAAAGGGCGAAACGCGGATTTTTCGGGTGACAGAGCGGTAAAACGTAGAAAAACGGCGGAAATGTGCCGGGAAAATCGGCTGTTGATGCATACAGGCATTGACAGCCGTTTTAATTTGCAGTAAAATAAAATTATGGGATATAATGACAAGCGGGACGTCCCGCTGTTTGCAGTTTTACTGCAAACAATAAGGTGCTGAAAAAACAACACGCGGGAAACTGCGTTTGAGATAGATGATAATAATTTAGGAGGCACAGAAAGATGAGAAAGTCTATTCTGAGCATGATGCTGGCAATGGCTATGGTAATGAGCTTGCTGACCGGCGTTGCATTTGCGACTGGCGAAGTGGCGGAGGTCAATGGAACCAGATATCCAACCTTGGCCGCTGCCGCTGCTGCAGCAAGCAACGGCGATACCATCACTTTGTTGGATTCCGTGACAGAAAACGTTTCTTTACCTGCCGGAGTAACGATTAATGGTAATGGCAAGACAGTTACGGGAACCATCACTGCTGGCGGAGATTTGACGTTTTCTGGTTATACGAAGGTTACAGCATTAAATACAGGTTACTATAACCGTGTATTTACCATTGTAGAAGGTGCAACGCTGGAAATTACCGGAGAAGGAAGAATGACCGTGGGCTATGGTAATACTTTCAATATTACCGGCAGCCTTACAAATGCCAAGACAGCCAATAAGGAAACCGTTACTCCCTCTTTGATCATTCCCGGAGGTATTTCCATTACCGGTGCCAATGATGCGGTTTTCAATGTGACTAATGCCTATGTTAAGCTTGGTAACACTTCGAGTAAGAATAGTGTTGCTGACGGTGAGTTTGATATTAATTTTACTAACAGTATTGTTGAATTTACACATCAGTTTACCCTTTCCGCGCCCACCAATGGCAACACACCCGTGTTTAATGTTAATATTCAAGACAGCGTAGTAAGTGCGGTAGCAAAAATTTGCATTGCAGCCCCTGACGCCAATGTGGTAATTGACAATTCTGACGTTGAAACCCAAAATAACCTCCATAATAGCGGCGAGATTACCCTCAGGAATAGTGCGTCTCTTACTGGTGGTATGATCCAATTTGGCGAGAACGGTGGTAATGCGGGTACGATTATCGTTGATAATTCCACACTGACCATCAGAAACAGCAACGCAGCTCATGCCATGGACGGTAACGGCACCGGTGTACTTAAGGTCGTTAACGGAGGTATGGCTGATATTGACCATATTACGCGAAGCGAGATCAGTGTTGATGGCACTGATTCTAAGCTGACCGCGAAGGGAAGTATCACATCCAGTACGGTTGAACTGAAAAATGGTGCGACCGCAGAAGTGGATACTCTTGACAGCAACAGTCATGTGGGTGTGGATTCTTCCAGTACACTCAAAGGCACTGGAGATAATGATTCTCCAAGCGGTAGTCCGACGGTGACTGTTGATCCTGTAGCTAAGGTTGACGGTAATTTTTTTGAGAATCTCACCGATGCATTAGAGAAGCTCACAAGCGACTCTAAACTTACCCTTTTAAAAAATGTGGCACTGACCAACACTCTGACCGTTCCTGCCGGAAAGACCCTGACGATTGACGGCAATGGTCACAAGATAACCCCCGCTTCGGGTTTCGTGGTAGATGGTCATAATGCAGCTCTTGTTCTGGAGCCTGATACTGGTGAGTACACCGTTAAGAATCTGACCTTTGAGGGTTTCAGTGGCCTGACCCGTGTGGTTCGCGCCAACTTTGGGAAGATTACGATCGAAAATTGTGTGTTCAACGATAACTCTGTCTCGGAAGGCGTTATCACTTCCACTTCCGCTGATCTTGACGTTATAAACTGCGAGTTTACCGGTAACACCATCTCCGGTTATGGAGTCATCGACATCGGTTCCGATGTCAGCAATGGTACAGATAAGGTTGCTAACATCACCGGCAGCAGATTTACCGGTAACAGTGCCGGTACTGCCGTGGTCTATCTGGGATCTTCTGCTAATGTAACCGACAACTATTTCAGCGGCAATAAGCATACCGGCAACAATGAAAACGGTGCAGCTATTCTGGCTGGTCCTTACACCGGAAACATGGACTACACCATCAACATCACCGAAAACGCTTTTGATAATGCTATGGGTGAAAAGCCCGCTGTCTTTGCGGAGGACTGGTCAAGCCTCGGCTCCACTACCGCGTTTGACCTCAGCTCCAACTACTGGGATGGTGTAAAGCCTGTTGAGGGCATGGCATACAAGACCAGCGGTGATAACCCGAATGTGAAACTGGATGACTACTACGATACCTATACCTTTGATGCTGATGGCAATCTGGTGCTGAGCAATACACCTGTTCCCCCTTCCTCCACGTCCCCCTCCGAAACCATCGTCACCGTTCCCGTAATCGGCGACTCCAACACCGTCCATGTTGAGGCCGAGATCACTGAGGATACCGCTACTGTTCTGCCGGTGAATCCCGGCGAAATCGATGCCGCGCTCTCCGGCAACGATGCCACCGGCGTTGTGACCGTCGACCTGTCCGCTGTCAGCGAGACCGTCACCACCGTCAATCTGCCCATCACCCTGATCGAGGACGTCGTTGCGGCGGCTGAGCACGCCCATAACGACACCGAGCATCTGGCCATCGCCCTGCCCGCCGGTACCGTCACCCTTGACGACGTTACCATGCGCACTATCATCGAGCAGGCCGAGGGCGAGGATGTCCAGCTTGTGCTTGAGACCAACGAGCCTGATCAGCTTAACGACGCCCAGGCCGGTGCTCTGGCCGGTGAGGACGTCCACGGCACCATCGAAGTCTACTTTGTCTGCAACGAGACCGGCCGCCGTATCTCCGACTTCAATGGCGGCGAGGCCGTGCTGAAAGTTCCCTTTGAGATTCCGGCGGGCAAGGTCGCCAAGGGCTTCTCTGTCTGGTATGTGGACGATTTCGGCCGCAAGACCAAGCATGAAACCTGGCACGAGAATGGTCACATCCATTGGAAGACCGGCCATTTCTCCGATTACGTCATCATCTACGACGCGGCTGACGCAAACGGCCCGAGCTTCATCGACGCCATTGAGACTCCCGTGGCTCCTGTGGAGCCCGAGGTTCCCGCCTACATCGGCAATACGCTCCGCTTCAACGACGTCATGCTCTATAACTCTGCCTACGACGCCATCAACTTCGTTGCCGACCGTGGTATCATGAACGGTACCGGAGCCGCTCAGTTCAGCCCCGACGCTGACCTCACCCGTGCGATGATGGCGACGATCCTGTGGCGTATGGAAGGTCAGCCCACGGCATGGTACAACGGTCAGTTCTCCGACGTCAAGGGCGGTCAGTGGTACTCCTCCGCCATTGCCTGGGCCAATGCCGCCGGTATCGTGGAAGGTTACGGCAACGGCGTGTTTGGTCTGAATGACAGCCTGACCCATGGTCAGCTCTGCGCTATGCTCTATCGCTGGAACACCAGATCCTACGGTGACATCGACACCGCCTGGAACTGGGCGCAGGCCAACGGCCTGTATGCCGACCTCGCGGGCATCAATGCCGACGAGGCTGCCACCCGTGCCGAGATCGCCGAAGTCCTGATGGCCTTCGTCCTCCGCGTCTGGTAAGCAACTGAAAACAGAATTACAGACTGAAAAGCCCGTCCGGGATGCATCCCGGACGGGCTTTCCTCGTATATCACGTTTTTACGCGGCGTTTAGCGGAACAGCCGCGCCGGGTTTTCGATCAGCATCCGGTCAAGCTCCGCCTGCGAGACGCCCCGCGCACGCAGAAGCTCGCAGAACGGGCCGAGGACGACCAGAAACGTGTTGACGTTCTTCTCAAGCTCCGAGGCGTAGGTGCGATCACCGAAGTCGAGGAAGGCTGCACCGTCCCGGGAGAGCAGGATCCGGTCGCCGTAGCCACGGTCAAGAAGACGGCACAGCGTATCCGCCTGATCCTCCCGGGCGTAGATCCGGTCAAAGCCGATGTAAACCCCGCGGGCAAGCAGCGACGTAAGATAGTCCACGTCCTGCGTGTCGCTGGTGTGCCCCACAATCACGTGGGTGAGATCCGCGCCCGCGCGCTCGAGCACGTCAAGCTGGGCAGGAGCAGTCTGGTGCCGGTGAGCGTTGTGGGCATAGAGGGGAAGATGGGTCTCCCGCTGGACGATGCCCATGGTCTCGATGCTTAAGGCGTTGATGGAGGTCAGCCCCGGATGGTCGGTGGCACATTTGAGCAGCCCCGGAAGTACCGGCTGAGCGGTGAGATAGGTGTTTTCCATGCCGCGGGTGCACTCGTCGATGAAGAAGCGGGCCAGCTCCTCCGGTTTCTTTCCGGACATGAAGCTGCGGTCGTCCCAGTAAAGGCCGGTGGAGGCCACGATGTTGACGCCGCTGCGGCGGGAGACTTCCACCAGCATCCCCACGTCGCGGCCCAGATCGACGGGAGTGCCGTCAAAGACGGTGGAGAGGCCGAAGCGCTCTTTTGCCTCGGTGAGCCGGGTCACGGCCAGCTCGATGAGCGCTTCGCGGTTATACCAGCGGTCGCCGAAGGCGCGGGCGAAGTCGCCGGAGCCGACGAAGATGTGCTCATGTCCCAGCGTAACGCCCAGAGCGTCGGGGGAAATGGGACCTAAAACGGTGTTGACCATGGTTTGATTCCTCCTGAGATGTCAAAAGGTGCAGCCTGCCGCCATTTCACGCAGCCGGGCAAGGATTTCGGCCTCCGGCGGGGAAAATCGGGTCAGCTCACGGTTTAAAGCGGCGTATTTGTGCTCGCCGAGGGTGTGATACGCAAGCACTTCCACGCGCTCGGGGTGTACATGGGAGGAAAGCCAATCGCAGAGCGCGGCAAAAGCCGCCTCATCGTCGTTGACGCCTGCCATCACCGGCATACGGATCCATATCCGCGCACCGTGAAGACCAAGCCGGGCGAGATTATCAAGGATACGCTCGTTTCCCACACCAGTATACGCCCGGTGACGCTCGGAGTCAAACAGTTTTACGTCATAGAGGAATAAATCCGTGTAGGGAAGCACGCGCTCAAAGGTTTCCCACGGCACGTGCCCCGCCGTGTCCACCGCCGTGTGAATGCCTGCTTCCCGGCAGCGGCGCAGGAGCTCTTCGAGGAAATCCGGCTGCAGCATACACTCGCCGCCGGAAAAGGTCACGCCGCCGCCGGTGTTTTCATAAAACGGGAGGTCGGAAAGGATATCCTCCATCACCTCGTCGGCGGTGTATGCCCGCCCGGAGATTTTGCGTGCATCGTGGGGGCACAGCAGCGCACATTTCCCGCAGAGGATGCAGCCGCCGGGGGAGGGGCAGACGGCGCGGCATTTGCCGCAGCCGGTGCACTTGTCGTGGTAGAGAAGCATTTCGGGATCAAAGCGCTGACTTTCGGGATTGTGGCACCAGGCGCAGCGCAGATTGCAGCCCTTGAAGAATACCACCGTGCGCACGCCGGGGCCGTCCACGAAGGAGCCGTGCTCGATGTCAAAAAGAATGCCGGATGATTTCATAGCCGGCTCCTTACAGCGTTGCGGCCTTGTCGCCGCCATCGGCGACGACGGTGTGACCGCAGATGATCTCGCCGTAGTCGCTCATGAGGTAGAAGGCAAGCTCGGCGATCTCGTCGGGACGGATGAATCGCCCGATGGCGTGACGCGGGTAGGGCTGGTTGATGTCGTGGGCGTACCGGGCGATCATGGGCGTGAAGGTCGCGCCGGGGGCGATGCCGTTGATGATGATGCCGTTGCAGCCTTCCCGGTTGCCAAGGGCGCGGGTCCATTTGATGACGGCGAGCTTTGATGCACCGTAGCTGCCGACGATGCCCATGCAGGCGGCGTTGGAGGCGATGTTGAGGATGTTGCCGCGCACGGAGCGCGCCTTCATCCAGTCGATCTCGTTGCGCATGAGGAAGAACGCGGCCTTGAAGTTGGTGTCGGTGAGGGTGTCCCACTCTTCCTCGGTGATGTCCCAGGGTTCATATCCCCGGCCGGTGTAGGCACCGGTACCCAGGGCGGCGGCGTTGACAAAGCCCGAAAGACCGCCCATGAGCTGCTCACATTCGGTGAAAAAAGCGTCGTGACGGGCGATATCGGTGATATCAAAGACCCGGTAGGTCACGTTTTCGGAGCCGATTTCCCGGCAGGCGTCGGCAAGCTTTTCTTCCGTGCGCCCGGTGATGACGACGCTTGCTCCGGCTTCAGCCAGCCGTGCGGCGATGGCCTTGCCGATGCCGGAGCCGCCGCCGAATACGATGATGTGATCGTTTCGCAGCCGCATGATACTCATCCTTTCTGTACGGTGCGGTTGATGATCTCCCGCTGATGCTCGTCGGGCAGACCCACGAAGGACGCGGAGTAGCCGGATACGCGCACCTTCAGACTGCGGTAGTTCTCGGGGGTTTTCCGCGCGGCTTCCAGCTCTTCACGGGAAACGTAGTTGAGCTGGACGTGGATGCCGCCCATGCGGAAGTACTGCTCGATCATGCGGCAGACCGATTCAAAGTAGCGGTCGTCCCGGATGAGTACCTCGTCGATGAGCATATTGCAGACGTTGGGGCCGCAGAGGATGCCGTTGGGATCCATCTGGGCAAGGGATTTCATCAGCGCAAGCATTCCCTTTCTGTCCTTACCTCCCGCCTGACCGGTGCCGACCATCAGTCCGTCGCCGTCAAAGCGTCCGTCGGGGGTGGCGGGCATCATCGCGCCGTACTTCATGTGATGGGGATTGTATCCGGCGAGAGTGCCGATGAGGATGCGGGCGTCACCGGTGAGACGGCGGTCACGTGTGAGCTCATAGAGGTCGGTGGTGTAGCGGCGGGCCATGCCGTCGGAGAGGGGATCGTTGTTGCCGAAGAAGCGGCCGGTCTTGAGAATCTCCGTGCGCAGGTCGGGGTCTGATTCCCAGTTGGAGCGCAGGACGTCGATGAGATGCGCCATGGAGGTGCGCTGCTCGTCAAAGACGAACTGCTTGACCATGGACAGGGAGTCGATGACGCAGGTGATGCCCATGAGGTTGAAGCCGCCGATCTTCTTTTCGCAGCCGAAGCGGTTGGGCGGGGTGGCGTTTTCGATGCAGCCGTCCAGGAGGAACGCCGAGAGGACGGAAGCGTCCTTGGCACGCATGGCGTTGAACTTCCCGGCGTAGAAGAGGATGCGCTCGATGTCGCGCGCCAGCTCCTCGCGGAAGATGGCGTAGAACGCGTCGAAATCCCGGCAGGCGATGACTTCGTCTGAGCGGTTGTAGAGGGTGTTGACCAGACTGCGAACGGCGTTGGAGGTGCAGCCGCCGATCCAGAGCGCACCGGGGAAGGAGGGCTCGTTGCAGCCGACCATGGTGTACTTCACCGCATCCTCGTAGGAGAAGCCGGAGATGTTCATGAGCGCCTTGATGCGGGGCTCGTCGCTGACGAAGGCAAAGCGCTTGTTCTTGTCGTGCCGCTCACAGTCCAGCATGAAGTGCAGGACTTCAAAGGGCGTTTTGTTCGTCCAGCGCAGGGAGATGGCGGGACGGCGGGTGTCGATGGACATGAGCGCCTCCACCATGAGCCGGGAGAGATCGGTGAAGCCGTCCTCACCGTCGGGGGTGTAGCCGCCGATGGCGAAGTGACACTCGGCAGAGCGGTCGGCATTGCCGTTTCCGACCGGGGTGAAGTTGGAGAGATGGACGAAAATCTCGGCGATGAGATCACGCGCCTCGTCGCGGGTGATGGCACCCGACTCGATATCCCGGCGGTAGAGATCCCACAGGGCGCGGTCGATGGTGCCCACGCTGTCGGGCAGGAACTGGAAGCACATGATGATGGACTGCAGACCCTCGTAAAAGCTCCGGGCGGGCTTGGCGGGTACCTGACGGCAGGCGGCAGCCAGACGTAAGAGCTCCTGCTTTCGCACGTCGTCGGTACACGCGGCGGCTGCCGCCTCGTGGGCATCGGCGCACTTCTCGCTCCAGGCGATGATGCCCCGGCAGACAGTCTCGAAAGCGTCGAGCATCGTGAGCTTATCGGTGTCATCGGCAAACCGGACGCGGGCATCGCGGATGGCGGCAAGCCGCCCCTCGATGCCGTGGTCGAGGATGAAGCGGTAGTTGGGCGCGGAGTGCTGCCACTCAAAGGTGACGAGCTGCTCGACGTACTTGCGGTAGTAGATTGCCTGGGCGGCGCGGATGTGTTTGTGATTGGTGCGGGTAAAGACATCGGCAGGAACCTCGGCAGCGCCCAGACGGAGCATACCGGTGAAGCGGTTTTCCTCGGTGAGGTAGACAGGCTGGGCGACGATGTATTCGGCAATACGCTTGGCATTGAACATAGGTTCCGGTAAAGCCAGATCAAGGCCGTCGTATTCGACGGGGATGCTGGGGGCGATGAGATCCTGTTCACGGCTCAGAGCCGCGAGACGGGTAACACGTTCGGACATGGTAAAATACCTCCTGGATGAGATGCTACCATGATACCGCAGAGCGGGGAGAGAGTAAATGCATCTTTTGGGACTTTTGCACTTTTTGACACACTGTTGCAAACTTTTTCCACGTGTGATACAATGAATCCGGTGATGATATGGAAAAAGAGTTCGTGATAACCGGCATAGCCCGGGTGATCTACGTGGGAAAAGAGGAATATACGGCCCCAAAGACGCAGTTTAAGGGTAAGCTTTACCACAATGAGCTGATTTTTCACCTTTCGGGACGCGCACAGGTGCGCTTTAACGGAAAAGTGCTGCCAACCGGCCCCAATACCCTGCGGTTTCTCCCGAAGGGCGATAACCGGGAGTATATCGTGGAGCGGGAGATGCCGGGCGACTGCATCGATGTCTTTTTCGACACGGACAGGCCGATATCGGCGGAGGCGTTTGTGCGGAAGATGCCGGAAAACAGCGGACTGGACGCGCTGTTCCGCAAAATCTTCGCAGTCTGGGTAGGCCGCGAGGAGGGGTACAAATTTGCCTGTATGTCGCTTCTGTACCGCATCTTTGCCCAGCTGCAGGATGAGCGGTATCTCCCCGAGCAGCAGTATCAGGCCATCCGCCCGGCGATTGACTGGATCGCCGAGCACTTTAACGATCCGGAGCTGTCCATGCAGATGCTGGCCCAGCGCTGCGGCATCAGCCAGTCCTGGCTGCGCAGGCTCTTCATCGCCCGCTTCGGCGTGCCGCCGAAGAAGTATATCCTGCAGCGCAGGATCAACTACGCCTGCGACCTGCTCAGATCAGGGCTTTACAGCGTCACGCAGATTGCGGAGCTCTGCGGCAGCGGCAGCGTGTATTTTTTCAGCCGCCAGTTCCGGGAGTATGTGGGCCTGAGCCCCACGGAGTACGTAAAACGCTATCAGTCGTCCAAATAAGAGGAAAGAAAACAGATCTGTCAGGCCGCAGCGGCCCGGCAGATCTGTTTTGTCGCAGGAGTTATTTTGCAGACTTCGGGGAGATCTCGTTCCAGAGGGTGAAGCCCAGAATCAGCAGACCGCCCACGGCCTGCCAGAGCGTCATCGGCTCTCCCAGCAGCGTGACGGAGACGAGCACCGCCACCAGCGGGTCAATGTAGCTGAGAATGGCTGCCTTCTGTCCGGGAATCTCCCGGAGGGAGGAAAAGTACATGCAGTAGGTCACGCCGGTGTGGATGAGACCGACGATGAGCAGATTGATCCAGCCAACACCGCCGAGACTGCCTATGTGTACGCCCGTGGTCAGCAGGACGTAGGGTAAGAGGATCACAATCGCCGCCAGGAACTGCAGGAAGGTGCGGTGAATGCCGTCCACGTTTTTGATGAACTTGTTGACCAGCACGGCGGAGGCGTAGAATACCGCAGCGCCCAGTCCGAACAGGATGCCCACCAGGTCGCGGCTGCCGCTCAGAGAGCCGATACCGGTGATCATCACGATGCCCAGCGTGGACATGATGAAGCAGATGATCTGCTTGACGGTCAGCTTTTCATGAAACAGGAACGGGCACACAATCGTCACGATGACCGGCGCGAAGTAATAGCTCAGCGTGGCCACCGAGACCGTGGTGTACCGATAGGCCTCAAAAAGCAGGATCCAGTTGATGCCGATGGCCACGCCGGAGGCAAGCAGCAGCGGCAGTTCCCGGCGAATCCGGGCAAAGGGGATTTTCTGCCGTGTCACCAGCAGAAAACCGGCGATCAGCAGCGTTGCCAGAATGGCGCGGTACAGCGCAAGCTCTCCCGAGGATACCGGGATGCGGCGCACAAAAAGGCCCAGAGTACCGAATATCGCCATGGCGGTCATCATCATCACGCGGGGGCTCATGATTTTCTTCATAATGAATCCTCTCAGTCAGCCGATGGGGTCAAAAGATATGCGTCAGCAAAGGGGTTCGCCGCGGAAGCGTACGGCCAGATGTTTGTCGGGCGCGGTGGGAAGATAGGAGATGTCAAGATGGGCAAGCTTGCCGTCCCGGACTTCGGCCTCGACGATGGCGCCGCCACGGGCCAGCAGCCGGAAGGAGACGTTGTCCAGTTCAGGGTGCGCCGCCGGGAGAATGTCGATGGTCTTGCCGTCGCAGGAGAGCAGCATCTCGTTGACGGAGGTGAGGAGAACGCCTGCGGCGGTGGAAAACCAGGGACGCAGCCGGACTGCATCCTCGTTGATCTCCCAGACCTCGGAGAATGCGCCCAGAGAGGAGAGTCCCTGCTGGAGATTTTCCCAGGCAAGATCGGCGCGACCAAGCCTTGCAAAGGCGATGGCCTTCCAGCAGGCGTACCAGCAGGCTACCTTTTTGCCCTGACGGTACATATTGCCGAATCCCTGCTCGGAGGCGGTGAAGTCCAGCATCGCCGCGATCTGCCGGGGATCGTCCCGGGCGATCACGTCGAAGGGATAGGTGCCGGTAAAGACGGCGATGCTCTTCTGGGGGCAGCCGTCGAAGGGAATGTACTTTTCACCGTCATGGGGGAGCGTACGGCGCAGCGCGGCGGCGGCATCGAGGCACTCGGCCCGATAGGCCTCGTCCTCGCCCAGCAGCTCAGCGGCTGCGGCGCAGACCTCCAGCGTGCGGATGACGCCGCAGGAGGAGAAGTAGGGATTGAATACCGACGCGCCCAGACGCTCCAGATCGGCGCATTTCCAGACGAATGTCTGCCCGTCGGGGTAACGGCAGACGCAGTTGAGGGTGTAGAACTTGGCGCAGGCGCGAATCATCGGGTAATAGCGGCGCAGGGCGTCCATGTCGCCGGTGAACTCGTAGTAATCCCAGGCGCCCAGTGCAACCAGCGCCATGTGGAAGATGTGATCCCGCCAGTAGCTGGGGAAGGATGCCTCATCGCCCCGCTCTTCACTGGTCCAGGGGAAGCGTGCCTGCTGGGTATCGGGATTCTGCAGGGAGTCGGTGGCGCGGCGGATGGCCTTGGGCAGAGTGGCAAGCCGGAATTCCGGGATGCGGGAGGCAAGATCTGCGCGGCCTGACTGCAGCAGGGCAAAATAGGCGTAATATTCGTCAAAGGGGAAGAATTTGCCGTACCAGTGGGAGTTGTTGATGCCGATGGCGCAGGACCAGCGGGTCATGGAGCAGCGCAGATGATAAAGCGCCGTGGCGTAGGCGTTGTCCACCGCTTCGATGCCGGTGCGCACATAGCCTTCGGCGTGATACGCCTGCCAGAAGGCGGAGCATTCCGCCTGCAGCGCATCAAAACCTGCGGCGCGGATGTGCGCCTGTACAGCATTGAGCTTTTCACGGTAATCGGGGGCGTCATCCTCACGGAAGAGGGAGTCATCGAGGAGATAATAGCAGCAGACGGCGTCGCCGTCGGCGGGGGTGAAGGAAAAGACCGCCCGGTTGTCGGCGAAAGTGATTTCGGAGGGGGTATCGGTGAGGAGTACCGAGCGGGAGAAATAGCGGTCGTAGGCGCGGATGTCTGCGTCGATGGTGATGGAATCGGCGGTGATCTCATGGGTGAGGGAGAAGGCCGCGTCGGTCATGGACGGATCAAGATTGAGGGTGAGCTCAGCCTTGGGCGGAACGCCGGTGAAGGTGCGGCGCACGGCGAAGAGGTTGTGGGAGGGGTGGACGAAATATTCCGCGCGCACGGAGAAGCCGCCGGGGTAGACGCATTCGGCGGTGGTGATACCGGCGCGTTCATCAAAATCCTGGGTGAAGGAGACCGGTTCTTCCCCGCAGTCAAAGCCCAGAATGCCCCAGAGAATGAGCGGGAGGCGGGAGGAAGTGCCGCGTCTGCCGGCACGGAAAACGCCGAGCCCGGAGGGAAAGCCCTGGTCCGAGACGCGGTCGGAGCCTGCGTAGTTGGGCGTTACGGCGATGTCGCCGTTTGCCAGCAGCGGGAAGAAGTAGTCATGACGCTGCTCGCGGCTGTTATATTGTGTCATAAAAACACCCCCATTGATAGAGTATAGCACATATGTGCGGAAAAGTACAGACGAAAAGCGCTGCCGGGCTGTGACTTCAGCCCGGCAGCGCAAAGGTTTTCAAACGTATTACATATTCTGCAGCTCACGGCGCAGTGCCGCCGCCACATCAGCCCACTTTCCGGTATCCTCAAAGCCCGGATAAGCGGCGATGGAGAAGTAGCCGCCAAAGCTTCTGGCCAGCGCCAGAGACATCAGCTCCCGGATATCACCGGAGCCCTCGCCGGGGAGCTTGCCCTCACCGGTGGGCAGGCCGTCGTTTGCGCGGATCACAGCCACGGCGTTCTTGAGCTTGCTTGCGTAATAGCCCTTCCAGAAGGCACTTGAGCCGCGGCTGACGTGGTAGTACGGATCCAGAATCACGTTCACCTGCGCCGGAGCCAGCGCTTTCACGACCCGGGTGAGCCCGGCATCGTCGGCAAGGAAGGTGTCGGCCTTGCAGGCCAAAAGAATCTGCATACCGTAGCTCTGGGCATACGCGCAGGGACGGCGCAGACTCTCGATGTAGGCTGCTTCGTCGTCGGTTTTCGGCGAGGGCAGCTCCGCAGCCTCCACGCCGAGGAAGTGCGCGGCCTGGAACCACCGCCGGATCGCCTCGTCGTCGCACAGGCAGCAGGAGATTTTCGCGCTCACCGGCGCCACACCGGCGGCAATCAGCGCTGCACGGGCGTCCTCCACCTGATCGGGGGTCATGTCGGAGAGCTTCACGCCGTCGATGCAGCCGCCCAGCTCGAGATTGGTGATGTTCAGGCTCTTGCAGAGAGCCAGCTTCTCTGCCAGCGTGCAGGCGCAGGCAGGTTTGATGCTGTAACGATACATGGCGTTAGTCCTCCTTCGGTACGTTGCCGCCGGAGCGTGCGGCGGTGCAGAACTTGCAGTGGGGATTGTCGCACAGGAAGAAGAAGGGATCCTCCGCCACGTGCTTCATGCCCCAGTCAAACATGTCGCCGATGCCCATGCAGCGCACGACGGCGCTGCCCAGACGTGCTTCCTTCAGCAGACCCGCACGGCGCAGCACCGGCGTGGTGCCCTTGAAGTTGCGGTGTCCGGGAGGGAACTTCGTCAGGGTGAACTTCTCTTTTCCCGGCTGATAGGTGGGCGCGGGGATGTCCAGGGTGACGAGATAGGAGGAGTCCATGAACTCCTCGATGCAGTGCAGGGAGGTGTTGCGGTCCATGTCCACGCCGAGGAGGATGATCTTGCCGCCCAGATCGCGGATCTTGGTGTAGGGAGTACCCTCACCGCAGCCGGTGGGAGCATTTTCGTGGCCCTCGGTGATGAAGGCGGCGTGGCGGCCGCAGGCGGTGACGGAATGCACCGGATGCAGGGAGCGCAGCACTCCCGCGCGGCGGCGGAAGGTCTCGGCGAGATAGCCCACGCCGGTGGGGGTGGTGTCGGCGTCGAAGGGAGCCGACCAGCCGGTGAGGGAGGACATGCAGAGGGTGCCGGTGGGACCCAGAGCCTCAAGGAAGGCATCGATGAGAGCGTCTGCGCCGCCCTCCACGCCGCCGATGGCGGTGTAGGCGGAATGCATGAGGATGACGTCGCCGGGCTTGACACCCAGCAGGTCAAGAGTCAGCAGAATGTCACGTTTTGTAACCATACTATCACCTTTCGGATGAAATTTGATACGTGTTGATAAAAACCGCCGCCGGTCAGTCCCAGCGCAGCACGGCGCGGCAGGGAACGCAGGAGGTACCTTCAATTGCCGGGGCAAGGGCGGTGAGCCGGAGATTTTCGGCATCCGCAGGGACATCCTCGAGCCGCACCACGGGAGCCAGCATCAGGATATCGGCGGCGTAGAAGGATTCAAAGAAGTTCTGGGGATCGTCGCGGTTTTCCCAGGCCGGGATGTCGGAGCCCAGAAGAAACGGGGCAAGGGCGATGATGCGCTCCATGGCTTCCCGGGTGAAGTAGGGTGCGGCGGAGATGTAGAAGGGTTCGTCCCAGTGCTTGCCCCAGCCGCAGGCCACAAGGATGGCAGCGCCCGCGGGGATCTCGCCTGCGTTGGCGATGGCCTGCTCAATAGCGGTCTGCGTTACAGGCGGCCTGGAGTCGCCGGGCACAGGTTCCGGCAGCCGCAGGATCACGCAGGGGAGATCCATGAGCTTTTCCACCGGCACGTCGATGAGCTGATAGGTATTGCCGTACCAGTGGGCAGGGGTTTCCAGATACGTACCGGTCTGGGAGTGGAGCCCCTCGAAGGATTCCATAAAGACCGGGTGCTCGACCCAGGCAGGCTGGGGGATATGGTGCAGATGGTAGGTGGGGAACGGCGGGGGAGAGCCCCACATGCCGTCGTGAACGCGTCCGGTGATGTCGCAAACCGGCACAAAAATGCACCCCTTTCGCGGTAAATGGAGTATTTAAAGATAGTATAACACAGGAAAAGGGCCTGTGCAAGACCGGATATCCGGGATGCCTGCACGGGCAGTAAAAATTTTTTTGAGAAAATTTGATTTTGGGTATTGACTTTTTGGAAGAGATCCTGTATAATAACATCTGTCAGCGAGAGATCGCGACAAAGTGAATATGCGGATATGGCGGAATTGGCAGACGCGTATGGTTCAGGTCCATATGAGGGCAACTTCATGGGGGTTCAAGTCCCTTTATCCGCACCAGAAAAGAGCTTATTGCATCAGCAATAAGCTCTTTTCATCGTCATGAATCCCGTGCGGGATTCCGAAAGAATCTGCGGCGTCTTTGCTGCTGAAACCGCGGTTTGACACGAAAATTGTGTATCACTTTCGGCGGGAAGATTTTCATCCCGCGCCGGGGGTGGATACGGTCATGCTGGAATTTCGGCGAAAGGACAGGCCGGATGTGACGGCTGAGCAATGGGATCGCTACTGCACGTTTGTGCGGCATGGTCTGCAGTATGGACTCTTCGGAAGCAAAGCGCTGCTGACAAAGCGGCAGATTGATACGGCATTGAGACTGGAGGGACTGCCCCGGCTGAAGCAGCCGGATGACATTCTGTATGTCCAGTGGCTGTGCCTTTTCCGATGTTGGCTGCGGTTTGGCTGCCGCAGGGAATAAAGATACCGCGCTGTTCCTGATTCAATAAGAGAAGCCCCCTCTGTTTTGCCTTTCCTTGTACAGGTCAGGCAGGACGCAAGGGGGCTTTTGTCGTTTAAGGGCTTTTCATCGGAAGAACAGTGCCTGCTCGCCTTGCTCATCCTGCGCGGTGTAACGACGGACGTGAAACACCGCCTCCGGGATGCCGCTTGCTGCAAATGCCGCCGCCGTGCCGTCGAAGCATACCGTGCCTTTGTCCAGTACGATCACCCGACGGGCATAGCGTACCGCCGCCGATAAGTCGTGCAGCACCGCCAGCACGGTCTTTTGACCCTGCATCGCCGCCGCCAGCTCCAGATACCGGGCCTCGTTCTCGGCGTCCATGAACGCCGTCGATTCGTCCAGCAGTACCACCGGCGTGTCCTGCGCAAGCATCGCCGCAAAATGCGCCCGGCGCTGCTCGCCGCCGGAGAGCGTGTCCACGTACCGATGGCGCAGCGGTTCCAGCGCGGTTTCATGAATGGCGGCCTCGATTTTGGCAAGATCCAGCGCGTCCGGGCGATCGTGACCGAAGGTGTGATACGGCCTGCGTCCAAAGCAGACCAGCTCCTCCACCGTGATGTGCGGCGCACGGGGCTGCTGCAGCATCACCGCAATCCGACGGGCACGCTCACGGCCGGAGAGCGTGGCCAGATCGATGCCGCCGGCGCAGATTGTGCCCTCAAAGGGAAGAATCCCTGCGATGCAGGACAGCAGCGTGGATTTTCCCGAGCCGTTGCGCCCGAGAATCGCCGTGAAAGAGCCTGCAGACAGGGTGAAGCGGATGTTTTCAAGCACCGCGTGGCGGCGGTAAGCCGCTTTTTTGATGTCAACCGAGAGCTCCATTGCTTACCCCTTTCTGCGGCGTATGAGCAGATACAGGAAAAATGGCCCACCGATAAAGGCCATCATGATGCCCACCGGGATCTCGGAAGGCGCGGCCAGTACACGGCCTGCCAGATCCGCAGCCACCGTGACGGCGGCGCCCAGCAGCATCGACGCGGGGATCAGCACCGATGTGCGCGTGCCGACGAGCCTGCGGGCGATGTGGGGCACGATCAGTCCCACGAAACCCAGGAGTCCCGAAAAGCTCACTGCGGCGGCGGCTGATGCCGACGCGCACAGGATGCACAGAAGTCGGATTCTGCCCACCGGGACACCCAGTACCGCCGCTCCGCTGTCACCCAGACAGAGCAGATCAATCTGCCCCGCGGCAAGCAGTCCCGCACCGGCGCAGAGAAGAATCATCACCGCCGGCAGCCAGAGCTGACCAAACCCTACACCCCGCAGTCCGCCCACGGAAAAGGCGTTGTAGGCCGCCAGCAGGTCTGTGTCCACGTAGGTGAAGGAGGAGATCACGGCGTTCAGAATCGCCGTCACCGCGACACCGGCGAGAATCACCGACGAGCGCGAATTGTTCCCCGCAAGCGCCGTAATCAGCAGCGTCGTCAGACAGGCGCCGACGAATGCCGCACCCGGCAGCAGCAGGGAGGCCGTCGGGACGAAGGTCAGGCACAGCACCACGGCCAGTCCCGCACCGGCGTTGACGCCGATGATGTTGGGCGCTGCCAGATCGTTGTCTGTCACAGCTTGCAGCAGTACGCCCGAAAGGGCCAGTCCCGCACCGGCGACGATGCCCGCACAGACGCGGGGCAGCCGCACGGCCCAGAGAATCAGACTCTCCGTCTCGGCGCCGGGAGCGAACCGGAGCGCTGCGAGAAAGTGCGCCGTGCTCAGGTTCGCGCTGCCGCAGCGTACGCCGCAGTACAGCACGACCATCAGCGCCGCCGCAAGAAGCGGCAGCCGGTACTTATTCTTCATATAAGATCTCCGCAAGCATCCGATAGGCCTCGGCCCATCTGGCGTTGGGCTTGTACTGGAACAGCTCCTTGGGGAGCCAGTGCACGCGGCCTTCCCGCACAGCACGCACACCCTGCCAGGCAGGGGTATCAAGCACCGCACCGAAGTTTGCCTTGGCCGCAGCCTCGTCTCCCATGGCGGTCACGAAGATGATCGCAGGATCCGCCGTCAGGATCTCCTCGATGCTCAGCCCGTCGATGAGAACCGGCGCGGCATCGGCGATGTTGACGCTTCCCAGTTCGTCGAGCATCACGCAGGCGAAATGCTCTGCGGCAGTTTTGGCCTTGGTGGACTTTTCCGAGGAGCCGGCACGCACGAAGAGAATCTGCGGCTTTTCCCCTGTGCGGGGGATTTCGGCGAAGATCTGCCTGATCTGCTCCTGGACCTCGGTGCCGTGGAGCCGGTAGGCGTCGGCGTTTCCTGTGATGTCGGTGCAGATTTTGAGCACGCGCAGGTAATCGTCAAAGGATTCCACCCGAAGCTGTGCCGCGGGAATGCCTGCAGAGCGGAGCAGCTGCGCCGTCTGTGCCTGCGCCGGGATGTCCGACGAGACAATCACCAGATCGGGCTTTGCGGCGATGAGCAGCTCCGTGTTGATCGATTTCCCGGCGCCCTCGTCCACCAGAGTCACGCCGGGGTCAGCAAAGCCGCGCTCCACGGCTTCGCCCACCGTGACCGCGACCTCGCCGCCGGCGAGCTGCCAGATCTCGGCAAAGGAGGAGGTGAGCACGGCGACGGTTTCGGGAGGGGCTGCCAGCGTGACGGTGCTGCCGGCGTCGTCGGTGAAGGCGTACCAGTCACCGGCGGGGCTGCCTGCTGCTGTGCAGGCACAGAGCAGGCACAGCAGCAGGGTCAGGATCAGCGTCAAAAGGGCAGGTTTTCTCATTTCTCCAGCAGGGCCTTTTCGACCTGCTCAAAGCCGATGCGGGCGATGGTGTCGGCGAAGCGCTCACCGGCGGTACCGTTGTCACGGTAGAAGTAGATGGCCTTTTCGATCACGTCGAGCACCTCTTCTTCGGTGGCGAAGATGCGGGAGAGGGGTGTACCGCGGCCGACCTTCTTGCCCCAGCGGCCGCCGAGGGTGACTTTGTAGCCAGACTCGGCCTCTTCCAGCGCACCGAAGGGACATTTGCCCCAGCAGCGGCCGCAGTTGTTGCAGTTTTCACCGTCCAGGGCGATTTTGCCGTCCCTGACGGCGGCAGCCTTCATCGGGCAGGCCTTTTCCACCTGGCAGACCTTGCAGCCCCGGCACAGGTTCTCGTCAACGGCGACGATGCGCTGACCGATGATGCCGATGTCGTTGAGATCGGGCTTGACGCAGTTGTTGGGGCAGCCGCCGACGCCGATTTTGAACTTGTGGGGCAGCTTCATGTCGTGCAGACCGCGGTAGAAACGCTCATGGATTTTCAGAGACAGGGAATAGGTGTCGATCAGGCCGAAGGTACAGGTGGTACCCTTGCAGGAGACGACGGGACGCACCTTCGGGCCGGTGCCGCCCACTTCAAGACCCTTTTCGGCCAGAAAGGCGATGAAAGCGTCGATGTTTGCATAGGGGATGGCCTGCACTTCCACGGTCATGCGGGTGGTCATGGCGATTTCGCCGCTGCCGAAGCGGCGGGCGGCCTCTGCGATGTGAATGCTTTCCTCGGCGGTGATCTTGCCGTTGCGGGTGATCACGCGGGCATTGAAGCAGTCGGGCGTGGTTTTGTCGCGCAGGAAGCCCAGACCCTTGACGCGGGCGATATCCTCGGCGGGGACGGTGGATGCCATGGGTTTGTCCTGAGAATAAACCAGTTTCATTGTAAGTAACCTTTCAGCCGCTGCACCGCAAATCGGGATGAAACGGCTGCCTTTCCTGAAAAATGGATTTGTATTTATTCGCGGTTGCTGTTGTCGCTTTCCAGAATTTTTTCGATGGGACGCTTGACGGTAACCATCGCAAAGCGCTTCATGCCCTCGGCTTCTGCGATGGCCGCATCGAGCTTTTCCTCCATCTTTTCGGCAAGACCCCGCGCATCGGTGAAACCGGGCACGAAGTCTGCGGTATCATCGGGAAGTGCCGCGTCGGCATCCTCGGGAACCGCATTGCGGGACAGACGATAGTAGTGGAGCATATGAGGCGCAAAGGCGCCGTAGGTATCGGCAGCCATACGGGCGTAGAGCGTGACGATGCTGCGGATGTTGGCTTCAAACGTCTCCTTAATGTAGCGGATGCGCGCTCTCGCCGTTTCATCGGCGGCGTTCCAGGCCTCGTCCAGCGCCTTCTGCATGGGCTCGGCAAGCTCATGCTTGAGGACAAAGTGGTGCAGATACATCTCCGGCGGATTGTGCCAGACCAGAGTGGCGCCGTCACGGCCCAGCTCCCAGCCCTTTTTCACCAGATTGTAATAGGTCAGCATCGCATCGGCTGCCTTGCCGTAGGCTTTGCGGCAGAACTTCCCGGTCAGCGCTTTCGTGTCCGCCCAGGGATTCCAGGCCAGCTTGCTGTAGAGCCAGAAGGTCAGCGCATTCATCGCCCAGACGTTGTTGTTGGCATCGACCATACCTTCCGGAATGGTACCGGTGAAGCCGTTTTCGGCGTAATACTGCAGATCGGCCTGAATGCGGTCAGCCAGGGGACGTTCGTATTTCTCCGATGCACGGAAGCAGCCGTAGTAGTTGTAGAAGGCAAGGTTTGAGGTCTTTTTCTTCCAGGTTTCCACGTTTGAGTAGACCTTGTTGTTGGGGCAGATCTTTGCGGTATTGGTGGGCTCGGTCACATCCTCGCCCAGAGGGGCAAACACGACGCAGATGTTATCCTCCAGCTCACACTCCGGCGGCACCTCTGAGAAGAAGTAGGCATAGGTATTGATGGTCACGTCGGGATAGACCCGGCGCACCTTGCGGGAGATGCGGTTGATGCAGGTGAAGAAAACCGTGGAGACGTAATTCTCGGCGGCAGGCTCCACAAACTGTCCCGGGGCGTACTCAAAGGGAAGCTGATCCCACGGGCGGGTTTTGGTGTTCCAGTTATCCTCCAGGCCCACGCCGATATAGCGCACGTCATGCTCACCGAGGAAGGCGATGATGGAGTCTGCGATGGTGTCGGCGGTGCGCTCGCTCCAGTAGTTGAGGTTTGCCTTGAAACCGTCGATGGGGACGTTGACGATGGGGTTGCCGTCGTCGTCGGTGTTCCAGTATTCCATGCACTGGGCATCGTAGGACGGGCTTCTCAGCAGCCACTGGGTCACGTTGTGGCCCAAGTTGAACGGTTCCAGACCACGTGTTTTGTAGCTGTCCCACTGCTCGAGATTTTCAAACTCCGCAAATTTGGCGTTGAGCTTGTTGCGGGAAAGCATCACTTCCGTGGCAGGGTCGGAATGGCATTCGCCGCCGACGCCTGTGCCGCAGGTATGCCAGCCGCGCACGGCAAAGGGGGACTTTTCGCGGTAGTCCGTGCAGGTTAAGCTGACGGTGGGCATGGGATCGTAGAGAAGACCGATGTCCGTGGAACGAACCCAGAGAACATCAAGGTTCTTTTCGATGAAGTCATGAACGCCGTTAAGCACACCGCCGGGATTGGTACCGAAAATGTAGATCGTGTTCTCAACCGTGCGTACCGCAAAGCCGTCGGAGGTGCCGATCCAGGCAAGATCCTCTGCAAAGAGGGAGGCGATTTTGGGGCAGGTGTCCGGTGTGGCGGCAATCAGACTCACTTTGCAGCTGCAGGCGTTGGCCTCACAGACCACCGGAATCTCGGCGCCCGTGACAAGTTTGAAATGCTGTACCAGCTCCTGCACGGCATAGGCTTCCAGACCCTGGGATGCGCAGGAAATAATCTGCATTTTGGCTGCGGAATTTTCAACAAGAATCAGCTCAGACACAGTAATCCACCGTTCGGTCGCTGCGCGTCGGCACAAACCGGGATGAAAGCGTGCAGACAAGCGGCCGCCTTTCTTGAAAAAGTTTTTTGGGGAATGCACACTGACCGGTGAGAACGGCAGTTTATACCAGGTACATAGTATCATAAAACCGCGCTTTCCGCAAGTATGCGGGGCGTAAAAGATCATCCCCCGGCGCCAATCCATCGGATTGGCGCCGGGGGATGAAAGGTTTTTTATGGGGATCAGAAGATCAGTTCCAGAAGTCCTGCGCAGTCCGGGCGGAGCTCGAGGAGTCCGGGCTCGGGGGTGATGCCGCGGATCTCGCAGCCGTTGAGCAGGATCTTCTGCGGCGGCTCGGTGACACCCAGGACGATGCGCATCTCACCGACACCGGAATAGGTGAAGCTGATGCAGGCGCGGTTGTCTGCAAAGACCGCGCGCTCGATGCAGGTTTCCTCCCAGAAGGTAAGCCATGCTTTGTGCTCCCGCATCTCCATCCAGGCCAGAAGCTGGGCGAGGAAGTAGTTCTTCGGCAGGGCACGGCTGAAAATGTGGATGCCGCGCCACTCGCGGATGAGCAGCTCCCGGGAACTCCCTTCCCCGATGAGCTCGTGGAAGCGTTGGACGGAGGAGGCGGGATTGTGGGCACGGTCGATGAGCAGGGCGGTGAACTGCTGCACGAGACCCCAGCGGAAGCCTGAATTGGTAAGGCCGTCCAGCAGCGCTTCCTCCAGCCGCAGCGTCAGATCGTCATACAGCGCGCCGCCGTATTGGCGAAGTCCGGCGTACGCCTCGGGATACAGACCCTCGGTGGTGAAATTGTACACCGCATCCGAGCGCACATCCCGGTGGGAGAGGTTGGGATAGTTCTGGAAAGCGTGGGCGGGGGAGAGCTCTTCGTGGAAGAACTTGGCCACGTACCAGGGATTGACGTCGAAGTAGCGGGGGAAGTAGTCCACGGAGGCGTGGATGACCGCCAGACGCAGTGCAAACTGCTTGGCGGCATTGTAGATGCCGAAGTCGCGGGCGTCCCGGTCGCCGACGGCCTCCGCCATTTTGATGTAGGAGGTGAATGCACCGTAATTGGCGCCCTCGACCCAGGTGATGGCATTGTCGCTGTAGCCGGTACCCATGCAGGCGAAGTCATGCATCAGCTCAAAGAAGTAGTAGACGCTCTTGAGAAGCTCCCAATGCCGGCGGACAGGCTCGAACGTGCCGGCGGCGAGGCTTGCCAGGTAGAGATAGTAGAACGTCAGACCCACACCCCAGTCGTTTTCGATCAGGGGAAGCTTCAGACTGCGGATTTCCTCGGGGGATGCCGTTTTGATGGTGCCGGAGGAGAACATACCCACGTTGAGGTAGCAGATGTTGAAGGACTGACCGGTGAAGGGCTCGATGCGGGTGAACCAGTTGCGCAGACGAAGCCGGGGCCGGGCGGGATCCTCGTAGATGCGGCGAACCTCGTCATGCTCGGGGTTGGTGCGCATCATCTCGCCCCAGTTGATGACCACGTAGTCGGAGTCATGGTCGGGGTTGAGACAGGCTTCCAGTCGCTGGGAGAGCGTATCGCGCAGAAATGCCCGGTCGTCGTCGGACATGAACAGGGACATGGTGGAGGTAAGCGCGAAGGGTTCCAGCAGCGCACCGGCATAGGGGTAGGACTTGACCTCGTCGGAGAAGGCGGACACCAATGCACGGTACTTTTCCATCCCATCGGCCAGTAGTTCGGGGATTTTGGAGCCTTCGGAGCGAAGGGGGAACCGGCGCTCGGTGGGCATCATCGGGATGGTGTACGCAGACCAGCTGCCAAGCTTCCCGCGCAGATGACCGTACTTGGTGGGGAATTCAAAGTCCGTACAGCTGCCGGTCTTTGCCGTGCCGCAGATGGAGGTGGGCGGCGGGAAGGGGGCGGTTTCCAGCGGCCGGGTGCCCCAGGCATCCCGGATGGTGCGGTATTCAAAGCTCTGGCGGATGGTGACCTCTTTATGAGCCTCGTCGAGCCGGAAATACTCCTTTTGCCGCACGGGATAGGCAAGTACCGCACGGCTCCAGAACCGGGCACGGCGCACAGCGTCCGGGACCGGCATGGCAGCGGGCGCAAAGCGCTCGATGCCAAAGGGCGTGAGGGAGAACATCAGCGGCGTGCCGGTAAAGTCGATGCTGCGCAGCCTGCCGTGACCATCACGGGTCACGGTCATGCTTGCGGGATTGCGGTCAAAGACCAGCATGAGGGGCACGTCGGGAAATTCCGATGAATTGAAGAGCAGAATCCAGTTTTCCGCCATCCCGGCGATGTCCGCCGTGTCGAGATCGCACTCCTCCACACCGTCTGCGCGGGGAATCAGCACCGAGCGGTAGCTGCCCGCGTACCGGAGCCCGCCCAGACGCATACAGCCGTCCTCGCGCTCGGTGAGAATGGCGGGAGAGGCCAGCGAATAGGTGCAGGCAAAACGCCTGCCCTGATGGACGGCGGCCCAGGATGCCGAGAGATGGTTGATGGAGATGTCGTCGTCCCCGATGCCGGTGTCAAAGGGCGCAAGGGAGCCGTGAAGCGGCATATCCTCCGGGAGCAGGGTGTAGCTCCAGCGGTAGGGCTTTTGGTATTTCGGCTGACCGCAGAGAAACATCTTGTCCACCATGCCCAACGCGGGCATGGCGCAGTCCAGCAGGCCGTCGCCTTTCAGATAGCCGAAGCGTCCTACTGTGGGCGAGCGTCCCACGCCCTCGGTGAAGCCGTCAAGGGACAGGGGTTCGCTGTCGGCGGTATAATCCTGCGCAGGGATATGATGCAGCTTCGGCTCAGCGTGATACGGGGCGGGGTCTGCCTCGTCCTTCTGCAGGAAGAAGGGGAGCTTGTCAGGCTCTGCCGCCGGTTCGGCGGACAGCACGGCCGAGATGGTGTTCTTACCCTCGGATAAGGTGATTTCGATGCCGTACCGGGGATAGAGGGAATGGATGTAGACCGCCTCGCGCTTGCGTACCGCCAGGGGCTCACCGTTCACGGTGACGGAGAGCAGGGCGGGGAAGCGCTGATCGTCCGCAGGATATAGCAGAACATACGCCCCGGCGGGGAGGTCTGTCACGGCTGCGAGGGTGATGCTGTCTGCCGCGCTCTTCACAACGTTCCAGTCGGAGAGCGGGAGTTCGGTTGAAAAATCGTAGTAGAATTTGTGATCTCCGCCCATGGCCTTTCTCCTTTGTCGTTAGTGGGATGCTTCGGCGTTTATTGTACCTTCTTTTTCCACGCGGCAGCCAGATCCATGCGGTTGGTCAGCAGCGTGTCCACGCCCATTTCGAAGTACTTCTCATAGGCTTCGTCATCGTCAGCCCAGAAGAGGTTGCAGAACGCGCCGCGCTCGTGGAGCCGGTTGATCAGCGCCTCGTCAAAATAGCCCAGCCAGAACTGCACGCCCACGCAGTCGTACCGGCAGACGATGTCATAAAGCCGGGGCGCATTGTCGGGAAACTGGATTGCCACGCGGGGAATCTCGGGGGCGACCTTCTGCATCCAGTAAAGCTGTTCCTCACCGCCGGCAAAGTAGATGCTGCCCGTGGCGTCGTACTTTTCGGCCAGCCGCACCAGCTCCTTCACGAGAGAACCTTCCACACCGGTCTCCTTGAGGTGGATGTTGAAGATCATCTTGTTTGCAAACTGCGCAAACACTTCCTCCGGCGTGCAGAAGGGCACAACCCAGCCTTTTTCGTGGCCTGCGTTGATGGTCAGGAGCTCAGAAAGCGTCTTTTCGCAGAGCTTTCCCGTGCCGTCGGAGATGCGCTCGAGGGAATCGTCGTGGGAGACGATGAGCTGACCGTCGCAGGACAGCCGCACGTCAAATTCGATCTCGTCGGCGCCCAGCGCAAGGGCTGCGCCGAAGGCGGGAAGCGTATTTTCGGGCATCAGCGCGGAAACACCGCGGTGGGCGCAGAATTTTCCGATTTTCATGGCTTTTTCTCCCTTATAGTAGTCAGGCTGCCCGGCGCGTGATGCGCCGGACAGCCGTTTTATCGGCCTTGCGGCCGGCAGATTGACTTACTTGAGCTTGGCGATGTGGATGGAGCCGATGCGGTCGGCGCCGCCGACGGCGATGAGGCTCTCGTCAGCGTTGACGGCAACGGCGGAGAGGATGTTGGAGGCGGAGGGGCCGTCCATGTAGCCGTGGGTGTTGTAGCTGAGCATGCCCAGCTGCTGGATGCCGCCTTCGTCGTCGAAGTAGAACACGATGCCCAGCATCTCCTTGTCACCGGCAGTACCCCACAGACGGGTCTTGTCGGCGTTGGTGCACAGGGAGCGGATGGGGCCGTAGGGCGCGGCATTGCCGAGGCTGAAGATCTTGTCGCCGGCAGCGTTGATGATGCCGAGCAGACCGTCGTTGGTACCGACGATCTTGCGGCCGCCGTTCCACTCGGTCAGAGCGGTGGGATCGGACAGCCACTGGCGGCCGGTCACGTGAGGCATCTTGACCTTGATATCCTCCGCATTGAAGGGACGGGGCAGGATATTGGCCTCGAGCCAGGCGCGGTAGCCCATTTCGGCCTCGTCCAGAGGCTGAATCTCGGCGACCTTGCCGTCGATGACCTTGAAGCAGTAGCGGGTGTTCTCGCCGCAGATGCCGTGCAGGACATTGTCGCAGTCCCAGACCAGACCGATGACCTTGGAGTCCTCGATGTTGGTGTGGGGCACGCTTCTCCACAGACGCACGGGGGTGACGTCCTCGATGGGGAAGGCCTGGAAGGGATTGCGGTCGGTGACTTCCTCACCGGCGCGGGAGCGGCGCTTGAAGCGCTCGATCTCTTCCTCGTTCATGTCAACGGGATGCATACGGGGATCCTGGGCCAGCGGGCCGGGCTCGTACATATGCTGACGGAAGACCGCCAGATCGATGGCGATGACGCTCAGGCCAACGTTTGCCACGCCGCCGGAGTCCACCATGTACAGCAGATCGCGATCCTTATCGATCTTGATGCCGGAGGTCTGGCCGTGGGAGTGGTCGATGCCGCCGATCATGCCCAGAACCTCAGGAGCCTTGCCGTTCTGGAAGTCCCAGCGCACCAGGTAGTCGGAGAAGGAATACTTGCGGAAGTCGTCGTCGGGCTTCTGGAAGGAGTAGGTGGTCATGGGATACCAGATCACGCCGTCCTTGTCCAGCGCGAACTCGTTGCAGGCCTTGGTCACGGGGTAGGCATCGATGAGCTCGTCGGTGGGGAACTTCTTGCCGATGGAACGAACCTGCATGGTGTTGCAGTCGTAGATATAGAAATCATCGGAGCAGAAGCCGCAGAAGATCATCTCATGGTCGTTGAGATCCACGGCGTAGGACATATAGCGATACCAGGTGTTGTTGCAGTAGTTGCCCTCGAACTCAGGCAGACGCCAGTTGAGGTCCTCGAGCTTCTGGGTCTCGACGTTGATGCGCCAGAGGTAGCCGGACTTGGTCATGGCGTAGATGTGCTTGTCGGGGCCGACATGGAGGCGGTAGCAGAAGATCTCAGCGGCCTTGCCGAGGTCCTTGAGGGAGCGGTCGTCGAGGTTGAAGCAGTAGACATGGCCGCGCATGAAGCCGATCATGTAGATGCAGTTCTTAACGGAGTCATAAGTAGCGCCGTAGATGGTTTCACGGGGAACGGGGATACCCCAGTTTTCGACAGCGCCGGTCTTAGGATCGTAGACGAACATATGGGAGCCGGGGAAGCCTTCCCAGATATGGGTAGAGAGGGCCATAGGCATCCACTCAGGCTGATGAGGAGCGCGGTCGGTGGTATGGGTGGTCATGAAGATGCGGCCGTCGGGGAGAACGGTGAGGGACTCATGGAACTTGGTCATGGGCTGCTCACGGACGCGGGAGACGGTGACGCGTTCGGGGTAGACGCAGATTTTAGCGGAGTCGGTGTCATAGTCATAGGCGACGAGGCGGGTATGTTTGCCGGTACCGGACTCATCGGAGGGGGAGAAGTAGTAAGTACCGTCGGGGGCGAGGAGGTTGTCCCAGCAGCCGCCGTGGGTGATGCCGCAGAGGCCGACGCGCTGACGGACGCCGGTTTGGTTGATAAGGCGGAAGTAGTCGTCGGAGAAGAGTTTGAACAGATAGCTGCGCTCGCTCATAGTGATAGCCTTTCTGCCGGTGGAACCGGCGTAAGAATTATCCGCGGTGGGATGAGTACATGATAACACGTTTGAGGGAAAATGGCAATGGGATAATCGTAAGGGAATAGGAGAAAAATGTGAAAGAGGAAATGGAGAACCGAATCATGAAATGCAGTAGAGGTTAAGGAGCGCAGCGCAAACGGGTGCAGGGTCCTGTGGACCCTGCCGAGGGGAGAGAGGGGGCGAGCAGCCCCCGGGTGTTCCCGTATGGCGCAGTAGAAGAATGAAAGATGAAGCGGATGGAGGACGGCAAGAAATAAAAAATTAAAACGAAACCTGACCGTTTGACGGCATTTCCTGCTGTATTACTACGAGTCACAAGTATGGGAACTCTTTGAGTTCCCATAACGAGTGACGAGCCACGTTTCCGACCGTTTCCGGCGTACTCGCTTTTACTTTTTATGCCGTCCACGGCGCGAAATCATCTGAAAGCAGCATAAAAATCGAAAAAGTATAAAAAGAACCCGCATTCTGTGAGTCGGCCTCTGTAAGGCTCGGTTATCACAGAATACGGGTTCTATGTTTTAGCTTGGTATAACAGGAGACGTTCGAAATAGTTGCTCGTCACTGGGGAACTCTTCGAGTTCCCGCGTGACTCGACGTTGGTACAGCAGATAAAGGGATCAAACGGCAAGGTTTTGTTTTATTTTTTTATCTTTTTCCCCGCTGTTATGCTCCATATTTCATTCTGTCAGCGCGGAGCTGCGGGATCGACGGGGGGCTGTCGCCGCCCCCCTTTGACCCCCGCGCCAGGGTCCAAAGGACCCTGGACCCGTTTCTCGTGTGCCACGCTTAGCTTCTACTGCATTTCATGATTCGGTATTGCATTTCTGCATTACGCTTTTACGCGGTAGTTCAGGCTTTCTCCGGTCTGGTGCAGCCGGTACAGGCCATCCCGTACCTTCTCAACCGTACAGCCCTCCGCTGCCTCGATCTCTCTCTCACACACCATCCACAGCGTCTCGCCGCGCTTGACAAACTTACCCTCCAGCTTACCTGCCTTATACTCCTGCACCATCTCCGGGCACAGGCAGTCATCCGCACCAATTACCGCGATCTCCGCGTCATCCGTCACAAATACCAGTCTCACTCCATGCGGCTCTACCCGGAACTTACGCACGCCCTGCATCTTCCCCAGATACTCCTGCGCCCAGAACTCAAACACCAGCCCGGAGCCTGCGTCCACGCTCATCTCCTTCTCCGCATCCGTCCAGTTGATCAGCGCGTAAATGTGCGTCTTTTCCCGTCTGCCCAGATCCAGAATACCCGGATATTCACTATCCATCAGATCCAGCGGCACCGCAGCCTGCGTGTTGATCGGGAACATCTTCGACAGCAGATCAAGCTGGTATTCCTCCAGCCGCGGCATCTTGTCCGACATAATCATCGCGCCGCCCGTCGCCATCAGCGCCGTGGCAAACGTGCGCACTTCATCCACCGTACGGGTGCACTGACGGATGCAGTCCTCGTCCTCGTTGGCGGCCTGACGCACCAGCAGACAGTCGGGGTCGTTGTTGAACCAGATCTTGTTGTAGTAGTAGCGCTTCAGATTCTCCGCGAAAATCGGCAGCAGGCAGGACCAGTCCTCGAAGATATCTTCGCTGGTGCGCATGCCGTCGGCGTAGCCGATGGCGCCGCCCATGGGCGCGGTGCAGGTCAGCAGCACCGTGTCGTCGGTGATGGCCTCGCGGATGAGACGCAGACCCTCGCGGTAGTTCTTCAGCGTGTTGAAGGTGGGATCATAGTACCGGCCGGGGATGAGGGTGGCGGTGATGATGTCGATCTTGATGTGGCGATATCCCCAGTCGTGGGAGATTTTGTGGTAGAGGTCGTGTACCCATTTCTTCACTTCCGGGTGGGACATATCCACGGAGATGTACTGACCCCAGGGGCAGTCGAAGGTGGCCAGCTCGTCGCTGTCGTACTTGCGCACGAACCAGTCGGGATGCTCGGTGTGCAGCTTCGAGGGGATCTTCGCGCCGAAGGGCGCCAGCCAGATGCCCGGGAGGTATCCCGCGTCGCGGATGTCGTCGGCGATCTTGCCCATGCCGCAGGAGAACTTCTCGTTCTCCGTCCAGTCGCCCCATTCCTTGAACCAGCCGTCGTCGAGGTTGAAGTACTTGACGTCCAGACGGTCGCGGTTGGCGCGGAAGGTTTCAAGGTTTTCATAGACGGTCTCGGCCTTCAGGCCGTTGCCGTAGTAGTACCAGGTGCAAAAGCCGTAGGGCGTTTCGGCAAGACCTGCGCGGCTGTTCATGAGCCGGGCGGCGATCTTTGCATAGTCCATCAGACCCCAGCGCACGTCGTCGCACAGGCCGATGTAGAGCCAGTCGGAGGTGATGGTGTCGCCGGACTTCAGGGGACGGTTTTCAAGCTGTGCCCAGGCGCGCAGGCGGCCCTCGGAGCCTGCCTGCAGGTCGGTGAAGTATTCGTTGAAGGTGACGTAGCCCGCCAGCACCTGACCGCCTTCGCAGTCGATGAGTGCGAGGTTTTCAGAGCCGGTCACGCGCTGACCGTCGGTGAAGCGCACGGTGTGAATCGGGGACTGCATCTCGTTGAAATCCACGCCGGACAGGGCTCGGGTCTCGTTGTACAGGCAGCGGTCAAACCCGCAGCGCCACAGGCCGCAGAGGGTATACAGGCGGGACGCCATACCCAGCTCATCGCCCTGATGGGTGTAAGTGGTGCGCAGCGCCATGCCCTCGCCCTCACGGCGGTACTCAATGGCGAAGTTTTCGCAGCGAAGGGTGCCGCAGGTGTCGTCGCCGGTGAGGCTCCACGGGCCTTCGCTCCAGATATTGAGGTTATTCCAGGTCTTGCCCGGATATTCGATACCGGCGCGGATATCGGTCAGCAGCACACGGCCTTTTTCATCAATCAGCGCAGGATTTCCATGCAAAATTGTCATAGAAACGCTTCTGTTCATGCTTTTTGGTCTCCTTTTCGATCAAAAATGAATGCTGCGGTGAAATCGGTACGTAATTGGGGTGCAAGAAGCGCCTTCTCCGGGCGGAAAAGGCGCTGTCTTGATATTTTACTTAAAAATCGGGAACCAGATCGCCCTCGAGGATAATCTCGATGCAGTCGGCGATCTCCTTGATGGAATCCTTCTTCACGAGGAAGCCGGTTTCCACATCATCAAGGTAGGCGGCATACTGACGCTCATTGATCGTGTAGAGAGAAAGCTCGGGGTTTTCTCCGGTCTCGGTCTCAAAGCGCAGCACGCAGTAGGGCTCGGCAGGACGCTCGTAGCCTTCCGGCACCAGCGCATAGATGGAGGGGCTCAGCATACGGACGAAGAGGCCGCGGCAGTTTTCTTCGCGCATCTCTTCACCGTTGAAGGTGGCCCAGAAAGTCTTACCGGCTTCCTCTTCCTCCGTCGTGGGATCAAAGAACTCCATGCGGTAGGTTTCGCCGTTGAGCTCAACCTCAGCGGCATTGCAGTCCACGATGCGGTAGTTCCAGAACAGGCCGTAGAGCATCTTGTCGTAGGAGACGTCCTCCAGGAAGTCGAAGGTGGAGGCGCTGAAGGAGTAGACAGAGTCGATGCCGCCGATGAGGGCGTAGCGCATACCGTCTTCCTGCGCGGGGGAGATGGTCATATAGACCTTGCTGCCGTCGGCATTGTCGACGTTGAAGTGGAACACATCATCGCCGTCCAGACCATACTTGGACAGATCCTGGGGATTGTCCTCCACAACAGCCTTGGCGTTGACCAGTCTGATGTGATCGATGACCTGCGCGGTGAGCTTGACATCGTTGAGGGGGTAGAAGATCGGCTCTTCCATATAGGCGCCGGCGGCCAGACCCTTGGGAGGATTCTCCTGCTCTTCTTCGGTGGCCAGATGATACTTCAGGATCATCTCGTCGCCGCGGGTGATCTCGATACCGGCGATTTCGGAGAAAGCGCCTTCATCGGAGTAGGAGAAGATGCCCAGTTCACGGTAAGCGTGATCGGTCTGGGTCAGGTAACGGGCGGTGTAGCCGGAGACCAGATAGACCTTGTCGTCGCCCACAACCTGCACGTAGCAGTAGTTGCCGATGCGGGTGGGATCGCCGACGATGAGGCTGACGGAGGTACCGTCGGTACCGTAGATGTCAACAAAGGCGCGGGGGTTGTCCAGGCCGTAGACGGCGGCTTCCATGGCATCCTCGGCGTAAGCCTGGGAGGTGGAAATCGTCGCAACGGAGAGACAGGCGCTGGACAGGGCGGTGAAGTCGTACTCGTACTGAGTCTTGCCGACAACCGCGTAGGAACGGTTGGACTCGGTCTTATGGGTCAGATCAATGGTATACTCATAGCCGTCGTCAAAGCGGAAATCGACGCGGTCAAGGTTTTTAAGCTGATAAGGGGTGATGGTGTCGTACTCCGGGAGCTGAGTTTCCACTTCGGGAGGCTCGGGGATGAACACCAGAACCAGCGCATAAGCGATGCCGGCAATCAGCATGGCGCTCAGTGCGATGATCAGCGGACGGAATTTTTTCTTCATTACTTGTTCTTCCTCCGCATGTAGACCAGCAGACCAAGGCCGAGGGTGATGACGGGGATCACCAGAACCAGCAGCACCAGGATGACGTTGGCCTGCTCGGTGAGGATCGCCATGGAAGTGGAGGTCAGGTCACGGGCTTCCAGCGTCACGGTATCGGTGGTGGGGTTGATATAGTTGATCACGTGGGTCAGGAAGCGGTTGTTGGAGAGAGCGGCGGTCTCGAGCATGGTCTCGTTGGTGACGCCGGAGGTACCGAAGAACACAACACGGCCGGTGTAGGCACGGTTGTTGCTCCACTCGAAGTACTCAGACAGGATCGCCATCGGGAAGGGACCGGTTTCGTCGCCGTCTTCCTTGGCGTAAACGGAGATGGGCTCGTCGACGGAGTAATCCTTGGCGTAGGAGGTGTCGCCGGTCTTGAGCAGGACGGTGGTGGTGTAGCTGCCGCTGGTCTCAAAGAGGACGTCCAGCTTGCGGCTGTTGGGGGCGACGATCATGGTGTTCTCATCGTAGCTGAAGCCGTCGATGAAGTCGTTGTTCTGGACATAGGGGACGACCATGAAGGGCATGGAGATGGCGCGGGCGGAATCCATGACCATCTTCTGCTCAACGCCGATACCCCACTCCTCAAAGTAGAGCTCGAACAGATCCAGATCGTAGGAGTCGAAATCAACAAAGACCATCGCGGAACCGAAGTCCTCACGCAGATACTTGTCGATCTTCTCAATCTCGGCCTCGGTGAAGTCAACCTTGGGGCTGGAGATGAGGATGATGTCGGCGGAGGCGGGGATTTCTTCCATGGAGAGGTTGCACTCGAGGATCTCGTAGTTGTTCTTCTCAAAGATCTCAAGGAACACTTCGTCATAGTACTCACGGTGGCCGGTGATCTGCACCACGGTGGGCAGCTCGCCGGTGGTCACGTAATGGAGCATGGAGGCGAAGGTCTCATCGGCCTGGAAGCCGGAGATGTACTGGGTCGCAGTGCCGTCCTCGGAGTAGGACACGGAGACTTCGTACAGGTCGTACATGGAGCAGACGCGGTAACGGGTGTCGCTTTCGATGATGAAGGAGCCGGCGGAGATACCGGATTCCTCGTCATACTTGTTCATGAAGGCGGGGTTTTTGTAGACGTCGATGAACTCAACGCTGAACTTGCCGTCGGAGAGGGTGACAAAACGCTTGAGGAACTCACTGGCAACGGCGTAGTAATCGTTGCCGGCGGCGTAGGCGTTGGCCTCGCTCATGAGAATGTAGGCGCGCACGGGCTGATCCAGGTTCTTGAGCATGATTTCGGTCTGCTCGGAGATCTGGTAGAGACCCTCGGCGGAGATATCGGCCTTGAGGGAGTAGCGGTCGGTCACGTAGCTGATGGCGGCGTTGCCCAGGAGGATGGCGGCGATGAAGGCGACGGTCAGAGCGATGGACAGGGAGCCGTACTGCAGCTTCTTGAGGTTGCGCTTCTTGAGGCTTTTGGCCTTATTCTTTTTCATGATGAATCAAACCTTCCTTTCCCTTACGCCCAGCGCTTCTTTTCGATGACCCGGGTGGTCAGGAACAAGAAGATGACGGTGATGCTGATGTAGTAGACGATGTCGTCGAGGGCAAAGAGACCCAGGGCGAAGTTGGAATAGCGGGAGAACAGGGAAATAAAGTTCATGATGGCACGCACGACGGGGTTGTCGATGGCGGAAGCCAGGGTGCCGATCAGGTACAGACCCATGTAGGTGGCAAAGGAGCTGATGGCGGCGACGATCTGGCTCTCGGTCATGCAGGAGAGGAAGACGCCGATGGCCATGAAGGCGGCAACGCCGAAGAAGAGGGCGGCGTAGTTGCCGACGATGGTGTACAGGGCGGGATGGCCGTACATGGTGACGATGAGAGGCCAGGTGAAGGTGCCCAGAAGCGCCACCACGAACACGGTCAGGCAGGACAGGTACTTACCCACGACGATACCGGTGAGGCTGACGGGGGAGGTGAGCAGGAGCTGCTCGGTTTTCTGCTTCTTCTCTTCGGAGAAGGTGCGCATGGTGAGCATGGGGATGATGAAGCTGGAGATGAAGAGCAGGTTTGCGAAGGTACCGGACAGGTCAGAGGTCTGGCTCATGACGCAGTACATATAGAAGAAGAGATTGGCCAGGGCCAGCCAGATGGCCAGGAAGATATAGCCCATCGGAGAGGTGAAATAGGCTCTGAGTTCACGTTTATAGACAGCAAGCATGATTACTTAGCCCCCTTTTTGACAGTTTCGCTGTGGGTCAGCTTGACGAAGATGTCCTCAAGGCTCATATCCATGGGCTTGAGCATCAGGATGGGATAACCGGCTTTGGCCAGGGAGTAGAACAGCGGCTTGCGAACGTCCACGGCGGGATCGGACTCCACGACGAAGTCGCAGGAGTTCTTCTCATGCTCGCCGAGGAACTCGGCCATGCGGATGCCCTCGGAGGCACGGATGATGGCCTGGACGGCGTCCTGAGGACCGGCCACACGCACGACGAACTTGTGCTCGCCGGAGACGTCGGCGCTCAGATTCTCGGGGCTGTCGTTGGCGACGATGGATCCGTTGTTGATGACCAGCACGCGCTCGCAGATGGCCTCAACCTCGGAGAGGATGTGAGTGGACAGAACGACCGTGCGCTGACGGCCCAGTTCCTTGATGACGTTGCGGATTTCGATGATCTGGATGGGGTCGAGGCCGACGGTGGGCTCGTCCAGGATCAGAACATCGGGATTGCCCACCAGTGCCATGGCAAGGCCGGTACGCTGGCGGTAACCCTTGGACAGATTCTTGATGACGCGGTCACGGACGTGGGAGATGCCCACGATCTCGCAGATCTCGCCCAGATGTTTTTTCTTGCTGGTGCCCTTTACGCCCTTGAGCTCGTATACGAAGTCCAGATACTCGGCGACCGTCATATCCGGGTACACGGGGGGGATTTCGGGCAGATAACCGATGTGGCGCTTGGCCGCCATCGGGTCATCGAGCACGTCGATGCCGCACACCGACACGCTGCCGGAGGTGCTGGACAGGTAGCCCGTGATGATGTTCATCGTGGTGGACTTACCGGCACCGTTGGGGCCCAGGAAGCCGACGACCTCACCGGAATTGATGGTGAAGCTCAGGTCGTTGACCGCGCGCTTGTTGCCGTAGAGCTTAGTCAGGTTTTTGACCTCTATCATGACGCTTGATCCTCCATATGCCGCGCACCTGCCGGACGCATTCCCGCGTCCCGGTCCGCTGCGGCTTATAGTGCGGCAGTACCGCACAGTAATGGCAATATTCTACCTAAAAAAAGCGCATCTTGTGTTACGGTTTTGTTAAACTTCCGCGAGGAAAGGGGTTCGGAGGCCGGGTTATGGAGAAAATCGAGTAAAAGAGCCGATAAGTCAGGCGAATTTTTAACAATATTACCCTTGTATCAGGACGCAAAAGCGTGTATAATTCTACCAGACTACTCTGGTAGATTACAATTAGGAGGAAACTATCATGTCTGTTAAGGTTGCAATCAATGGTTTTGGCCGCATCGGTCGTCTGGCTTTCCGTCAGATGTTCGGCGCTGAGGGTTACGAGATCGTCGCTATCAACGATCTGACCTCCCCCGCGATGCTCGCTCACCTGCTCAAGTACGACTCCACTCAGGGCGCTTATGTCGCTCCCTTCGGCTGCCACACTGTTGAGGCCGGCGAGAACAACATCATCGTCGATGGCAAGTCCATCACCATCTATGCCGAGAAGAACGCTGCCGATCTGCCCTGGGGCGAGCTCGGTGTTGACGTCGTCCTCGAGTGCACCGGTTTCTACACCTCCAAGGACAAGGCTGCCGCCCACATCACCGCCGGCGCCAAGAAGGTCGTCATCTCTGCCCCCGCCGGCAACGACCTGCCCACCATCGTTTACAATGTTAACCACGAGACCCTGACCGCCGCCGACACCATCATCTCTGCCGCTTCCTGCACCACCAACTGCCTGGCCCCCATGGCCAAGGCCCTGAACGATCTGGCCTCCATCGAGTCCGGTATCATGTGCACCATCCACGCCTACACCGGCGATCAGATGCCTCTGGACGGCCCCCAGCGTAAGGGCGACCTGCGCCGCTCCCGCGCCTGCGCCGTGAACATCGTTCCCAACTCCACCGGCGCTGCCAAGGCTATCGGCCTGGTTATCCCCGAGCTCAACGGCAAGCTCATCGGCGCTGCCCAGCGTGTTCCCACCCCCACCGGTTCCACCACCATCCTGAACGCTGTCTGCTCCAAGGCTGTCACTAAGGAAGAGATCAACGCTGCCATGAAGGCCGCCGCCACCGAGTCCTACGGCTACACCGAGGACGAGATCGTCTCCTCCGACGTCATCGGCATGAAGTTCGGTTCCCTGTTCGATGCCACCCAGACCATGGTCTGCAAGCTGCCCGACGGCAAGGTTCAGGTTCAGGTCGTTTCCTGGTACGACAACGAGAACTCCTACGTTTCTCAGATGGTCCGCACCATCAAGTACTTCGCTGAGCTGGCCTAATCGCCTCCTCTGCCCAAGTAAATTTCCGGCCGGTCCCAATCGGGACCGGCCGTTTTTTTGGATATACAAAGGGGGAGGGTCTATGACCCTCCCCTGCGGACACGATTCATTGTCAATTGTCCATTTTCAATTGTCCGTTACCCTTTCAGGATGCCGTTGAAGGCTTCCAGGTACTCACCGTTGGAAAGCTGTGCGTAGAGATGAACGGTGTTTTTGTTGTTGGCGTAGGGCTTGAGCCGGTTGGCCATCTGCGGATCGGTCAGCATGATCTCCCGGTTTCGGGGATCGGTAGGCAGGTTGGGAATGAAGGAACACAGAGTTTCCCCGGCGGGGTTCTTGACTTCCACCCGAATGTAGCACAGGGCGTAGTTGGTATAGAGGTTCTTGGTGGTCAGCGCGGAGGGAGAAATCTCCTTGCCGTTTTCCATCACCTGCTCCGGAACAGCGCCGACCCAGGCCTTGCCCGACTCCACCGGATCTTCACCGATGAATTCCTTCAGGGTGAAGGGGATGTAGCCCTTGTCGCACATGGTCTTGAAGGTGACCTTTTTATCCACGGTGCCCAGAGGACGCAGCTCCACGCCGTTGCCCTGCTTATAGTTAAGGGTGTCGCCCCGAGTGCCGGTCTGGCCCTGCTCATGGATATAGACATAGCTCTGTTCCGGGTCGATCTTGCCGTTTTCATCCCGGACGACCACCGGGTTGGTGGCGATCATCTGAACGTGCCAGCTGGAGGAGGAGTAGATGCCGTCAGCCATCTTCATCAGGGCGTAGGACTCGTACATCACTTCCGCGCCGTTTTTGGCGATGATCTGGTTACTGGCGGTTCTGGAACCGAAGTCCCGGTTGTAATCCTCGGGGGTATAGGTGTAGGGACCGACGGGAACGATGTTGGCGTCGTACATATTGAAGGCGGACATGCTGCCGACGCCGTGGCTGTCGGAAACCCGGTCCCAGCCCTGAACCGCGCCCAGAGCGCAGGCGCTGGAAAGATTGTTCAGAACACTGCCGCCCATGGCGGCGGTATCCAGCGCGCCGGTAGTCACATCGTAGTAGGGCAGGATCTTCCAGATGGTGCCGCAGGTGGCTTTGGCGATACCGGTGGCGTAGCAAAGGCCGGAGTAGGCCTTGCCCACAGGCAGAAGGGCTGTATGGTCTTTATTCAGCAGGGTATAGGTATAGGAAATCTCCTGGGTGGGGGTCCACTGGAAGGTCAGGTTGGCTTTGAAAGCATCCACGCACAGCTGGCGCAGCTCATCTTCGGTCATGTCGGCGTTGGCGATGGGGAGGGCCATAAAGTTGTCGTACCAGGTCTTGGGGTCTTCCACGATGCCGGCGAACCGGGTATAGTCCTTCGGCTCCGAAGGCTCGGGAGGGGTTTCGGTTTCCTGGGGCACAGTGGGTTCCGCGGAGGGTTCCGTCGCGGGGGGATTGCTGCCGCAGGCGAACAGGGAAAGCGCCAGCAGAATGCTCAGCAGAAGAGAGATAATCTTTTTCATAAGCTCCGTCCTTTCTTTACTGTGGTAAAGTGATGTAAATAGAATAGCAAAAGAATAACCGGAACGCAAGGCTTTTTTGAAAATAATTTCAGGGGAGGGTTACAAGCCCTCCCCTGTTGTGATTCCTTTTTTATCAGCCCTTCAGTGTGCTGTTGAAGGCTTCTACCAACTCGCCGTTGGCCAGACGGGCATAGATATGGATGGTATTTTTGCCGTTGGCATAGGGCTGCAGCCGCCCTGCCTTGATCGCCAGCATCAACGAGCTGTCATAGGTTCGGGGTGCGGTCAGAAGGCCGGGGTCATAGCTGACCAGGACCTGTCCGTCGGGATTCTTCACCTGAACCTCCACGGTACACAGGGCGTAGTTGCTGAAAATGGTTTTGGAAGAAAGGCTGACAAGAGACACATCCGCCCCGTTTTCCACCACAGTTGTGTTGGTTCCGATCCATGCCTTACCCGGCTCCACAGGATCCTGGCCGATCAGTTCCTTGACGGTAAAGGGAATATAGCCCTTATCCTTCAGCTGCTTGAAGGTATACCTGTTATTGAGGGTACCCAGGGGGCGCATATCGAAACCGTTTGGCTGTTTGTAGTTTAGGGTGGTTCCGACGGAGCCGGTGGCACCCTGCTCATGGACATGGAGATAGCTCCGCTCCGGATCGATCTTGCCGTTTTCGTCCCGCACCACCACAGGGGCGACGGAGCACATCATGACATGAAAGCTGGAGGAAGAATACACACCGTCAGCCATCTTCATGTTGGCATAGGACTCGTACATGGTTTCATCGCCGTTAAAGGCAATAATATCGTTGCTGGCGGTTCTGGAAGAGAAGGAACCGTAAATACCCGCTGTGTAAGTATAAGGGCCAACAGGAATGATGTTGGAATCGTACTGGTTAAAGGATGCCATAAGTCCGAGATTGTGGCTGTTCGACACCCGGTTCCAACCCTGCATGGCGCCGTTGGCACAGGCGCTGGTGAGGATGCCGACGACCTTCTCACCCATGCCGGCTACATCCAGGGCGCCGGTTTCCTTATCGTAGTAAGGCAGCGCTTTCCAGACCGTGCCGTAAGAGCTTCCGCCCTCCCCGGTTCCGCCGGAGTAGGAAAGGCCGGAATAAGCGCAGCCGATGGGCAAAATCACATCTCTTGTTTTTTCCAGCAGCGTGAAGGTGTAGGAGATCTGCTGATTGGGAGTCCACTGAAAGGTCAGATTGGCCGCGAAAGCGTCCACGCAGAGCTGGCGAAGCTCCTCTTCGGTCATGTTATCATTGGCGATAGGGAGGGCCATAAAGTTATCATACCAGGTCTTGGGGTCTTCCACGATCCCGGCAAATTCGGAGAAGTCCTTAGCCTCCGTAGGCTCCGGCCCCAGCTCGGTGGGCAGCGGGGCGGTCGTTTCGCCGGGGCCATTCGACCCGCAGGCAAACAGGGAAAGCGCCAGCAAAACACACAGCAGAAGAGAAATGATTTTTTTCATAAGCTCCGTCCTTTCTTTACCGCAGTAAAGTGATGTAAACAGAATAGCAAAGCCGCAGACAAAACGCAAGCGTTTTCTTTAAAAAATCCCGGCAGGGCTTACCGCACATCATAAGAAGGATACACGTAAGGGTCGGTGAGGAAATCTTCGCTGAGCATATAGCCGCACATAGCAAGAGCAAAGGAAAGCTTGGCGTCCCGGATGGGCAGCGGGGCGATGCGCTCGCCCAGGATTTCCAGATTGAAAAGATCCTTGTAGCCGATCTCATCCAGAGCGGTGATGACTTCCTTCCAGTCTATGCCGTAGCGGGCGGAGAAAGGCATCTGGTGGGTGTCCTTGACGCCGTTGTTTTCGGTGATGTGCAGCGCCTGCAGCAATTCCCCCGCGCCCAGAATAAATTCCCGGTGGGTCTGCTCCGTCAGATGGTTGATCCGGCTCAGATGCAGATGGCCGGTGTCGAGACAAATGGCAAGGTTCCTGCCGCCGGCATCGTCGATGATGGACTTGATCTGCTGGACGGTGCTGCACTGGGGGATGGAGAACATATTTTCAACGCAGAGGGTCACGCCGGTACCTTCCACATATTCCGACAGCTTGCGGACGTAATGAACCCACCGGTCGTACCGGGCTTCGTCGGACAGCTCTTTGCCGCCGTTGGTATGGAGAATGGCCTTGCCGATGCCGGCGGCGGCGAACATGTCCAGCTCGGGCATGAGCCGCTCCATGGCGGAGTCATCGCACAGGCCGCCGATAAAGCTCAGGTGGCCCTGGGGGATGGCGTAACCGCAGCTGTCGGCTGCCTGCCGCAGCCGCTTTCCGGCGGCGGTGGGGTTACCCATAGCCATCAGCTCTTTCAGATGGGTCAGGGAAAGCTCGCCGTGGGTAAAGCCCGCCTTTGCCAGCCGGGCGATGGCCTTGTCAAAAGGCAGATCGTAAAAATAGTCAAGCCATACAGATACAGGATATTTCATAAAGTACCTCCGTGTGATGATATTTTTTGTGTTTTGATTCGGATTTTCAAAAAACCTCCCCCACCGCTGTCATTCCGAGGGCCGTCAGGTCCGTGGGAATCCGTTTCCCAGCCTCCCCTGTGTAAGGGGAGGTGCCCCGCAGGGGCGGAGGGGTTGTCAATCCTCCAGTCAGCTTCGCTGACAGCCCATCTCCGCGCTAAGAGCCGCCCTTCGGGCGGTTGCGCTCCGAAACGCGCCTGCGGGCGCAGCCTTTGCACAAGGGGGCCTTTGGTGCCCCGCAGGGCGCTGACACTTCCCCCCGGGGGAGGGGTCAGGCGCCGTGCCGGCGTTCATCCTTTCTCAGCCGTTCGCGCCCGGACACGGTCTGTGATCCGCTTCAGCTGATCCGGTGTGCGGTAGAACCAAAGGGCAATGGCGATGGATACCGCCCCGTCTGCCGCCCAGCTGATGATCTGACCCAGATAAGCGCCCTCAATGTGCATCCGCGGCACCAGCAGAAGGGTGGCCGCCACCCGGATGGCGCTTCCGAAAAGGGTAATGCCCAGAACCGTATGGATCGAGCCGAGGCTTCGCATATAGGCGTGGAGAATATGTCCCACCAGCTGCACATAGACGAAGACCAGATACACCGCCGCGTAACGCCGGGCGTATTCGTAGGCATCCCCCGTAAAGCCCTCAGGGAAAAAGAGGGATGTGATCGGCCCGGCGAAGCTCACAAAAACCAGCACAAAGGGAAGCAGCAGCAAACTGTTCAGAAGGAAGCTGGCCTTCACGCCCCGGCCGATCTTCCGGTGGTCGCCCTTGCCCACACATTGGGCGGTGTAGCAGGTAAAGGCGTTGGTGACGCACCAGAGGGGGATGGTTGCCAGATTGTAGATCCGGTTGGAGACATTGTAGGCCGTGGTCGCCGCCGCGCCCAGACCGTTGACGGCGGGAGCGATGAGCATACCGATGCCGTGGAAGGCCACCTGCTGCACCGCGGCGGGGACGGCATAGCGCAAAGAGTTTTTCACGCAGGAGAAGCGGAAGCGGTAAGGCGTTTTTTCGCTTTGCAGCTCCCGGAAGGCCCGCTTCAGCATCCAGACATAGCAAAAGGTCACAGCGCCGTTGGACATGATGGAGACAAACGCCATCCCCGCCACGCCCAGGTCGAATACCAGCACGGAAAGCAGGTTTCCGGCGATTTTTACAACGGCGGCAAGGAAGGATACGTACAGGGAGAACGAGGTGATTCCCAAGGCGTACAGCGCCTGCAGCAGAAGCATATTCAGATAAGGAAGAAAATAGCCTGCCGTGTAGATGATAAAGTAAGCTTCCGCGTCGGCCCGCAGCACCGGGTCTACCTTCAGATAGTTCAGAATCGGCCCCCGCAAAAGAATGGAAAGTGTGCTGAACAACCCGGCAAGCACCGCAACGAACAGGCCCATGGTCACCACATCCCGCTTGACAGAGCCGAAATCGCCCTTGCCGAACTGCTGGGCGATGTAGATGCCGAAGCCCGCGGCAAAACCGTTGAAAAGAGAGTGCAAAAGCAGGTCATAGGAGCCTGTGGCGCTGATGGCACCCAAGGCGTTTTCGCTGATGAATTTTCCCGCGATCACCGCGTCGACGGTGGTATACGCCTGGGAAAGCAGGGACGAGAGGATCAACGGAAGGGCAAAATACAGAAAGTTTCTGTAAATATTTCCTTCGGTCATGTTCTTTGTCAGTTTCATGTTTATGCCTCCTTGACATGGGGAATGGGCAATGATAAGATAAGTTTATCACTTTCTCAAACCATGTCAACCGGTGGGCAGTATTTTGAAACTTTCTCAATAATTCTCAAAAGAGAGGTATGAAATGTCACAGAAATTACGGCAGGATCAAATTCTGGATATCCTCCAGAAGCGGGGCTATGTCACCGTCCGGTATCTGGTGGATACCCTTCACTACAGCTCCGCCACCATCAACCGGGATCTGAACCATATGCAGGTGCTGGGGCTTGTGAAACGGACCTACGGCGGTGTGGAAGCGGCGAAAGCGGCGCGCCTTCCCGCCCTGACCGAACGGCAGTTCTATATGAAAAAGGAAAAACGCCGCATTGCCCGGGAAGCGGCGGGGCTGATCCGCAGCGGGGAGACGGTTTTTCTCGACGGCAGCACCACGGTGCAGTACATTCTCCCCTTCCTGGCGGAGAAAAAGCAGCTGCGGGTCATCACCAACAATCTCCGGCTGGCCATAGAGCTGGGGGATATGGACGTGGATGTCATCTGTTTGGGAGGACACATCACCGAGCGCCCCCATGTGCTGGACGGGGAAGAAACGGTGGAAAACGCCCGGAAATTTACGGCGCACAAAATGTTTTTCTCCGTGGACAGCATCACGCCCGACGGTTTCATCAACGGCGCCCATTATTTATTGTATAAAACCATGCTGCAAAACGCTGACGAAGCGTACCTTCTGACAGACAAGACAAAGCTTACCAACCGGCTGGAGGTAAAGCTCTGCGATTTTTCCGCTCTGGCCGGGGTGATCTCGGATTTTGACTTTCCCGCGGAAACGAAGGAAGCCTATCCCGGTGTGGATTTCATCTGCGCCAAAGAATAGCCACGCAAACAGGCGCGCCGTGAAATCGCGGCGCGCCTGTTATGCGTCATTCCAGAGGTTCGTTTCTTCTGTGGCCAAAGCGGTCAAAAGCAACGATCACCGTCAGGTTGATCACGATGCAGGCAAGTACCGCCAGTCCCAGCTGCCAGAGCAGGTATTCTCCCGCTGTCCACAGCATATCCACCGGGTTCATCTCCCCGAATTTCAGGCACAGCACCGACATCACCACCGTCAGCACAAGACCCAGACCCGTCCAGGCCATGCCCGCCACCCGCTGGGTAAAGCGCCAGGCCTCCAGGCTCGCCATGCCCCACCAGCAGCGGTAGCCGGCGGAGTAATTGGCTTCCTTGGGCGGCGTCAGCAGATACATAAGGCCAAGGGCCAGAAGCACCAGAGGACCTGCCAGCACCGCCAGCCGGGCGGCAAGCTCCACCCATCCCAAAACCGTATCCAGCGGCGGGATCAGCTTCTGGAGCAGCGTTTCCGGGTCCAGACCCGAAAACATTTCCTTTAAAGCGTCAAAATCCATGGGTTACTCCTTATTTTCCAGACGGAACCGGTTGATCTCCTGCAGGAAGCTGTCCACGTCCTGGAACCGGCGGTAGACGGAAGCGAAGCGGATATAGGCAACCTCGTCCAGAGGCTTCAGCCGCTCCATTACCATTTCGCCGATCTTGTAGGTACTGACCTCCCGGTCCAATGTATTCTGAATGGTCTGCTCGATCTCCGTGGTGATCCGGTCCAGATCCGCCACGTCCACCTGCCGCTTGTCGAAGGCCCGGATCATGGAATTGAGAACCTTGTTCCGGTCAAAGCTCTGGCGGGTGCCGTCCCGCTTGACGACGATGATGGGCAGACTTTCCACGATCTCATAGGTTGTAAACCGCCGCTGGCAGGCGATACACTCCCTGCGCCGGCGGATGCTGTTGCCGTCCTCGCTCCGGCGGGAGTCCACAACCTTGCTTTCCTGATCTCCGCAAAAGGGGCATTTCATGGGCAATTTCCTCCCTGATCTCATACTTTTTTAGTATTATACCAGAACCTTGCCCCACTGTCCAGTATTTTTTCTTGCCTTTCCCCCGACGATGGGGTACAATATCCATAATATATTTCGTGGAGGATCCCATGCGAAACAAAACTCTTGTGATTTTGTGGGCGGCGGCCTATTGCCTGTGCGCCGCTCTGAGCTTTTTCCCTTCCCCGGAGGGGGCGCAGCATAAGGCGCTGGTGCTGCTGGCGCTGCTGTTTTTCCTGCCCGGCGGAATTCTGCTGTACCGGGCCATCCGGGCCGGGAACCGGGTCATCTGCCGCCGGATCCGGCTGCTCAGCGCCTGCTCTTTGGCTCTGACGGTGCTTGCCATCATCGGAAATTTCCTGACCTACAGCGCTTCGGCCTCGGCGGGGATGGTGATGCACATTCTGCTGGTGCTGGTGTCAGTGCCCATGGTCTGCGGGCAGGTTTGGGTCATCAGTCTTTTTCTCTGGGCCTGCCTGCTGCTGACCAGCCACCGCTATCTGCGGTCGGCAGGCAATGCCTGCTGATATACCCGGGACCGGCAGCCGGGTAGGTGTCGTTACACCATTGGGTACCGCCCGGATCGGTGGGTATGCACCCGCTGGCAAGCTCGGGACTGTTACCCGGGTGGTAATCGTCACACCATTGGGTACCGCCCGGATCGTGATTGCGGTTAACCCGTTACCTTTTGTAGGGGAGGGGCATTGCCCCTCCCGCAACGTAACAGAACTTACAATGCCGGATCGTTCTGTCCGGCGGGAAAGCATCGGCAAATTGCACTATAAAAAACGGCGAGAATCCAACCGAAGGGAAAAACCGGAGGGCAGGATTCGGCAAACACCGGAAATGCCGGGCGGGGATTTGTGCATCCTGCTGAATAAATGTGCATTATGCACAAAAAGGTGGAAAACGGATTGTATTTTCCGCCGGGGGATTTATAATATTCACCAAAGGAGGGGATCTTATGAAATCCCGAAAAATGCTGGACCTGACCAGCGGCCCGGTTACCGGCAAGCTTCTGCGCTTTGTCTACCCGATCCTTGTGACCAACCTGCTGCAGTATTGCTACAACGCAGCGGACAAAGCGGTCGTCGGCCACTTCTCCGGCGCGGACGCGCTGGCGGCGGTAGGTGCCAGCGGACCCATCATTACGCTGCTTGTCAGCCTCTTTGTCGGCCTTGCGGTGGGAACCAATATTATCTGCTCCAACCTCCGGGGCGCGAAAAAGGAAACGGAGCTTTTCCGGTTCATGCATACCGCCATCCCGGTAGCCTTCACGGTAGGCCTGTTTGTCTGCCTGCTGGGTCAGGCGGCGTCGGAGCCGCTGCTCCGGCTGATGGACACGCCGGAGGACATCATGGATAAATCGGTTCTGTATCTGCGGATCCATTTCTTCGGTGTCCCCTTTTCCCTGACTTATAACTTCTGTTCCGCCATCCTCCGGGCCAACGGCGATACCCAGCGGCCCATGCGGATCATGACCCTCAGCGGCATCACCAATGTGGTGCTGAATCTGATCTTCGTTATTTGCTTCGGCATGGATGTGGACGGCGTGGCGCTGGCGACCGCCATTTCCCAGGCGCTGTCCGCCGGATGCGCCCTGTATTTCCTCTTCAAGCCCGACGGCGACTATGGGATGCAGTTTAAGAAGCTGCGGGTCTATTGGAGCGACTGCCGCCAGATCATCAAGGTCGGCGTTCCCTGCGGCATCAACAGCATGGTCTTCGGTTTCTCCAATGTCATCGTCCAGTCCACCATCAACGGCCTCGGCTCCGTGGTTCTGGCGGGCAACACCGCTGCCAACAGCGTCAATTCTCTGGTCTACCAGATCCTGGTCGCCTTCTATACCGCCTGCATCAGCTTCTCCGGCCAGTGCTACGGCGCGAAAAAGTATAAGCGGATCGATCGGGTCATGCGGTGCAGCTTTGCCCTGTGTCTTTCGGCGCTGGCGTTTTTCGAGATCCTCTTTACCCTGTTCCCGGAGCCGGTGATGGGCATTTTCAACTCGGATCCGGAAGTGATCCGGGCTGGTCTTCCCAGATTGTACATTGGCGGCTGGGGCCAGCTGATCTACGCGGTCAGCGAGATCGTTCTGGGATGCCTGCGGGGCATGAAGCGCTCCACCGTCCCCACCATTATGAACATTGTGTGCATTTGCGGTACCCGGATCATTTGGGTCTGGCTGATCTATCCCATGATGACACCCGGCATGGCGTCTCTGTTCTGGTGTTATCCGCTGTCCTACGCAGTCAGCACACTGGCGCTGGGTGCCTACTACCTCTATTGCCGCCGCAAGCTGAGTCTTCAGGGCGACGAAGTCCCCGATGTGCCGGCTGCGGCGCAAGCCTGACAGAAAAGGAGTAAAATTATGAAGTACCTCAATCAGCTGAACTACCCCCATATTCCTTATATTACCCGCACCTCTCAGGAGCCGGAGCTACGGGAGCGGGGCAGCAAAACTACCATCCGTTCCTCCGGCTGCGGTCTTTGCTCGGCGGTCATGGTAGCGGACAGACTGCTTCCGGAAACGGACTTTTCTCTGGAAGACGCGCTGCGGATCTCCTACGCCACCGAAGCCAACTACCGGGCCGGCACCGCCTATTCCCGCTTCGCTCCGGCGTTTGCCGAGGAATTGGGTTTGAAGGTGGAACTGACCGATGATATGCAGCGGCTTCTGGAATGCCTGCGGACCGGCGGCGCCGCCGTTGTCCATGTGGGCGGTGACCGGGAGAGCTATGTGGGCCTGTTCAGCCACGGAGGACACTATGTTGCCGCCATCAACGTAGAGCCTGACGGACGGATCGCCATTCTGGATCCCTCTCTCAAGGAGGGAAAATACGACGAAGCGGGCCGGGAAGGAAAGGTGGAGATCCGCAATAAGGTGGTTCTGCTCTGCCGCCCGGAGTACGTCGCCGAGGACTGCGCCTCCCGAAAAGACCCCTACGCTCTCTTCTGGAGAGGATAATAAATGGGAACGGCCCCTTGGGGCCGTTCCCATTTCAGCGTGTCGAAAAAGCCGCTTTTGGTGCAGAAGGCTAAAACTTTGTGCCGCGCCAAAGCCTACCCTGTGTAAGGGGAGGTGGCAAAAATCTATTTGATTTTTGCCGGAGGGGTTGTAAATACGGAAGTATTCCAAACTTTTTAGATGACAATCCCTCAGTCTCGCCTATCGGCGAGCCAGCTCATCTCCGCGCTAAGAGCCGCCCTCCGGGCGGTTGCGCTCCGAAACGCGCCTGCGGGCGCAGCCTTTGCACAAGGGAGCCTTGATTGCTTCCGCAATAGAGGTTTTTTGACAGTCTGAAAACACGATGTCATTGCGAACCAGCCCGCTTATCTGGTGTGGCAATCCCCTAAATAGAAGGAAAACGCCTCGGTTTTTGACAGGAAATGTTCTAAAAACCAGGGGATTCCCACGCCACTGCGCCCGCAGGCGCGTTTCGAGCGCAACCGCCGCAGGCGGCTCTTAGCGCGAGATGTGAAGCACCGGCTCGGAATGACACCCTTTTTCGACAGTCTCTGTCGTCTGCCTGGTTATAAACCGGCTTCCTGCCGGGCCTTGCGGAAATCCCGGGGCGTCAGCTTCACCGTCTGCTTGAAGACCTGATTGAAAAACTTCACATTTTCATAGCCCACCCGGGCTGCGATTTCGCTGACCCGCAGGTCGCTGTTTTCCAGCAGGCGGCAGCTTTGCTCGATGCGGATCCGCTGCAAATATTCCGAAAAGCCCACGCCCACCTCCTCGGCAAATTTCCGGGACAAAAAGGAGGTGGAGTAGTGATTTTCCTCCGCGAAATCCGACAGGCGGAGCTTTTCCGGGTAGTGCTCCCGGACATACTCGGTGATCCCCATGACCACCTCGCTTCTGGCCCGTTCGTGCTGGATCCTGCCCACTTTGCGCATGGTGTGGATCAGAAGCTGCACCAGAAGGCAGCGGATGTACTCGATATAGCCGTGGTTTTTCTTCCGGTATTCCTCCCGCAATTCCTCCACGATCTGCCGGATCCGCCCATCCTCGTCGTGGAAGGTCCGCCCGGTAGGGGAGGTGCGGAGGGTCTTGTAGCGGAACCGCAGCAGGTAGGAATTGACCACATCCTCAAAGCTGCGGCTGCCTGCCAGAGTCCGTTCCACAAATTCCGGGTAAAACAGCAGGTTTACCACCGTCAGGGGCGCGTCGGAGGCGCTTTCGTAGGTATGCTGGATGCCGTAGTCCACGATGAAGTAGTCCCCCGTCCCCAAAAGCTCCCGCCGCCCGTCGATCTCATGGTACATGGAGCCTTCGGCAATGAAGGATACTTCCAGAAAGTCGTGGCCGTGGAGCTTCGAGTACCGCTCCGGGGCTACATGGATATGAAATTTATGTTCTCCAAGAGCCGGGTATTTGTAGTTCACAGCAAAATCCCCCCCAATACTGGCAATTATGATGGTTGATTTTATTATAACACCTGTTCTATAATGAAATCAACTATCAAAATTAGGAGGGAACATCATGTTATACAAAAAAAATGCCTCTCCCGCCCTCAGTAAGGAGCTGTTCCGCGCGCCTACCAGCGAATACCGCGGCACCCCCTTCTGGGCGTGGAACTGCCAGCTGGAGAAGGACGAGCTTCTGCGGCAGCTGGAGGTTATGAAGAAAATGGGTCTGGGCGGCGCCCACATGCACGTCCGCACCGGCATGGCCACCCCGTACCTGAGCGATGAACATATGGATCTGATCAAGTCCTGCGTGGAAAAATGCCGGGATGAGGAAATGCTGGCATGGCTCTACGACGAGGACCGCTGGCCCTCCGGCGCAGCCGGCGGCATCGTCACCAAGGATAAAAAGTACCGGGCAAGATACCTGCTGTTCACCGCCGTTCCCTACGCCGAGAACGGCGAAGCGATCGCCTGCAGCTTCGACAGCAGCGCCAAGGGCAAGCGGGCAGAGACAGGTTATCTGCTGGCCTGCTTTGACATCGTTCTGGACGAAAACGGCTGCCTGAAAAGCGCCGAAAAGATCGACCGGGATCAGGAAGCGGAAGGCGCCAAGTGGTATGTCTATGTGGAGACTCCCGGCCCCAACCCCTGGTACAACAACCAGACCTATGTTGACACCCTGAACCCGGAAGCCATCCGCCGGTTCATCGAAGTCACCTACGACCGGTATCTGGAAACCGTAGGCGAGGACTTCGGCGGCGTGGTGCCTGCCATCTTCACCGACGAGCCGCAGTTCACCCGGAAGCAGACCCTGGGCTTTGCCAAGGAGAACAAGGACGTGATCCTGCCCTGGACGGAGGATGTGCCCGAGACCTTCCGGGCCGCTTACGGCGAGGAAATTCTGGATCACCTGCCGGAGCTTCTGTGGGATCTGCCCGACGGAAAAATTTCCACCGTCCGCTACCATTATCATGACCACATCTGCGAGCGGTTTACCCAGGCCTTCGCCGACCAGTGCGGCGACTGGTGCGGCAAGCACAATCTGATGCTCACCGGCCACATGATGGAAGAGCCCACCCTCTTCAGCCAGTCCCGGGCGCTGGGCGAAGCCATGCGCTCCTACCGTGGCTTCCAGCTGCCGGGCATCGACATGCTCTGCAACCGCATCGAGCTGACCACCGCCAAGCAGGCCCAGTCCGCCGCCCACCAGTACGGCCGGGAAGGCGTCATGAGTGAGCTGTACGGCGTTACCGGCTGGGACTTCGACTTCCGGGGTCACAAATTCCAGGGCGACTGGCAGGCGGCGCTGGGCGTTACCGTTCGGGTGCAGCACCTGTTCTGGGTGTCCATGAAGGGCGAAGCCAAGCGGGACTACCCCGCTTCCATCGGCTATCAGTCCCCCTGGTGGGAGCATTACAGCTATGTGGAAGACCATTTTGCCCGTGTCAACACCGTGCTGACCCGGGGCAAGCCCCAGGTGCGGGTGGGCGTGATCCATCCCATTGAAAGCTACTGGCTCCACTTTGGACCCGATGAGCAGAACCAGGGCATCTGCACCCAGATGGACAACAACTTCCAGAACCTCACCGACTGGCTGCTGACCGGCAGCATCGACTTTGACTATATCTGCGAGTCGCTGCTTCCCGAGCAGTGCGCCGAAGGCGGCGCGCCGCTGAATGTAGGCGTGATGGCCTATGACACCGTCATTGTTCCCGCCTGCCAGACCCTGCGCAGCTCCACGCTGGAGCGGCTGGAAGCCTTCGCCGCCGCCGGCGGACGGCTGATCTTCCTGGGCGCTGCCCCCGAATATGAAAACGCCGTTCCCAGCAGCCGCGGCAAGGCCCTTTGGGAAAAGTCCGTTCAGGCCGACTTCACCCGGGAGACCGTCCTCACGGCGGTGGAGCCTGCCCGTACCGTGGACATCCGGGGCGAAAACGGCGGCAGAACCCAAAACCTCATCCATCAGCTCCGCAAAGACGGTGAGGATCAGTGGCTGTTCATCGCTCACAGCAAGCGGCCCTATCACCATGACGTTCCCATCTGCCAGAAGGTCAGAATCTTCCTGGAAGGCTGCTGGAATGTAGAAAAATACGACACCCAGACCGGCGAAATCGTACCTGTGAAGTTCCGGACCGAAAACGGCAGAACCGTTGTGGAAACGGAGCTGTACGATCTGGACAGCCTGCTGCTGCGCTACACCCATGAGGCTGTGGCACAGCCGGTGGAAGCGGAAGCCGCTGTCGGCGACAAGGTTGCCCTCAAGCTCCCCACCCGGGTGGCGTACAGTCTGGATGAACCCAATATGTACCTTCTGAACAAGGCGGAATTCGCCCTGAACGATGCTCCCTACCAGGAGGAAATGGAGCTTCTGCGGGCGGATAACGTCCTGCGGCAGGAGCTGGGCTGGCCCAGCCGTCAGGCAGCGGTGGCACAGCCCTGGACCATCACGGAAGCCAAGGCCGAGCATACCGTCCGCCTGCGGTTCACCGCTGTCTGCGCCGTTGCCGTCAAGGATGTGAAGCTGGCGCTGGAAGACGCGGAAAGCGCGGAAATCTTCGTCAACGGACAGAAGGCGGAATCCGTTGTGGACGGCTGGTACACCGATAAGTCCATCGGCACCGTGGCGCTGGGCGACCTGCCCGTGGGCGAAAACAAGATTGAAGTGATCCTGCCCTTCGGACGGCGCACCAATGTGGAATGGTGCTACCTGCTGGGTCAGTTTGGCGTCCGGGTCTGCGGCGAGTACCGGGAGCTGACGGAGCTGCCCGCCATGCTGGGCTTCGGCGACGTGACCACCCAGGGTCTTGCCCATTACTGCGGCAACATCACCTACCACATCCCCCTGACCACCGCGGGCGGCGACGTGACCCTGCGGATTCCCCACTACAACGGTACCGCAATCCGGGTATCCGTGGACGGCACCGAAGGCTACATCGCCTACCCGCCCTATGAGCTGGCGCTGGGCAAGCTGGCTGCCGGAGCGCATACGCTGGAGCTGACCTTGCTTGGCAACCGCCACAACGGCTTCGGCCCCATCCATCTGGCTGACCCCAAACACGACTGGATCGGCCCCAACGCATGGCGTACCGGCGGCCCCAAGTGGACGGAAAGCTACCGGCTGAAGACCCTGGGCATCACCACCGCCCCCCGCGTATCTGAGACCCTGTAAGATCATCGCCCGCCCGGAAAAAAATCCCGGGCGGGCATTTTATTTTTCGCAAAAACCCTTGACTTTTTCGGCGCTATCTCATATAATTTTTCCCGATATATTTTTTCAAAAGGAGGATGAGAGCGAACGATGGACGCCGGAGACAGTAGCCCTGACCCTAGCCGATGCAATTTCATTACCTTATATAAATACAGATGTTAGGACACAACTTGTGCAAGGAATTTGCATAGGGTGTGTCTTTTGTTGCTTTTAGTGTATGAAAATTGTATCAGAAAGAGGTCAAATTATGTTTTCTTTAATTATTTTGCAGATTGTGCTGATCGCGTTGAACGCGGTTTTCGCCTGCGCGGAGATCGCGGTTCTTTCCATAAACGAAACCAAGCTGGAACGGATGGCCGAAGACGGCAACCGGAAGGCAAAACGCCTGTTCCGGCTGACCCGGGAGCCTGCCAAGTTTCTGGCAACCATCCAGGTAGCCATCACCCTGTCGGGCTTTCTTGGCTCCGCCTTTGCCGCCGACAGCTTTTCCGAGCCGCTGGTGGACTGGCTCATCAGCCTTGGACTGACGGTTCCCCGGGCGACGCTGGATGCCATCGCCGTTGTGGTCATTACGCTTATTTTGTCCTATTTTACCCTGGTCTTCGGCGAACTGGTGCCCAAGCGGGTAGCTATGAAACGCTCGGAGCAGCTGGCGCTGGGCATTTCCGGGCTGATTTCCGGCATTTCCTCCCTGTTTAAGCCCATTGTCTGGTTCCTGTCCCTTTCCACCAACGCCGTTCTGCGGCTTCTGGGCATTGACCCCAACGAAGCCGAAGAGGATGTCAGCGAGGAAGAAATCCGCATGATGGTGGATGCCGGCAGCGAAAAAGGCGCCATCGACGAGCAGGAGAAGGAATTCATCCAGAACGTCTTTGAGTTTGACGACCTGACCGCGGCGGATATCGTCACCCACCGCACCGATGTCACCGTTTTGTGGATGGAGGACAGCATGGAGGTCTGGGCCCAGACCATCCACGAAAGCCGCCATACCCTTTACCCCATCTGCCAGGAATCCCCGGACAATGTGCTGGGCATTCTCAACGCCAAGGATTATTTCCGGCTGGCGGAAAAGGACCGGGATACCGTCATGACCGAGGCGGTCCGGCCTGCCTACTTTGTTCCCGCCACCATCCGGGCGGACGTGCTGTTCCGCAATATGCGCCAGAGCCGCAACTCTCTGGCGGTGGTGCTGGATGAATACGGCGGCGTGGAAGGCATCGTCACCCTCAATGACCTTCTGGAGCAGCTGGTAGGCGACCTCAACGACGGGGAAACCCCCGAAGAGCAGGCTGACCAGCCCCGGCTGGAGCAGCAGTCCGAAGATACCTGGACGGTAATCGGCAATGTGGAGCTGCAGCAGATAGAAGACGAAATGAATGTCCATATCGGCCTTGAGGAAGTGGGAACCTTCACCGGTCTTGTGTTCGGCCAGCTTGGCATGGTCCTCAGCGACGGGGATCAGGATCTTTCGCTGGAAACCCACGGCCTGCACATTCAGATCCACCGGGTAGAGGAGCACCAGGTGGTCCGGGCCACTGTCCGCCGCCTGCCTCAGCCCGTTACCGATGAAGACGAGGCGCTTTGATCCATAAGAAAAATACGCAGCTTTCCAAACCGACCTGCCGGACGAACGCACCCGGATTTCCCGTTTCCCTGTCATTGCGAGGGCCGATAGGCCCGTGGCAATCTCCCGGTGGAACGTAGGGAAGACTGGCAATGTTCGGTGGATCCTGCCAGGAGATTGCCACGTCGGGCTTTGCCCTCCTCGCAATGACATGGTAATCGAAGGTCGGGCGGAACCAATCGGCATTGCAATTCTTGTTACGTTGCGGCGGGGTCAGACGTAAGCCCTACGACCCTCTCTGTAAGAGTAAAGTGTTTTTAACAAAATAAGCAGCCGTGTGACCAAAATGGTCACACGGCTGTAGTTCGTTTATGCACCGAGAACTTTTTCCATTTCCCGGTCTATCAATTCGCCAATCGGTGTAAAGTTATCCGGGAAAAGGTATACCTTGACAGCCTTGTACTGCTCTCCTTCGCCATACAGATGGCGATAGATTACGACCTTATAGGTCAGCGCCACAAACTCCCTTGTGCCACCGTCTTTCAGCGGAGAGATCGGCATGGGAATTACAAGAATCAGCACCAGAATAACGCAGATAATACGGATTCTTTTTTTCATGTTGATACCTCCTGTTTGTTGTAACCATCCGCTAAAATTGCGCGCAGGCTCCAAGGCCGCCCTATCAGGAGACGGAATCGAACTGGGACTGGTAGAGCTTGTTATAGAAGCCCTTCTGGGCCATCAGCTCTTCGTGGGTGCCCTGCTCCACCACCTTGCCGCCGTCCAGAACCAGAATGTGGTCAGCAGACTGAATGGTGGAGAGCCGGTGGGCGATGACGAAGCAGGTCTTGCCCTTCATCAGCGTCCGCATAGCCGCCTGGA
>SVMB01000111.1 GCA_015067675.1 Oscillospiraceae bacterium
TCCCCAATTCGCCCATTCTGTCCCTCGACGGTACTCAGATCCCCCAGACTGCCACTACCCACTCCGGGCGCATCCCGGAGCCCGGCATGGCTCTGCCCTTCAAGGGACTTTTCTGGTACGGCAGCGATGAGCGCGGCTGCGGTTTCTTTGCAGAGACCGACCGTTACTGGCAGCCTGCCGATCCCAAACATGTGCTGGAGATCGTCCCCGAAGGGGATGCCATGATCCTGCGGGTGCATCTGCTCGACTCTCATCCGGAGGGTTGGGAAACCAATTCCACGGACGGCGAACTCTTCCGTCCCATCAGTTTCCGCTTTGGCCTGCAGCCCACCCCCGTCAAGCCCTTCCCCGAAAAACCCTATCTGCATCACGGCATGCATCTGGACTGCTTTGTTAAAATCATCGGCAATTACCGCGATTTCCTCAATGCCGAAAACCGGTTTGACCGTCTGGTGGAGAAGGGCGTCACGACGCTGATCCTCCACGAGAAGTGGAATCTCGCCCAAAACTGCTTTGACGTTCCCAAGGAATCCCTTGAAATGCTCTCATACATCGTGGAGGAATGCCACAAGCGCGGCATCAAGGTGTTACCCTACTTCGGCTACGAAATCTCCACGATGGATCCTGACTGGCACGAGCACGGCGAGCGTGTCGTGGTGAGCGCCACAGAAGCTGACGGCGTGCAGCGCATCCGCCACGGTTGGTACCGCTTCCCCACCCAGCGTGCCTACATGGTCTGTCTCTCCACCGAGTGGTCGGAGCGTTTTCTTGCCTGCGTGGAGCGAATGATGGATGAATACCATATAGATGGCGTGTACCTTGACGGCACCATCATCCCCCGCTACTGCGACAATGTTGAGCACGGCTGCGGCTGGTACGACAAATCCGGCAAGCTGCACGGCACCTATCCCGTTCATGCCGTACGCAATACCTTCAAGCGGCTCTACGACATCGTGGAATCCCGCGGCGGCATGATCAACGTCCATCTGCCCAATCCCAACTTTACCTCCCTCGGCTTTACCCATCTTGCCTGGTATGGCGAGATGATGCAGATGGCCTATGTGCGCGGCGGACTTTCCCAGATGCCGCTGGATCACTTCCGTGCAGCCTATGCAGGCCGCAGCATGGGCGTCCCGGCTGAGTTCATCGCTTACGAAAACCGTCCCATCTGGACGTTTGAAAATGCCCTCGCCATGTCTGTCATCCACGGCATCCTGCCCCGTCCCAACGACATTGAATGGCCGCTTGATCTGATGGCCGGGGTCTGGAAAACAATCGATTCATTCCCGGTCGAGAAGGCAGAATGGCTTCCTTACTGGAAGAATGCCGCCAAGGCATCCGATGAACGTGTTCTCATCAGCTACTACCGTTACAAAGCCTTTGACGGTCAGGTGATGTGCCTTGTTTTCTGTTCAAACACCTGCGCTGAACGTCTGACCGGCGTGTCTTTCACCTTCCCAGAGCCCTATTCCCGCATCACTGACTGTACCGGGGAGCCGGTCGTATCTGACGGCAGCTTTGACTTTGAGCCCTATACCTGCCGCATTCTATACCTGAGTTAACCATTACTTATGCTCAGTTCCGACAGGAGGGAAGTTTTGTGAAGATACCGCGTCCATTTTTACCCGTTGAACTGCAGACCGAGGGACTTGGCCATGTGGTCAGAGTGGTGGGACGTGAGATCCGCTTCGGCGAGAACTCACTGCCCGAATCCATCACCGTCTCCGGCACCGAGCTTCTGGCTGCTCCCATACGTCTTGTCGGCACAGAAGACGGTGAGCCGATCGTCTGGGAAACCGATTACGCAACCAACGAATGCGAACCCTTTATCCAGCACCGAGCAGATGACGCCGTCACCCTCTGCGGCTGCCTGCGATCCTTCCGCTTTGTTGCCGACACCTGCATCACCGTCGAATACGACGGCATGATCAGCATCGACTTAAAGCTTGCCACCCGCGGCATGACCGTTCCCGAGCGTTACGGGCTGCAGCCGTGGCAGGATCGTCAGTACCGGCTTGACCGGCTCTGGCTGGAAATCCCGCTGAAGCGCGAGCTTGCCTCTCACTACAGCGTTTACCCCGGCTCCGGCTATCAGACACCGGATGGCGGGACCGTTCCCGACTCTTCGATTTCCCACTCCGGGCGCATTCCCGCTCCCGGCATGCTCATGCCCTTCAAGGGGCTTTGCTGGTACGGCAATGAGGACATGGGACTGGGTTTTTTCGCCGAAAACGAGCGAAACTGGCAGCCTGCCGACTCTGACAGGGTACTGGAGCTGATACCGGACGGCGATGTGATGCTTCTGCGGGTCCATCTGCTCGATTCCCATCCCGCTGCGTGGAAGGATGACCCCACGCAGGGTCTGCGGCTTTATGAACCCGTCAGCTTCCGCTTCGGTTTGCAGCCCACCCCCGTCAAGCCCTTCCCCGAAAAGCCCTATCTGCACCGCGGACTGCATCTGGACTGCTTCATCAAGGTAGAAGGCAATTACCGCGACTTTCTGGACGCCGAAAACAGGTTTGACCGGCTGGTTGAGAAGGGTGTCACCACGCTGATTCTTCACGAGAAGTGGAATCGTTCCCAAAACAGCTTCGACATCTCCGAGACCTCGCTTGAGATGCTGTCCTACATCGTGCGCCAGTGTCACAAGCGCGGTATCCGGGTGCTTCCCTACTTCGGTTACGAAATCGCCTCGATGGATCCCGAGTGGCATGACCACGGACGCCGCATCACCGCCCGAGAAACCGATGCCGACGGTATCCTGCGTACCCGCGGCGGCTGGTATCGATTTCCTGCTCAGCGCGCCTATGTGCTCTGCTACAACACCGACTGGCGCGATCGTTTCATCGCCTGCGTGGAAAAGCTCATGGACGAATGCCACATCGACGGCGTCTATCTGGACGGTACGATGATCCCATGGTACTGTGAAAACGTCGAGCACGGCTGCGGCTGGTACGATGACGCAGGCAAGCTCCGCGGCTCCTATCCCATCCTTGCCGTGCGTGAAACCTTCCGCCGCCTCTATGATGTGGTGGATTCCCGCGGGGGAATGATCAACGTGCATCTTGGCAGTCCCAATTTCACGGCTCTGGGTTTTGCACATCTTTGCTGGTATGGCGAGGCGATGCAGACCGATTACGTCCAGGGCGGACTTTCCCGGATGCCGCTGGATCACTTCCGGGCAGCCTACACAGGCCGCAACATGGGGGTTCCTGCCGAATTTATCGCTTATGAAAACCGTCCCATCTGGACCTTTGAAAACGCCCTTGCCATGGCTTCCATCCACGGCATCCTGCCCCGTCCAAACGACATTGAATGGCCGCTTGATCTGATGGCAGAGGTCTGGAAAACGGTGGATGCCTTCCCAACAGAGCGCGCCGCATGGCTTCCCTACTGGAAAAACGCCGTAAAGACCTCCGATGAGCGTGTCCTCGTCAGCTATTACCGCTACGAAGCACTTGACGGCTCTGTGCAGTGTCTGGCGTTCTGTTCAAACACCTCCGCCGAGCCGCTGAGCGGCGTGACCATCGATTTCCCGGAACCCTGCACCCGTGTCACCGACCGTACCCATGCGCCGGTCACTGCCGGTTTCACCTTCGATTTTGAGCCCTATTCCTGCCGCATTCTCTATTTAAGCTGATTTGCCAACCGGTCCGCGTGTGCTGCTGCGCACGCGGACTTTGCTCATCCGAAGTTTCGAAACAAAAAAATATTTCCTGTTGTTTTTAATTGCCCAAAACAGATTCTGCTTGAAAAACTTCGCTTTCTGCATTATAATGAATCCATCTTACCCGTAATCTCACAGAAAGGATTGTCTTATATGCAGCTCAGATCTGTTTACTCCCCCAATGATCCCGATATGATGGACGTAAACGACAGCCGCTCCATCAACAACGCCATTGCAAAAGCCGTGGAATCCGGCTGCAACATGGTGGTCATTCCCCGTCTCAACGCCCGTAGCAACAGCTATTCCTGGATCATCGGCGAGCCCATCATGCTCCCCAGCAACATCACCGTCATCCTCGACGGCTGTTACATGGTGCAGGAGGAAGGCTGCTACTGCAATATGTTCCTCACCGCCGGCGCACTGGATTCCGATAACAAGACCATTGAACACGAGCTTTGCAACATCCGCATCATCGGTCAGAACCATCCGGTGCTCGACGGCGGCGTCTACAACGGTTTTTCCGAATGGCATTCTCCTCCCGGAACGCTGTTCAATAACGTCACCATGCTGTTTGTCAACGTCAACGGTTTCACCGTCGAGGGTATCAAAATCCGCCACATGCGTTGGTGGAGCATGGCGTACTATTACTGCCGCAACGGCATCATCCGCAACGTGGAGTTTGAGGCAGACTTTGCAAGCATCGGCCCGAATGGTGAGCGCGTGGAAGCCCTTCCTGAGAAATACGGCGATGTCTACATTAAAAACGGCGACGGCGTTGACATTCGCTGCGGCTGCAACAACATTCTCATCGAGAACATCACCGGCAAAACCGAGGATGACACCGTGGCCCTGACGGCTCTCATGGGAACGTTTGAAAAGCGCTTTTTCATCGAAGGCAAGGACTGGGATATCCACAACATCACCATCAAGAACGTATCCTCCGATTGTCTCTCAGGCGGTCAGCTGAGACTTCTCTGCGCCGATGGTACCCGTGTTCACGACGTCATCGTGGATTCGCTGATGGATTACCCCGCACGCCGTTCCTGGCAGTGCAACGTATTCCTCGGCTATGCCATTCTCGGCGAGTATATCCGCAGCCGCACCTCCATCCGCGGGGAGATGTCAAACATCTCCATCAACAACGTGTTCTCCCATTCCACCCGTGCGATTCTTGCCGGCTGCGCCGTGGAAAATCTCCATTTGAGCAACATTTTCTGCTCGAAGGAAGTGGAATACGCCATCCAGACCGGCAATATCTCCTCCTTCAACAGCACCTGGATTGACGGCGTTTACTGCGCCGAAGGCGCATGCTCCGACACCATCTTCAATTTCTGTTCGGAGACCGAAGGCGAGATGCAGATTTCCCACGTCTACGCGCACCACTGTGCTCACGTCGTACGCAATGCAGGTCCTATGAACATCACCCTCACCGACTGTCAGGTTGAACGTATCACCGACTCCCTGATGTCACGCGAGTATAACCCAAACTTCCCCTATTGACTCAAAAGCGTCCGGGCTTCTGTATAAAGTCCCGGACGCTTTTTTCGTCTGCCATACCGGATCAGCCCTCAGCTTCACAGCGCCGTGCTGCGATACCCTGAGGGTGACATTCCGGTTTTCTTCTTGAAAAAATTTGAAAAGTAATAGCCGTTTTCAAAGCCGCAGAGCTCCGCCACCTTTTGAATCGGTACATCCGAATCCCGCAGCAGACTTTTTGCCTTCTGCAGCTTGAGCGACGCGGCATAGTCCTGCGGTGTCATGCCGGTAAAGGCCTTGAAGCGCCGGATGAACTGTGCCTGCGAAAGGCCCGACTCCCGGCCGGCTTGCGAAATGGTGATCTTCATGTGCAGATGCGTTTTGATATAGCGGATCGCCTGCATCACCTGTGCATCTTCCGTCTCCCGGCGTCCGACTGCAAACCGGTTCTCCACCGCATACTGTACCGCCAGATCCTGAAACAGAGACGCCTGCAGTTCATGTCCCCCCGCTGCGTCAGCATCAACCCTGTCAAGCATTGCAAGGGTGGACATCACCCGGTTTTGATCTTCAAACGTCACATAATCCCGGTCAAAAACCGTTTGTCCCGCACGGTACCGAAACAGATACAGGGAGGCCGGCTCAATGATTTCCCGGTGATAGAGCACATCTCTGCGAAACAGTGCACCCTCATTTGCCTTCACAATATATTCTGGCCCTTCTTCTTCCCAAAAGCGAAACGATCCGCTTTTGACCAGCATGAAGATATCGTCTGAATTGACAACACTCGGATACCGGAATGCGTTTCGGTTCAGATGCAGAAATACCAAAAGATTTATATCCATCTGCGTGCTCCCCATGTGTCTGTGATGATAAAATATTATATCTACCATCATAAAATACTGTATTTACTTTGTCAAGTTCAAATGATAAAATTGAAAACAGATCTTGTTTTTACTTTTTTAATTCGTTTTATCACATTTTCATCCGCAATTCCGTGATTAACAAATCCTATTGATCATAAAACTTCATTCATTCCGAAAGGGCGGCAGATCCATGACAGAAATTCGTATGCACAACGGCAGACCTGCGATTTACATCGACGGCAAGGTATGTCCCGAAACCATTGCGTTCATCCGTACCCGAACTTGCGAAAACGGCGAGCTGCAGATTCACTTCAATTCCGAGTATTTCAAAAAGCTCTCCGAATCCGGCGTGAACATCTTCCTGATCAGCTGCAACACCGAATGGCTGCAGCCCGATGCGCTGGAGATCTTCGACCGTGAGGCACGTATGCTGCTTGAAGCTGCGCCAAATGCCTATATCATCCCCCGATTCGGTCTGCATGCACCGGTGCAGTGGTGCATGGATAACCCCGACGCCTGCATCCGCTGGAGCGACGGCACCTATCCATCCATGCATCTGTTCACCGAATCCTTTGAGGCAGATTATCCGAAAGTGTATTCTCTGAGCTCTCAGAAATGGCGCGAAGCCGCCGGCAAGGCACTCATCGATACCTGGAAAAAGATTTTGGCGCTCCCCTACGCAGACAGGATCATCGGCTGCTTCCCCACCGCAGGCAATACCTCCGAATGGCGCGCCGGTGCCGCGCTGACCGACCCGCCGAACCGCCGGTGTCTTGATCACGGTGAGGGCTTCCGAAAGGATTTTTCCGAATATCTGCGTGAAAAATATCATACCGACGAAGCGCTGCAAAAGCAGTGGCGTATCCCCACAGCAACCCTTGATAACCCGCCGCTTCCCACCTTTGACGATCACTATTTCTCCAGCGCCGTTGATACGGACGCCGTCATTCCGCGTGAGAAGATGCTCTCCTTTGTCCCCGTACCGCCGGCATTCAACAACGGCACCCACATCGGATCCTTCCTGGATCACGACAAGCTCTCTCATGTATTTGATTTCTACTGTGCCTGGAACCGCAGCACAGCCAAGTCCCAGATTTACTTTGCAAAGCTCATCAAGCAAATCTCCCCCGACCGCATTGTCGGCATGTGCTACGGTGCTCAAGGCTGTACCAGCCTCTCTCAGAACGGTCGTCTTGCCGGTACCCGCATGATTCTGGAAAGCGACTGCATCGATTTTCTGGAAAATCCCTCTGTTTACGAAAACCGTCAGCCCGGCGGCTCCACCGGTCAGCGCGTGGTCAACGACTCCTTTGCTCTGCACAACAAGCTCTACATCTGTCAGGATGACACCCGGACGCTTGCCGAAAACCGCTACTTCCGCGCCCGCTACCATGTCTACGACATGACAGATACCCTGAATATTCTCAAGCGCGAGTTCGGCAAGGTCGTCTGCGAGGATATGCAGCCCTGGTGGTTTGACCAGCTCATCGGCGGCAAGCGTTTCAATTATCCCGAAGTTGTCGACCTGTTTGCGCGTCAACATGAGATCCTGCGCGAGGCCTATTCTCTCGACCGTACCAAGAAGAGCGAAATTGCACTGATTTTCGACGAAGAATCCTTCGTTTCCGTTTCTCACGAGTCTTCCAGTCAGCTGGTACAGGATATGCGCAATTACCAGATGGCACGTGTGGGTGCACAGATCGATCAGTATTATCACGACGATATGCGCAATCCCAACATGCCGTCCTACAAGATGTACGTTTTTGTCAACACCATGGTGCTGACAAAGGAAGAACGTGAAGTAATCCTTGCAAAACTGCGCCGTGAACATGCGATGGCAGTCTGGCTCTATGCGCCCGGATTCATCGATCCCGAGGCCGAACAGAGAATGTCGGTGGAACACATGCAGGCACTCACCGGTATTCGCATCGCGATCGAGAACGACTTATACGATCCCGTGTTCCGCTGGGACGGCGAAGAGCATCCCATCTGCGCCGGACTTGACCGCCGCGAACTCTTCGGTGACTTCTTCGGCCGCCGCTATCGCGGCCTCGGACCTGCTCAGGCGATACACTCTGAGGGTTATCTCTATCCGCTGTTTCGTCCCGATGATCCCGAGGCTCATGTCATTGCCAATTTCTGCGCATGCGAGTTCCCGGCGGTCGCTGTCAAAGACACGGGAGACTTCAACTCCGTCTTTTACGGTGCAAAGTCTCTCAGTTTTGAAACCCTTCGCGCCTTTGCACGCCATGCAGGCGTCCACATCTGGAATGATTCTCCCGACGTCACCTACGTCGGCCGCAACTATCTCACCTTCCATGCTGCCTCATCCGGCAGAAAGCATCTCTCCTTCCCCGAAAAATGCAGCTTATACGAGGTATACGAGCACAAATACTACGCGCAGGATGCTCTGTCTGCCGATTTCGATGCCTATTTCGGCGAAACAAAGATGTTCCGCATTGAGCGTTCCTGATCATACGATCACCAAAAAGCGTCCGGGCTTCTGTATAAAGTCCCGGACGCTTACTGTTTATTCTTCAATCTGCATTTTCTGTTTATACGGTACTCTGGCTGTGGGAACAAGCCTGGATGCCGGATCCGTATGCACGGTCTGGTCATCAAAGAAGATATGGGCGCCGAAGGCTGCAAGCACCTCGCTCTTGGGCACACCGCCGAGGAAGAATGCCTCATCGATGCGCACGTTCCAGGCTCTCAGCGTGCGGATCACCCGCTCATGGGCAGGGGTACTGCGTGCCGTCACGAGTGCAGTGCGGATGGGAGCCTTACCCTCGGGGAAATCCTGCTGGATGAGAGAGATGGTCTTGAGGAGTTTTGCAAACGGCCCCTCCGGCAGCGGCTGACTGGCGTTGCGCTGCTCAAATTCCGCGAAGGCATCCAGACCCTTATCCTGATAAATCCGCTCGGATTCATCGGAAAAGATCACGGCGTCGCCATCGAAGGCAATGCGAATCTGGCGGATATCGTCCTCGGGATCGATGGGCAGCCCGGCATGAGAGCAGATGATACCGGCGGCAATGTTTGCATCAATTGCCTCCTGCACATCGGATTCATTGGCCGAGAGGAAGAGGTCGGTGTGGAACGCATTCAGGTACGGCGCCAGAGACGACCCGCTGACAAGCGCTGCCCGGCTGATATGCAGGCCGTAATGCCCGATGGAATTGAAAATGCGCAGGCTTGTGTCGGTGTTATTCTTGGACATGACGATGATCTCGGTCAGATACCGCCCGTCGGCATTGAGACTGTGCAGCGCCTTGATCAGCGGAAAGGCGGTTCCGGGCTTGAGGATATCGTTTTCATGGGCGATCTGATAGTCGCAGTAGGCACGCAATCCCTCCTGCTCAAAGATGCGGTTTTCCTCTTCCAGATCAAACAGCGCTCTTGATGAAACGCCGATGACGAGCTTATCATCCAAGGCCAGCGCCATGGTCATGCCCCCTTTTCAATTGCAAACAACTGTTGCTTCCATACTCAGTATACCGCAGAGCCTTGCAATGTGCAAGAGACCCACACAAATAATATGAAACGAGAGGACGCAGGAGTCTCCCTCGCGTCCTCTCATGATTCATCATTTCATAGTAAACCGGATCAGCGCCGGTCGGAAGGCATCCATGCAAAGCGTCATGAGATTTCCCTCTGCATGCACCACCGCGTGTCCCGGAACATTGTCCAGAACCTGCACATCGCTCCCGCAGCGAAGGATCACCTCGCGGACTTGCTCGTCAAACAGCGATACGACGGCGAGGTATTCCCCGTCCTTTTCATAGACCGAGCAGAAGGCATTTTCCGTCTCGCAGGTCACAGGCCCGCCCTCGATCCAGTACGGATGCCACTGCGCATTGCTTGCATCAAAGTCATCCAGTGCCTTCCAGATCGGAGACAGGTACTCGGCATCCTCCAGCTTCCAGGGTCTTGGCAGCACATCATGAATCAGCGACAGCGACGCACCCTTCTCCATCGAGATTCCGGCGCCTACATACACCAGCATCTGCGGATGCAGGCCGATGTTCTTGCCCATGTATTCGGTACGGAATGCAGCCAGATTCAAAAAGCCCAGAAAATCCTCGGCCAGCTTCTTCTGGATGCTCTCGCCGTTGTAGAAGAAATCGGCGTAACCCAGCGTGGGAGCGAGCAGGCAGGAACTCTGATGGGTATCGATGAAGCCGCCCAACTCATGCACCTGTTCATAGAGCGCTCTGACGTGTCTGCGCAGTGCAAAGACCGGGAAGGTGGTATGGCGCACGCCGTTTTCATCGGTATAGCCGCAGCCGTGATGTGCATTGGCGCATTCCCAGGGCTCATAGGTGCCGTCGGTGTAGATACCGTCAAGATGGTAATGCTCCATGGCGAATTTTACACGCTCGCGCATCTTTTCGGCGTAACCACCGGCGTAACAGACCATGTAATCACGCTGACAGGGATTTTGCCGCTGCCAGCCGCCAACCAGACCGCCTCTGGGGGTA
>SVMB01000112.1 GCA_015067675.1 Oscillospiraceae bacterium
ACCATCTCCTATGAACTTCACTTAACCAGGTTAATGCCGATCACAGCACCCGGGCAGCATCCTCGGTGCTGTGTGGGGAACTAACGTGGTTACAAGCACTTCATAGGCGATAATCCGCCGAAATCTAGGCCGGGGACCGGGGCATGACGCGGTATCGATCGATCAAAACGACTTGTAGGCCCCGGCGGCGCTCTTTGGTTACTTTCTCTCGACGCAGAGAGAAAGTAACCGCGGGGTGCATGCGCAATGCACAGGGCCCCACGGGTAGATCCCGTGTTCCTCCCTGCGCCGCAGGCGAACACGCTTACAGCTACAGAAAGAGGGAGCTCTCTGTAAGATAAAGGCTTGTCAGCCAAAAACATTTTACATCCCCCTCACTTTCTGCTATAATGACCCTGTAAACAGAACAAAATCCCCCCCCACCGGAGGTGCACCATGCTTTTCATGAGCCAGCTTGCATACCCCCATGTTCCCTATAATCATAACGTCAACCACGGCGGCGCACCGGAGGAACGCCGCAACGTGGCAACCTCCGGCTGCGGACTGTGCAGCCTGTGCATGATCGTCGATCAGCTTACCACAAAGACCCTGGAACTCGCCGACTGCGTGCGCCTGTCTGAGGAAAACGGCGCAAACCATGGCTTCGGCACCGACCTGCGCATCCTCGGCCCTATCGTCGCGGATATGTACGACCTGCGCATGGAAACCACCAATTCTGTCGACGAGCTCACCGCCCACCTGCGCCGGGGAGGCCGCGCCGTCGCCAATGTCGGCGGCGACCGGGAAGGCCATATCGGCCTGTTTGCCTACTGCGGTCACTATATCGTGCTGATTTCCGCTGACGATAACGGCGAACTCTGCGTCCTTGACCCGGACTATAGCGAGGATAAGTTCGAGCGCGAGGGCAGACGGGGCAAGCTGCGTATCGACGCGCCGTTTCTCTACTGTAAGCCCGCCGATCTCGCGGCGGATGTGGAAAACCGCGACCCGGCGTTCTATCTCTTCTCCCGGAAATAGCGCGGGAGGCACGGAAATAGAGCCGGAGGATTCCCGAAAGTAAGGCGGGAGACTTTCACAATAGCGCGAGACTTGACACCGCTCGTGCGGTATGCTATCATAAACCCATCCATTACGAAAGCGGGGTGAACAAACATGACAACTGACCTGGTCGGACGCCGTTTTGTTCCCCAAGCTGCAATTTTCCTCTGATGAAGCAGGGCCGCGTCTGATCCAGTCAGCCGCGGCCCCTATTTTTTCATGATTTTGAGGAGAACCAGTATGTGTAAACGCGAATTTGTCCCCGTTACCCCCGATGATCCCGCCGCCTGCAGCGAATTTCGCCGCCTGATGGTTCCCTACTCCCGGGAACTGGATGAACATGGCCTGCCGCCGCTTTCGCCTGAGATGCTGGAAAAGTGGATTGCAAGCATCCTGCGCCTGCAGGGAGCCGGTGAACCTGCGCGCCATCTGGAACTGTGCACCCGGGATGGGCAGACCGTCGGCTTTCTCTACGGCAAGGTGGATCTGCCCCATCACCGCGGGTATATCCGCCCCGGCTGGGGCTATGTCATGGAGTTTTATGTCCTGCCGGAGCTCCGGCGGCAGGGTCACGGCCGCGCAATGGTGCAGCGGCTGGAAGAGCACTTCCTGGCCGACGGCGTGCGCGACCTCTACCTGACCGCCGACCCGGTCACGGGTAAGCCCTTCTGGGAGGCAATGGGCTATGTCCCCACGGGAGAGGTTTCCCCTGAAAACGGGCAGGAGATCTTTGTAAAGCAGCTCACTGCTCCGTAACGCGAAAGCCCTGCCTGCGCACCCGACGGTACTCAGACGGCGTCATGCCGGTATTCCGGCGAAAGGCCTGCGTGAAGTACAGCGCGTCCCGGTAGCCGCAGCGTTCGGCGATCTCGCGGATCTTCAGCTCCGTCTCTTCCAGCATCGCCCGGGCGTTTGCCATACGGATGCGGATGCAGTAGGCGTAGGGCGACACGCCGCAGGTCTCCCGGAACAGATGGACGAAGCGGCTGACGCTCATGTGAAACATCGCCGCGTACTGTCCGGCGTCGTATTCGTCACCGAAGGAGTGCTCCATCATGTCCATCGCGCGCTGCATCATGTTCCCGATATCGCCACCGGAAGGGGGCTTTTCGGCGGCGATTTTCGCAGGCGCCAGCAGTTCCAGCAGCGCAAGCGTCCGGTACTCCGCGCACAGCCGGGAAACCGCGTCGTCGTGCTGCATGCTTTCACGAATCTGTCCGAGAAGCGCAAGCGTAGATCGGCTGCTGACGTCCAAGGGCCGCATCAGCCCGATTTCCAGCGCGTCCATCAAGGCCGCCACGTCGGAACCGGTGAAATGCAGGTACCAGTACACGGTCTGATCTCTGTGATAGGTGACGTACTTGTGGGGAACGTCCGGCGGGTAAATCCAGAGCTGACCCGGGCGAAGCAGCTCATCTTCCACATACAGACAGCCTGCCTCGCAGAAGAAGAGCGACCAGTCGCGCCTGCCGTCCTTTCGCAGGGTCATGCTGTCGTAGTCCGGGCTGCGCCGCCGACTGGCCGACACCACCGCCACGGTGTGGGTGGTCACAGGCACCGGCCTGTCCCGCCTTCCGTCGTAGATTTGCATCTTTTTCACCGCCTTTGTCCCATCCTAGCATGCCTGTCCGGCTCTGTCAACCGCTTTGCAGCAGGATTTCAACGGTTTTTTGCATATTCAGCAGGAATTTCCATTTCCTGCAGCAAAATTTCCATTATAATGGACTCATGGAACATCGCACACCCAAAACATTGACGTAAGGAGTGCTCATATGAAAAAGATCACCTTTATCGGCGCGGGCAGCGCCGGCTTTACCGTCGGTCTTGTCAAGGATCTGGCCACCTTCCCGGCCTTTCACGACGCGACCATCTGCCTGATGGACATCAACGCCTACCGTCTGGGCAAGATCACCGAATGCGTGGAGCGTATCAAGCGTGAGATGGAAGTCGATTTCACCATCGAGTCCACCCTCTCCCGGGAGGAAGCCCTCACCGGCGCGGACGCGGTCATCGTCACCGTCTTTAACGGCGACATCGACATCTGGCAGCATGAGATCATCATCCCCAAGAAGTACGGCGTGGACATCAACATCGGCGACACCCGCAGCGTAGCGGGCATCTTCCGCGCGCTGCGCAATATCCCGCTGATGGTGGACATCTGCCGGGACATGGAGCGCATCTGCCCGAACGCCTTCATGCTCAACTACACAAATCCCATGGCGATGCTCTGCCGCGCCATGCAGACCTACACATCGGTGGACGTGACCGGTCTCTGCCACAGCGTGCAGGGCACGTCGAGAATGCTGGCTGAGTGGGCGGGCGTTGACTACGCCGACGTGAAGTATACCTGCGCCGGTATCAACCACATGGCCTTCTTCACGGAGCTGACCTGCAAGGGACAGGATCTGTACCCGATTCTGCGGGAGAAGATCCGGGAGCCGGAGTATTACAACAAGGAAAAAGTCCGCAACGAGATCTTCAAGACCTTTGGCTACTACGTCACGGAATCCTCGGGGCACAATTCCGAGTACACGCCGTGGTTCCGCAAGCGTCCCGATCTGATCCGGAAGTTTTGCTCGCCCGAGGGGGCCAACTGGAATCCGGGTGAGTATGCGTTTTCACTGAACCTGCGGCGGGATCCGGGACGGTTTGATAACCGGTGGAAGTACTGGATGGAGACGCCGCTGGTGAAGGAGCGGGGTCATGAGTACGCGACGAACATCCTGAATGCGCGGCTTGGTGACGGTACGCCGTTTGAGTTCAACGCCAACATTCCCAACCACGGTTCGATTGAGAATCTGCCGCCGGAGTGCTGCGTGGAGATCCCGGTGATCGCCACGAAGGATGGGTATGAGAGACGGTTTCAGGGGAGACTGCCTGCGGGACCGGCGGCGCTGGTATCGCTGACGGCGCAGATTGAGGATCTGACGGTTGAGGCATGGCATGAGAAGTCAAAGGCGTTGGTATACCAGGCGGTGTCGCTGGATCCGCTGTGCTCGGCGGTGCTGAGCCTTGAGGAAGTGCGGGATATGTGCGATGAGCTGTTCGCGATAAACGCGGAATTCCTGGGCGACTATAGGTAAGCGTAACTGACGAAATGCAATGACAGGTGATGATGCCTGTAATTGCTAAGCGGCGCAGCCGAGAAACGGGTGCAGGGTCCGGTGGACCCTGCCGAGGGTTGAAGGGGCGAGCAGCCCCTGGATGATCCCGTATCGGCGCAGTAGCAGAATGACAGATCAAGCGCGGCAGAGGACGGCAAAAAAGAAAATCAGTCTGATTGCGTGATTTGTTATATTCCCGCCATCCCCCGGAGAATCATCTTCGGGGGATGGTTTTTTTGCAGAATAATCCCGCGATTCACCAAAACCTCGCCGTCAAATGCCATTGCGCAGCCGGGACACGGCGCGGTATAATAAACTATCCAAAAACCGAAAGGAAGTGCCTGCCATGTCAAGTCTGCGCGATAAAATCTGGCTCTGGGGACAGATCCCCGGCGGCCATCATAGCCCTGCTTTCTATAATCTTCCCGGTGAGAACAAAATGACGCCCACCGAGGGACTTACATACTTCGGTATCAAAAACCTTTGCCGCGTCAAGCTCAGCCGCGAGGCCGATTGCTCCTTCCTCGAGGATAAATGGCTGGGCGCACCGGCGGAAAAGGTCTGCTTGTCCCTCATCGGCGCCGGCGGCGCGGTGCCAAAGGACGATATGGAGCCGATTCTCACTCTGGCAAAGGACGATCACCGCATCGTCAGCGCGGTCATGGATGATTTTATCAGCGAAGCCCGCATGAAAGCCTTTCCTCCGGAGGTCCTGGAAGGCTTTGTTGACCGGCTGCACAATACCCTGGACCGGAAGCTTGAACTCTGGTCGGTGATCTACGAGCGGGATCTGGAAAAGCCCATCCAATCCCGTGCGCGCCTGTTTGACGTGACCACCTTCTGGACCTGGTACGGCGCAGACAATCTGCCCCGGCGTCAGGCGCATTTTGAGAAGATGCGGGAAATCGTGGACGGCGGCCGGATGATGCTGGGCGTTTATATGTACGACTACGGCAACAAGTGTGTGCTGTCGGATGAACTGATGCGCCGCCAGCTGGACTTCGTGGGTGAAAAGATGGCTACCGGCGAGATCGAGGGCATCATCCTCTGCTCCAACTGCATCGCCGACCTGGGATTGAGCGCCGTGGACATTACCCGGGAGTGGATCGGTCAGCTTGACTGAGCTTCGTTTTATCAAAAACACAGCAAAAAGACCGTGAACACCTGACAGATTCACGGTCTTTTCTCGAATGCGATTTGTTACTCCATCTGCATCCAGCGCTGACGGCATTTTTCATACATCTCCACGGCATCCTCGCCGCCGAGGCGCGGCGTCTGCCACGGGGCTGTGAAAATACCGGGGATTTTGTAGGTGAGCACTTTCTCCACGTGGGGAGCTGCGGTCTCAAGCTGCCGGAAGTAGCCGTGCTCTCCTTCCAGACCGCCGTTTTTGTACCTGGGTACCAGATATTTTTCGGCGGCGTCGAAGTCAAATGCCTCACAGTTGGCCCACAGATGCACGCTGCCTTCCCGGCACACGGGCGCCAGCAGCGCATACATCCTGCCCGACTCGTCAGGCGTCAGATAACCCCGGTTGGGCCCGGTCATCACGTGACCGTTCATATCCTGCGGCATCAGGATGTCCACAGGGATCTGCCCGGTGCGCAGATTTTCAAGAAATGTCTCATCCATGTCCGCCGTGTTGCGCTCGTTGATGCAGAAGGGCGAGGTCATAATGGGCTTTACCGGCGAGAGACGGTTGGCTGTCTCGCGAATCACCGCCCACTCATGCTTCCACCGCGCCCATGTTTCGTCGTTAAAGTGCCGACCCATATTGACCTCGTAGGAGCTGTACCAACCGTAGAATGCGGGGGAGCCGCCGTAGAGGGCATAAAGCTCCTCCATGACGTTTTTTACGTTGGCCGGGGTACGCACGAAAGGATGGGCAAGGCCGATCATGACCTGCTGGCCGTTTTGTTCTGCCCTGCGCAGAATCGCCGCGATGGCGTCGGTGCGCATCTTCGCCCGCGGGAAGAGGTCCGAGGGGTAGTCGGCGCAGATGTCGCCGTGATCATCAAACTCGCGCTGGAGGGTTGCAAAGATGATGAGCATGCGCATCCCGAGCGCTTTTGCCGCGTCCACCACCTGCTCCCACTGCTCTTTGGTCATATCCTGCAGCAGTGTGCCCCGGATGTCGGCATACAGCATCAGAAAAGAGCCGGAAACTGCCGCCCGATGACCGGGGTTGGCGGTGACGGTGATATCGGCAGAGTGAAATACATTCTCGCCGTCTGCTTTCCAGGCAAGAATCAGCTGGTGCTCACCCTCGGAAAACATTGCGACGGCCCGGCAAAAACGGTATCCCCCGGCGGGAAAGGTCACGCCGTCCTCCTGCAGCAGAGGGTGTTCGTGATTTCCAATCTCATACAGGCGCACGGAGCCGGTCAGGGTGATATCGGAGGTGTTTTTGATCTGGAAGCGCAGCTCGGCGGGCTCGCCTGCATTGAGAGGCAGATACGGGATGACGGAAAAATCGCAGGCAGGTGAAAATTTCAGTACAGGCATGGGCACTACCTCATTTCTTGATGATGGGAAAACCAGAACCCGGGGTGAAGCGGATGCTTCACCCCGGGCTTGTTGTCTGTATGTATCTTAGGCAGCGATTTCAGCCATCATGTCGATGATGACGCTGGCAGAGGTGTCAGCGGCAGCACCGCCGTTGAAGGCGATGGAGTCGTGGGCAAGACCGTCGGCCTTGTCGGACATGCAGCGGATAACCGCGCAGTCAACGCCGTACTGGGCGCAGACGCGGGCAACAGAGGCGCCTTCCATCTCGCAGGCCAGAGCGTCGAACTTCTCCTGCAGCTCGGCAACGTAGCTCTCGCTGGCGATGAACTGGTCACCGGTGGCGATGACGCCCTGATGGACGTTCTCCTCGCCCAGGATCTCGACGGCAGAGGCATAAGCGATGGCGGACAGCTCTTCGTCAACGGGGATCAGACCGGTCTCGGTGTCAACACCGGCAGAGCCTTCCCAGATGAAGCCGTCGTTGGTCTCGTCGCCGTAGTCGTGGATGACCAGGCCGGTGCCGATGACCATATCCATAACCTTGGTCTCGTCGCCGACGCCGCCGGCGATGCCGGTGAAGATGACGGACTTGACGTTGAAGTTGTTGATGAGGGCAGCGGTGCCGGAAGCGGCCAGAACCTTACCGACACCGGCCTTGACCATGACAACATCCTCACCGTTGAGGTTGCCAAGGTAGAAGGTGCAGTCGCCCAGGACGACTTCCTTCTCGATGTCGGCGGCCTCGACGAGAGCCTTGAGCTCAGAGGACATGGCGCTGATGATGGCGGTACGGGGAGTGGTGTCGCCGATGACTTCGGCGGAATCCTCGACCAGGTCGAGCTGGGTCTCGGCGATGGTGGACAGCATGTCCATCAGAACGTTGGCAGAGGTATCGGCAGCCTTGGCGCCGTTGAAAGCGATGGAGTCGTGGGCAAGACCGTCGGCCTTGTCAGACATGCAGCGCAGAACCGCGCAGGGAACGTTGTACTGGGCAGCGATGCGGGCGACAGCGGCGCCTTCCATCTCGCAGGCCAGAGCGTTGAACTTCTCCTGAAGCTCGGCAACATAGGATTCGCTGGCGATGAACTGGTCGCCGGTGGCGATAACGCCCTGATGGACGTTGTCCTCGCCCAGGATCTCGACGGCAGACTCGTAAGCCATGGCGGACAGAGTCTCATCAACGGGGATCATACCGGTTTCCTTGTCAATACCGGCGGAGCCTTCCCAGATGAAGCCGTCGTTGGTCTCATCGCCGTAGTCGTGCTGGACAAGCTCGGTGGCAATAACCATATCCATAACCTTGGTCTCGTCGCCGACGCCGCCGGCGATGCCGGTGAAGACGATGCCGCCCACGTCAAAGACGTTGATCAGGGTCTGGGTGCAGGAAGCGGCCAGGGTCTTGCCGACGCCGCCCTTAACCATGACGACCTTGACGCCGTTGAGGGTGCCTTCGTAGTAGGTGTTGCCGCCGATGACGGTTTCCTTGGCGATGTCGGCAGCCTCGACCAGAGCGCGCAGCTCAGAGGTCATGGCGCTGATGATGCCCAGAGCGGTCTCCTCGTCGTAGACGGGAACTTCGGGAGCGGCTTCCTTGGTGACGATGTTGGTGCCCTCGACGGTGGCGTCGATGTAAGCGGCAAAGTCAGCCAGAGCAACGTAGTTGTTGCCGGCGATCTTGTACAGGGCGATGTCGATCTTCTCGTTGACACGATAGAACTTGTCGGCGCTGACGATGTAAGCGGCGGTCTCGGCGCCGGCAGCGGTCAGTTCACCGCCCACAGCGGCGTAGTCCATGCCGGGGGTCAGGATGACGGCGCGCTCGGCGGCGTCATAGTCGATGTTGAAACGGGCGTCGGTGTCGTCAAGGGCAGCGGCGATGTCGCGCAGCTTGACGTACTGGGCACCGTCGATGGTGTAGACGGTGGCATCAACGGCTTCGCCGTCAACGCTGATGGCAGTGGCAGACAGGGTGGCGGTATCCAGAGCCATGGCGAGAGTCGCCATGCAGGACAGGGCCAGCGTCAGAGCCAGAACCAGGGACAGGGCTTTCTTGAGCGTGGTCTTCATGGTGGTCAACCTCCATAAAAAATTTGGGGACGCTGTCATAATAATACAAAACAGCCGGAGCTTTTTCAATGAGCAAGAAACCGAAATACGGGCGCTTTTCAAGCTTGTTTTAGGTATTCTTTACACTTCTTAACAGCTTCTTCCGGTATCTGGGAAATACCGGAAGAAGCTGCATAAATATGAATTCAGGTGAGAATCGGGTTCAAACCGCGGGGATCAGTTCAGTTTTGCCGTGTAGAGCTGATTGAACAGGTACAGATCAAACTCATATTCCATTTCCGGCTCCCGAACGGACAGCCAGTGAATCAGCGCATCATAGGCGCGGCGTGCACTGTCCATGTCTCCGGCGGCGCCCAGCTCCAGTACCCCTGCAAGCCGGCGGCAGAAATCCGCGTGAATGCCCAGCAGCTTCCAGGACCGGGCGTGACAGGGCGCTTCCAGCTGCTCACCGGCGGCAATCTGTGCCAGATGCGCATCGATCCAGGCCGGAATTGAGGCAAACCGGGCGGCGGCATCCGGGTCATCCCGCCAGTAGCGAACGGCATCGTCGGAGGCGACGGCGGCACCGGAGTCGATGCTGACGTTTTTGCGCAGGCTGCGGGGAACAAAGCGCTCCCGCAGTCCGGTGAGATAGTCCAGCACGAAGCGGTAGTTTTCTCCGAAGGCAGCGGCAAAGTAGGAATCCCGCAGGGATTCGTAGGAACGGTTCAGGTCAAACAGAGATTCGCCGCAGAGCATCACGGCAAAGGCTGTGGGGAGAGCACAGCGCTGAGTCTGGCAGTTCATCATGCCGTCAAAGTCCAGGCTGCGCAGCTGATGGAGGTCGGCGTAGTAGTTCTCCGCGATCTCAAGCTCCGTGGGATCGTTGTAGTGATCGGTGTAGAAGTGGTACTCAAAGGCAAACATGGGCACATCCACCTGCTTCTGCCACTCCCGCAGCATCTTCCGGCGCAGGGGGAAGCCGCCGCCGGCGTTGAAGTGATTGCGCTCCCATGCGGGGATGGGAGCGTCGCAGGGGGTGTCGTCGTAGGGGACGCCGTAGTCGCGGTCGCCCAGGGCTGTGCAGAAGAGGAAGCGCTTTGGGTTGCGGAGCCGTTCCTTCGTCGGCGCCCAGAGGGTGTCGGTGTAGGAAATGAACACCAGCCGCGTGGCAATGTTCCGGCGGGTCAGCTCCGCATCCAGCATGTTGAGCATCTTCACATACAGATCCGAGGGATGGTGGGGCAGACACAGCGGACACTCGCAGTGATTGTTGATGCCGTCGCCCAGCCAGACGTGCAGGAAGTTGATCCAGGGCTTTCTCTGGGCATAGTCCGCCAGCCACTGTACCTGCTCGCGCAGTACGTCCTCATTGCCTATGCAAAGCTGCGTCCAGGACGGGGAGCCCCGGAACCGGCGCTCGCCGCCTACCTGCGCCAGTGCGCGGCGCACCCGGTCGGGCAGCGGATACCGGTCAGACGAGGTCTGATAGTGCAGCCCGTAGGGCTCGGTCTGGTAGCAGTGACCCAGCGCGTGCAGCTGCAGACCCACCCGGGCAATGTCCTGCTCCAGAAGAGAGATCAGCCCGGCAACGCCGTCGTAGCCGATGTCCTCCGGCGGACGCACGGTGCTGACCCGGTGGCGGTACCAGCGGCTCATGAAATTATAGGGCACGATGCCCTGAATCATGGTCAGGTTCATG
>SVMB01000006.1 GCA_015067675.1 Oscillospiraceae bacterium
CACGCCGTTGTCGGTCTTGATTTTTTCAATGCCCACAAAGCGTCCGATACCATGCAGATCGTGAACGATCAGATCGCCCACCGACAGATCCTGCCAGGACTGAATCTGCTCACGGTTTGACTTTTTGCGCTTTTCCTTCTTCTTGCGGGTACTCTCGGCCAGAATCTGACCCTCGGTAATCACCGCCAGCTTCACGCCGGGGTATTCCATACCGCCGGAAAGATTGCCCACGGCAATGGTCACAACACCCGCCGGCGGCAGCGTACCCAGCGCATAGTCAAGGCTTGAGCCGTCGATCATATTCTGCAGTCCCTGAGCACGCCGCTCGGTGGCTGCCAGCAGAATGATCGTATAACCGTCCCTGCGGTAATGCTCCACGTCCTGCACCGCAGTCTCGAGGCTCCCGCCGTAGCTGGGCAGCTGTTTGCACATCACGGTGAGCAGGCTCTTGGGTTTGGGATCCAGCTGTGCGCTGATAAAGGTCTCCAGCAGCACCGTCGAACGTGCTGCCAGCTTTGCGCAGAGCTCATCATACTCCCAGGCAAGATCCGTCTGATCAGGGCCTAAGGTTCCCGCCTCCAGAAGGCTTCGGATATCTTCCTCCATCTGCCAGGCAAAGCCCTTCGCACGTTCCTTGACGCGTCCTGCATCATCCAGAAACCACACGGCATTGTCCGGCAGATAGGCAAATGCCGCCGTCTTGTCGGGGTAAATCAGTTCCAGATACCGGTCGATGCTGGGCAGACTCCCCTGCTCCTGCAGACGTTCAGCATCGGCACGCAGGTTCTTCTCCAGCGCCTCCGGCGCTTTCTTGCGGCGGGACGCCGCATCCGCAAGCTTACGGATTTTGGCAATCAGGCCGTCCTTTCCGTCGGGAGCCGCGTCACACAGCACCTCACCGGCAGGCAGAATATCCGCCGACTGAATGTTCTCGGTGCGGCGCTGGCTTTCCGGGTCAAAAAGTCCCATGGCGTCGATCTCATCATCGAAGAAATCCACACGCACGGGACTGTCATAGGCAGGTGAAAAGACATCGAGAATACCGCCGCGCAGGGCATACTGTCCTACGCCTTCCACACGGTCGCAGCGCAGATATCCGGCGGCATTCAGGCGCGCCGACAGTTCCCGCAGTTCATGCTGCTCCCCGACTTTAAGGCGCAGCGTATGCGCTTTCAGGGTTTCCTCCGGCATGGTGCGCAGAAGCAGTGCATCGGGGGTTGTGACCACGATGCCCGCGTGACCCATGCTCAGCTCATGAAATGCCCGCAGGCGCGCAAGCTCCCACTCGCGGGACGCCGATTCCACGTTATGGAACATGCACTCACGGTAAGGAAGATTCAGCACATCCTCACCGGACAGCGCCTGCACGTCCGCCGCCATGCGGCGACAGGCGGTTTCATCGGCGCACAGCACGACCAAAGGCCGTCCGGTGAAACGCCGGACGGCTGCAATGAAGTGTGCCTTATGGGGCAGGGACAGGCCGCCGACGGCGGTCACTGTCCCCTCCCCGATCTTTTTTAAGAGTGTTTCCAGCTCCGGCAGTTTCCGGAGCCCTTCACATAATCCCAGCAAAACAGTCTCCTGTTCTTATCCAACGCTTACGCGCGGCGCCACTTGACGCCCTGGGCGGTATCCTCAAGGATGATGCCCTGCTCCTTGAGTTCGTTGCGGATGCGGTCGGCCTCGGCGTAATTCTTGGCCTTCTTGGCAGCGGTACGGGCCTCGATCATGGCGATGATGGCGGCATCCTCCTCGGCGTGAGCCGCATTGCGCTCCTCGCGGAGCTTCGCAGCAGCCTCGCAGAGGTCAAGGGACAGCACGGTATCAAACTCGGCAATGAGCGCAAACTTGGCAGCGTCGCTCAGAGAAGATTTCAGCAGATCGTAAACGGCAGTCAGCGCAAGAGAGGTGTTGAGGTCGTTGTCCATCGCGGCCTTGAAGCCCGCGCGCTGGGCATCCATACCTGCCTCATCCAGCTCACCCTTACCGGGCTCGAGGGCGGCAATACGCTCAATGAGCTTATTGTAGGTGGCGGTGGCATTGTCGAGAATCTCGTAGCTGAACTGCAGCGGACGGCGATAGTGGGACTGCAGGCAGAAGAGACGATAGGCCAGAGGATTATAACCCTTGCTCTCCAGCAGGGAGACGGTTAGGAATTCGCCCTTGGACTTGCTCATCTTGCCGTCGCCGGTGAGCAGATGCATGACGTGGAACCAGTAGTTGCACCACTTATGGCCGATATAGGCTTCGCTCTGGGCAATTTCGTTGGTATGATGGGGGAAAGCATTGTCGATACCGCCGCAGTGGATATCCAGATACTCGCCCAGATGCTTCATGCTGATGCCGGAGCACTCAATGTGCCAGCCGGGATAACCCAGACCCCAGGGGCTGTCCCACTTGAGCTCCTGATCCTCGAACTTGGACTTGGTGAACCACAGCACGAAGTCTTCCTTATTACGCTTGGAGACGTCTTCCTCAACGCCTTCACGCACGCCGGACATCAGGTTTTCCTTCTCATGCTTATTGAACACATAGTATTCATCCAGCTTGGAAGTATCAAAGTACACGTTGCCCTCGGAAATATAGGCATAGCCCTTCTCCAGCAGGGTGCTCACCAGATCGATGTACTCTGCGATGCAGTTGGTAGCGGGCTCGACCACGTCGGGACGCTTGATGTTGAGCTTCTTGCAGTCGGAGAAGAAGGCATCGGTATAGAAGGCCGCAATTTCCATGACGGTCTTTTTCTCACGGCGGGCGCCCTTGAGCATCTTATCCTCGCCGGTATCGGCGTCACTGGAAAGATGGCCGACGTCGGTGATGTTCATAACACGCTTGACGTCGTAACCGGCGTAGCGCAGGTACTTCTCCAGCACGTCCTCGCAGATGTAGGAGCGCAGGTTGCCGATATGGGCATAGTGGTAAACGGTGGGGCCGCAGGTATACATGGCGACCTTACCGGGCACGTTGGGGACAAATTCTTCTTTTGTATGAGAAAGGCTGTTATAGAGCTGCATAACAAAAACTCCTTATTTATCGATTCCTGTTTTAATCAGGGAGCGGTTGGACCAGAAATAATCAATGCCGGACCAGAGGGTGATCAGCGCCAGCGCCCAGCCCAGGATATGCTCCATCACCAGCGGCAGGGGCAATCCCAGCAGCGGCAGACCCATCATCACGCAGATGACCACCATCTGCGCCGCGGTCTTGAGCTTACCGGACCATCCGGCGGCCATGAGCTTGCCCTCGCCCATTGCGACGACACGCAGGGAGGACACGGCAAATTCACGGGCGATGATGATCGTCACGGGTGCAACGCCGATGCGGCCCTGCTGCAGAAAGATCAGCAGCGCTGCCGTCACCAGCAGCTTATCCGCCAGCGGATCCATGATCTTGCCAAAAGAGGTGATCTGATTGTTTTTTCTGGCAAGATAGCCGTCCAGCTTATCGGTGATGGATGCCAGCAAAAATGCCAGAAACGCGGCCCAATCCGTACCGATCGTACCTTTGAGCGCCAGAAACATATAAACCGGCACCAGTACAATGCGCACAATCGTCAGCATATTGGGCAGAGTCATACGGGAACCGCCGTTTTTCATGCCTCTTCCACCAATTCACCGACGAGATCGCCGTCCAGATCCTCAATGATGCGGATTTTCACAAAGTCGCCGTCGTTGGGACGGTTTTTCTCGGGCTTCATGAAGAAAATCTTGCCGTCAATATCCGGGCTTTCGCCGTAGGAACGGCCAAAGTAGCAGCCGCCGGCGCGGTCATAGCCTTCCACCAGCACTTCGCGCACGGTACCCAGCGCACGCACGTTGCGGCGGGCAGTCACGCGCTCCTGCACCTTCATCAGGGTCTCGGCACGCTTGACCTTGACATCTTCCTCTATCTGACCGTCCATTTCAGCCGCGGGAGTGCCCTCTTCCTGAGAATACGGGAACACGCCGAGGCGGTCAAACTTCTGCTTTTCGATGAAATTGGCAAGCTCGGCAAACTCTTCCTCGGTCTCACCGGGCAGACCCGCGATGAGGCTGGTGCGCAGGATAAGGTCGGGAATGCGCTTGCGCAGACGCTTGATGGTATCCTCGATGGAAGCCTTGGTATCGCGGCGGTTCATAGAGGCGAGAATGCGGTCATTACAGTGCTGAATCGGCACATCCAGATAGTGCAGCACCTTGGGTTCGGTGGCAATGACGTCGATGAGTTCCTCGGTGATGTCGGAGGGATAGAGATAATGCAGGCGGATCCAGCGAATACCCTCGATTTTGGCAAGCTCACGCAGAAGCTCGGGCAGTTTGTGCTCACCGTACAGGTCAATACCGTAGCGGGTGATGTCCTGCGCGATGATGATGAGCTCCTTGACACCGTTTTCGGCCAGAACCTTCGCCTCCGCCAGCAGCGCTTCCATCTTACGGCTGCGGTAGCGGCCGCGCAGGGACGGAATCACGCAGTAGGCACAGTGATTGTCACAGCCTTCGGCGATCTTGAGGTAAGCGGTATAGGCAGGGGTAGTCTGCATACGGGGAGATTCGGGCAGCACGGTATTGATGTCATCAAAGCACATCAGCTTTTCCATCTTGCCCTGCTCGGCGGTCTCCAGCAGCGTATCACAGACCTGCACGATGTTGAGAAAGCTCGCCGTACCCACCAGAGCGTCGGCCTCGGGGATCTCCTTGAGCACTTCTTCCTTATAACGCTCAGCCATACAGCCGGTGATCACCAGCGCGACCAGTGCGCCGGTCTTTTTGCACTCGGCAAGCTCAAGAATCGTCTCGATGGATTCCTTCTTCGCATCCTCGATGAAGGAACAGGTGTTGACGATGGCCACATCGGCCTCGTCGGGGTCTTCCACAAATTCGTAACCTGCTTCAAACAGCTTTGCAAGCATCTGCTCGGCATCCATGAGATTCTTGGCGCATCCCAGGGACTGCAGGGTAAATTTCTTCGTCGTCATGGTTTATGTCTCCGTTTCTTCGGGAAAATCCTCCCGAAAGCGTTGGGCCGCACTGCGGATCTGTTCGCCGGAGAATCCCCGGCGGTAAAGCGCCGCCGTTGCGCGGCGCAGACTGGCTTCATCGGTTTTCCCCCGCAGAAGCCGTCTGAGCATATCGTCCGCATCCGGCGATTCCCAGCTTTCCAGCACAGCCTCCGCCGTTTCCCGGTCGATTCCGTGCTGCGCAAGCTGCGCGGCAACCGCGCGTTTTCCGTATCGGCTGCCATAGCGTCTGACCAGACTCTGTGCATACTGCTCATCGTCCAGAAAATGCGCATCCACACAGCGGTTCACCGCGTCCTGTGCTTCTTCGGGTGTATAGTCTTTCGCAATCAGTTTATCGTAGAGCTCCCGCCGGGACTGCGCTCTTGCCGACAGCAGCCGCAGAGCCGCGGCATAAGCCGATGGCCTTTCGCGTCCTTCGGGAGAGGACTTACTGCTCATCGTCCTCCATGAAGTCGTCGGCATCGACGCTCACGGGCTTGATCTCGGCAATGGGCTCTTCAGCCGGTGCATCCTCTGTATGCTTGGTGGCAGCAGCCAGAATGCGCTCACGCAGGGATTCGGCCACATCGGGATTGTCCTTCATGAACTGAATGGCCTTTTCACGACCCTGACCCAGACGCTCACCGTCCATGGCAAACCAGGAACCGCTCTTCTGCACAAAGCCGTAGTTGAGACCCATATCAATGAGCTCTGCCTGCTTGGAGATACCCTCACCGTAGATGATATCGCACTCGGCAATGCGGAAGGGAGGCGCCACCTTATTCTTGACGACCTTGATCTTGACATGGTTACCGATATTTTCGCCGCCGGACTTAACATATTCGGTACGGCGGATATCAATACGGACACTGGCGTAATATTTCAGCGCACGACCGCCGGTGGTGGTTTCGGAAGGACCGCCGTAGCTCATGCCGCCGATCTTCTCACGCAGCTGGTTGATAAAGATAACGATGCAGTTGGTCTTGGCGATGGCGCCGGTGAGCTTACGCAGTGCCTGAGACATCAGACGCGCCTGCAGGCCGACATAGGTATCGCCCATCTCGCCTTCGATTTCGGTACGGGGAACAAGGGCTGCAACGGAGTCCACGACGACCACGTCCAGCGCGCCGGAGCGCACCAGAGCTTCGGTAATCTCCAGCGCCTGCTCACCGTTATCCGGCTGAGAGACGAGGAGCGAGTCGATGTCAACACCCAGAGCCTTGGCATAGACCGGATCCAGCGCATGCTCGGCGTCGATGAAGGCCGCCTCTCCGCCCATCTTCTGGGCAGAGGCCACAACCTGCAGCGCAAGCGTCGTCTTACCGGAACCTTCGGGACCGTAGATCTCCACGATACGGCCGCGGGGCACGCCGCCGATACCCAGAGCAATATCCAAAGACAGAGAACCCGTGGAAATGGCCTCCACGTTCATATTCAAATTGTCGCCCAGACGCATGATCGCGCCCTTACCATAGGAGCGTTCGAGCTGCGCCAGCGCGTTTTCCAGCGCTTTCTTCTTGTCTTCTACCTGAACATAACCGATTTCACTGCTTTTCTTTCTCTCAGCCATTCTGATTCCCAGCCTTTCAATCCACAGGTCTGACTGCGCGGACATAGCGTTCATGTTCCGCCAGGTCATGACCGATTTCTACTTCAATCCAGCCGTTTTTCTCAAAGAGCTGCGCCACTTCATGGGCCTGCGTCGCGCCGCATTCGGCAACAATCATGCCGCCGGGCACCACCGCATCCTTCCACCACGCCGAGATCGTGCGGTAGAAATTCAGTCCGTCGTAGCCGCCATAAAGGGCCGTTGACGGTTCAAACGCCGCCACTTCCACGTCCAGCACCGCCATCTCGTCGGAGCTGATGTAGGGGGGATTTGTGATAATCATATCAAACTGCCCCAGATCCGCCGGCGGTTCGTCCAGCGCATCCAGTTCTCGCACCTCGGCGCGATCCTGCAGCTTGTAGTATTCAACATTCTCGCGGGTGATCGCCAGTGCATCCTCTTCGATATCGCCGAAGCACACCGTCGTATCCTCGCAGGAGTCCAGCACCGCAATGCCGATGCAGCCTGAGCCGCAGCACAGGTCGAGAATCCGCTTTGCGCCGCGCTTTTCAATCTCACCGATGGCGTATTCCACCACATCCTCCGTATCGGAGCGCGGAATAAGCACCGCAGGCGTCACGCGCAGCGTGATACCGTAGAAATCCCACTCGCCCAGCAGATAGGCAAGCGGCATGCCGGACAGACGCTTTTCCAGCAGCTGTGTCAGCGTATCGTAGGCTGCGTCAGGGGCATTGGAGGAACGCTTTTTGCGTACGCTGTCAGCATCCTCCTGCGCGCCGCAAAGGCGTGCGGCAAGCGCCACCAGTTCGCGCGCCTCCAGATCCGCCATGTTCAGATGCGCCAACGGTTCATAGGCGTAATCATAGAGTTCCTTATAGGTTTTTACCATTTATCGCTGCCCTCCTCTTCGGGAATGACAGCTTTCAGGGCCGTAATCGCCACTTCCACCATGCTGTCGTCGGGTTCACGGGTGGTCAGATGCTGCATGAGCAGACCGGGAGCGCGCACGATGCGGGTGAAGGCATTGTCATGGCGGCCAATCCAGCGGTTGCATTCGTAGCTGATACCCACCACCACCGGCAGCAGCGCAAGTCGGATGACCACACGCCACAAGGGCGAGCTTACCTCGATGAAGGAAAACACGAGGATACTGATGACCATAACCACCAGCAGAAAGCTCGTGCCGCAGCGGGGATGCTCCTTCGGGAAGGACTGCACATTTTCAACCGTCAGTTCTTTCCCGCTCTCGTAGCAGTGAATACTCTTGTGCTCGGCGCCATGATACTCAAACGTGCGCTGAATATCCTTGGTGCGGGACACGGAGAACATGAAGATGATGAAGATAATGATGCGGATAAGTCCCTCGATGAGATTTCGCAGAACACCGGTGCCGATGGAATCATCGAGGAAGCCTGCCAGCAGTGTGGGCAGGATAAAGAAGAGCACCACCGGGATGGCAATGCCGAGGATTCCCGAAATACCCATCGCAATGTCGTCCACGCGCTTCTTGCCCAGCTTCTTCTCCCAGAACCCCTGCGGTGCATCATCCGGCTCTTCAAAGGCAACATCAGCGGAGTAAAAAAGCTCCTTGACGCCGTCCTTCATGGCTCCCGCAAAGTTATAGACGCCGCGAATGAAGGGCCACTTGAGGATGGCAGGCTTATCCTTACCCGAGCGCAGAGGACGGGTGGTGGTTACCATGGTTTTATCGGGCTTGCGCACAACGGTTGCACTCTTGTCCGGGCCGCGCATCATGATACCTTCGATGAGCGCCTGACCGCCGATCACGGTCCGAAAGCATGTTTGGTTTTTGTCCATGAATATCTCCTGTCTGCAGTGCTTCCCTCCCCCGCCGATCCGGTCCGGTATCCGCCGTATGCCGCCAAAAAGCGGTAAATTCCCCCGATGGGCAGAGAGGGCATTATGAATTACTTTATCAGAGATATTATAACAAATCTGCGGCGTTATTGCAACAGCTTTTATACACAGATTCCACGCCCCGCCGCGCATATGGTACAAACGTTCTGTCCAAAGAAGCCCGGGAAACTTGCCGTTTCCCGGGCTTTGATGATCGCATTTACTGTAAAGACCTGCTGCACTCAGGCGCGGTCGGCCGCAGCCTGAATTTCCAGCGCGACGCGGGAGGATTCCAGCACCACAGCAGTGTTGAGATCGGTGGCCTTGCCGGCGAGCTCATCCATAAAGTAATCCAGGATCTTTCCGCGGGGAGCATCGTCCACAGGCAGGATGATCGGGCCGTCGCCGCCTTCCAGCGCCACGGTGATCTGCGGATCGAGGTTGCCGCCAAACTCCATGACGCCCTTCTCGCCCCAGATAGTGAAGCGCCAGTAATAGGGCAGCTTGAAGCCGCAGCTGGAAGGCGCGGCATAGGTCACGTCGGCCATGAGACCGGCGCCGTTGGACATCTCGACCATGAACATACCGGCATCCTTGAAATTGGGCTCCTTGGTGGCAAAAGCATTCCAGCAGCGGGCTGCATTGATCTTTGCAAACTTCAGGCCGGTCAGGTAGGGAATGATATCGATGCCGTGGATGGCGATATCGTTGATGGTGCCGCCCTGCTTGCCGTCTTCGAAGTACCAGGAAGCACGGGTACCGTAGTTGAGGGGATGCTGAGCGGTGAAGCAGATGTTATGGACCTCACCAAGCTTACCTTCCAGGATGAAATTGCGCACGGGCTGCACCCAGGCAGACAGACGCAGATCAAGCATGCAGCCGACCTTCAGGCCCTTCTCGGCGCTGAGCTTCTCAATTTCATCGAGCTCAGCGAGGCTGGTGCACAGGGGCTTGTCGGCGATGACATGCTTGCCGGCCTTCAGGGCAGCGATGGCGCGGCTGCCGCGGATACCAAAGTAGTCGCCGATGGCAATGACGTCGGCGCCGGACTCAGCCAGGAGCTTATCATAGCAGTCATAATTAAAGTTAACGCCAAGGCTTTCGGCAACGGCAGTACGGGCCGCATCATCGGCTTCGAACGCGCCGACGATCTCGACTTCGGGATTCTCCACAGCCTGCATATACAGACCGTTGATATGACCGTGACGGAAACCTGCAAAAGCAATTTTCAGCATGAAAATATCCTCCTGTAATTGTATGAATACGTCCTTTGGACGAAATCAGCGCAGATTGGTAATCGGACGGGGCTGGACATCACCGGGAATCGGGCAGACATAGGGCGGCTGCTCCTCGCGGTGCACGCGCCACATCTCCTCGATGAGTTCGGGATGGTCAATCAGATCCAGAGCGGTTCCGGTCATCACCTTAGCCGCGGCAATCATGCCCTTATGGGCATAGGAAGTCTTGCCGCAGGTATTGGTCTGCCAGCTATGACCGGGTGTGCCGATGGGCTTGGTGGACATATAGACATAGCCCGTCGGACAGATCTTACTGACGTCACCGATATCGGTGGAGCCGCCGCCGGTGGAGGCTGCCTCCGCAAGAGGCGAAATATCCTCGTTATAGGGCTCTCCGTCCTCGTCGGTATAGCTCTTTCTCAGCTCACGACCGAAAGCTTTTTCCTCTTCAGTGGCTTTGACGCCGCCGACCAGCTCCAGATTGAGCTGCACAAGCCGGTTCATCGGCCAGTTATTGACCAGATCCGAGCACGCCTTGATGAAATCGATCTCCACGCGGGTACCGGTCATAAGAGCCGCACCCTTTGCAATATCATTTACACGCTCATAGAGCTCCGGCAGCTCTTCCACATGGGCCATACGCATCAGGTAAAGCACAGAGGCGTATGCCTGCACCACGTTGGGCGAATAGCCGCCGGTATCGGTGATGGCGTAATGAATGCGGGCCGTAGACGGGATATGCTCACGCAGATACTGCACGCCGGTATTCATCAGCTCCACTGCATCCAGCGCCGAACGTCCGCGGAAGGGATCACCTGCCGCATGGGCAGCCTTGCCGTAGAAACGATAAAGCACCTGATAATTGGCCAGCGATTCTTCGGTAGATACGCGGCATCCCGCGCTGGGATGCCATGCAAGCGCTGCATCCAGGCTGTCAAACAAACCTTCACGGGCCATGAACGTCTTTCCGGAGCCGCCTTCCTCGGCAGGGCAGCCGAAGTAAATCAGCGTACCGGAGCGTCTGCCCTCGATCATGGCACGGCGGGTGGCAACAGCCGCTGCCAGAGAACCTGCGCCCAGCAGATTATGGCCGCAGCCGTGACCGGGAGCACCGGCCTGTATCGGATTATGCTGTGTCTCGCCGCCGACCTGAGAAAGGCCTGACAGGGCGTCGTACTCTCCCAGGAAGCCGATCACAGGCTTGCCGGAACCCCACGTCGCTGTGAATGCAGTCGAAATACCGGCAACGCCGCGCTCTACGGTAAAGCCTTCCGCTTCCAGTGCGGCAGCCAGCACCTCGGCAGATTTATCTTCATGAAATGCCGTCTCGGCATATTCCCAGACCTGGTCGCTCAGAGCGGCAAAGTCAGCAAGACGACCGTCAAGATAGGCAAAACAACGTTCTTTCTCAGTCACGCACTTTAAACCTCCTGTCTGTATAGAACCATTAAACCACAGCCGGGCCATAATTTCAAGTACAAATCGGACAGATATTTTCCATTTATGAAAAAAGTATACCGTGAAACCGGGGCAAGTCCCCTGCTTCACGGTATACTTTCAAAACTTTATCCGACTTTCCGGAATCCGGAAATACCCACGTTTGCCACCAGCGTTCCCAGCTCATCCTTCACTTCAATGAGGAAAAAACAGGTGCTGCGGCCTGATTTGACGCATTTTGCCTCGGCAATGAGCTCTTTTCCCTTCGCGCCGCCCAGATAGGTCACGGTACCCGTCTGGGAAACGGTCAGAGGATTGCCGGTATTGGCAGCCACCGCAAAAGTAAAATCTGCCAGCGTATAGATTGCGCCGCCCATGACGGCGCCCGCCGCGTTCTGATGCTTCTTTTGGATGGTCAGGCGGCATTTTGCGTAATTGACGTCGGCCTCCTCGATGACAATCCCCGTCGCCTCGGTGGCGAAGAGATCCTCTGCAAAACGCGCTCTCGCCTCTTCCAGATAACTCATTGTTTCCGCTCCTTACACCTCGGAGAAGCAGCCCAGGAATGCAAACTGCTCGCTGCCGCTTTCCAGCTCACCCAGCAGACGGATGGCCTCGTCGGAATAAGCGGAAGCTTCCAGGTCAAAGTAGAACATGAACTCAAAGTCGCGTCCGGCGATGGGACGGCTCTCGAGCTTGACAATATTGAGACCCATAGCGAAGAACCGGGCGATCATGCGGTACAGCGCACCGGGCTGATGGGGCAGGGTGAACATGATGCTGATGCGATTGGCGCCGGGATAGATGGCCATATCCTTGGCGATACAGATGAAGCGGGTGAAGTTATTCTCGCTGTTCTGGATATGCTCGGCAACAACCTCCAGGCCGTAGAGCTCGGCGCAGTTGTAGGAAGAGATCGCCACGATATCCGTACGACCGGACTCGGAGACAAGCTTTGCCGCCACGGCGGTATTTTCACAGACCGTAACCGTAACGTCACCCAGGCTCTTGACAAAGGCGGAGCACTGACCCAGGCCCTGCTCGTGGGAGATGATCTCACGCACGCCGGAGAGCTTCGTGCCGGGATTACCCAGCAGCGCATGCTGAACGGGCAGCTTCACGCTGCGTACAATATGGAAGTTATGCTGACGCATCAGGTCATAGACAGCGTTGACGCTGCCGTGGGAGCTGTTCTCGATGGGCAGAACGCCGTACTGGCACAGACCCTTTTCAACCGCGTTGAACACGCCGTCAAAGTTGCGGAAATACATGATATTGGCATAAGGGAAGATCTTTTCGCAGGCTTGCTGAGAGTAGGCACCCTCGACGCCCTGACAGGCAACAATACCCTTCTTGGGGAAGATCTTCGGGGTGTTTTCGCGGGCATTGCGGATACGGTCCACCAGAGGCGTGTCCTTACCCAGAAGACGGGCCTGGTAGGCACGGCTCAGATCAAAAATGGTATGATAGAGAAGCCGGGTGTACTCATCCATCTCATCGCCGCCCAGAGCACTTGCCTGATCGCCCACGCGCTGCAGAATGGCACGCTCGCGAGAGGGCACATAAATCTGCATATTGTGCTCAGCCTTATACTGCGCCACCTGAGCAGACAGCTGCATACGCTTGATAAAAAGCTCCGTCACCTGATTGTCGATGACGTCAAGCTGTTCACGAATATTATTGAGATCCAGTTCCATTTTACTCTCTCCTTATTTTCAATCCAGGATCAAATCCAATATCACTGCCGCGCAGACTGCCTCCGCCACCGGTACGGCGCGGGGCACGATGCACGGATCATGCCGGCCGTGCACGGCGAGGATGGCATTCTCACCGCGGGACAGGCTCACGGTATTCTGTTCCTGCGCAATGGAAGGGGTAGGCTTGATGGCAATGCGGGCAATGAGAGGCATACCGCTGGTGATGCCGCCGAGAATACCGCCTGCGTGGTTTGTATCGGTGACGATCTGTCCGTTCTCCATCCGGAAGGGATCGTTATTTTCAGAGCCCCGCAGTCCGGCGACATCAAAACCTTCGCCAAACTCCACGCCCTTGACCGCCGGAATGCCAAACAGTGCCTGCGCCAGCCGGTTTTCCACGCCGTCGAACATCGGCGCTCCCAGCCCCGCAGGCAAACCCACGGCGCCGATTTCGATGATGCCGCCCACGGAATCCTTCTGTGCCGCAGCGTCGAGAATCGCCCGCTGCATGGCCTCACCTGCCGCGTCGTCAATGACGGCAAAGGGCTTGCTGCCGGGGTTTTTCAGCATTTCCGCCGTCAGCCCCACCGGATCAAAGCGGCTGTCGCAGACACCGGCGATGCGCTCGATATGTGCGCCCACCGTGATGCCGCGGTTTTCAAGAATCTGCAGACAGATGCCGCCGGCGATGCACAGCGGCGCCGTCAGACGACCGGAGAAATGACCGCCGCCGCGCATATCAGCCGCACCGCCCCACTTTTTCCAGGCGGTGAAGTCGGCATGAGCGGGCCGGGGCTTATCCAGAAGCTCTGCATAATCCTGCGAGCGGGTGTTGGTATTGAAAATAATGCCGCAAAGCGGCGCAGCGCAGGTTTTGCCGTCCACAAGACCGGACACGATGCGCACCTCGTCAGGCTCCTTTCGGGAAGTGGCCGTTTTGGCACGTCCCGGCGCACGGCGCTCCATAAATGCCTGCAGCGCGTCCAGATCGATACGCTCTCCCGCCGGAAGTCCGTCAACAAGCACGCCGATGGCCTCGCCATGGGATTGTCCGAACACGGAAATACGAATATTACGTCCAAATTCAGACGACATGAGCCTTTCCTCCCAGCTTTTTAAAATCATCGAAGAAATGCGGATAGGATTTTCGTACCGCATGGGCGTCGGAAATCCGGGTTTCACCGTCAGCTCTCAGCGCCGCTGCGGCTGCGGCCATCACCATGCGGTGATCGTTGAAGCCTTCAACACAGGCTCCGTGCAGCACATCCCTGCCTTCAATTTCCAGCGCGTCGGGGTATTCCGTGACACGCACGCCCATAGCGGTGAGAATCTGCGTGGCAGCTGCCAGCCGGTCGCACTCTTTCAGTCGGACACGGGCAGCGTTTTCCAATCTGCTCACGCCTTTTGCGCAGGCTGCGACCACCGCCAGAATCGGAGCAAGGTCCGGAATCTCTCCCACATCAATCGTCTGCGCGGAAAGCTCTGCCGGGGATACGGTAAAGCGGGTACCGTCCTGTTCCACCTTCGCACCGAAACGCTCCAGCAGCGTGACAATGGCACGATCCGGCTGCGCGGAATCCATATGCAGGTTCTCCACCGTGACCGGCGCGCACAGCGCACCTATCGCCAGCGGAAATGCAGCACCCGACCAGTCACCTTCCACCCGGATGCCCTCAGGCGCGTGATACGTCTGATTGCCGGGGATTCTCCAGCCTGTGTCCGTTGCCTGCACGGTCACGCCGAAGCGCGCCATCGTGCGCAGGGTCATGTCCACGTAGCCCACTGACTGCAGCGGTGAAGTCAGACAGATCTCGCTGTCGCCGTCAAGAATGGGCAGGGCAAAGAGCAGGCCGGTCACGTACTGGGAGCTGATGTTGCCGGGCAGACAGAAGCAGCCCGCCGTCAGTTTTCCCGAGATACGCAGCGGCAGATGATCGCTCGAAAAGATACTATTATGTGCCGTCAGAGCTCCAACCAGCTCCGAAAGCGGCCTTTCCGGCAATTTACCGGAACCGATAAAGTCCGTCGTGGTTCCCAGCGCCGCCGCCACCGGCAGCATGAAGCGCAGGGTCGAGCCGGATTCGCCGCAGTCGGCAGTGCCGCCGTTTTCCGGCGTCCCGATGGGCGTTACCTGTATGGAATCCTCCTCCGGGAAGGCAAAGGACGCGCCCAGCGCCTCAAGGCAGCGCAGCGTCGCATCGATATCTGCGTTGCGCGCACCCACATGCAGCGTACAGCCGTTATCGGCAAGCGCTGCACAGATGAGCGCCCTGTGGGCGTCCGACTTGGAGGTCGGGGCGGTCAGGATGCCGCCTGCAAAGCCCGGATGCACAATTGCTTCCATTTATGCTTCCTCCCCGTCGCGAATCCAGCTTTCAAGCTCCTCCACGGGGATCGTGTGGAGTGTACATGCGCCGATCTTTTCAGGCAGCACCAGCGTAATCCTGCCGCCGCGGCGCTTTTTATCAGAGAGTGCTGCATCGGTCAGCTCCCTGACCGTACAATTGACGCTGACCGGCAGATTGTTGGCCGTCAGAACCTTTCGCAGCGTATCGGCAACGCCTGCCTCACAGATGCCGTGTTTCTCGGCAGCCCGGGAGGCCATCACCATGCCCACCGCCACCGCATGACCGTGAGTCAGGGCGTGATGAGTGCTCTTTTCGATGGCGTGACCAAAGGTATGACCGAGATTCAAAAGCTGACGCAGGCCGGATTCCCGCTCGTCGGCGGCGACAATGCGCGCCTTGAACTTCACGCACTGAGCCACAATCGATGCAATCCGCTCCCGGCAGTCCGGCTTTTCAAATTCCGCAAACAATGCCGGATCATCAATGATACCGGCCTTGATGGCCTCGGCAAGACCATCGGCAAACCGATCCTCATCCAGTGTCGCAAAGCAGTCCGTATCACAGATCACCAGCGACGGCTGCCAGAAGGCGCCCGCGAGATTCTTTCCCGCGCTCAGGTTTACGCCGGTCTTGCCGCCCACGGAGGAATCCACCGCCGCCAGCAGCGTAGTCGGCATCTGTACAAACTCAATGCCGCGCAGATAGCTTGCCGCGGCAAAGCCTGCCATATCGCCGGTGATGCCGCCGCCCAGGGCAACAATGATATCCGAACGGGTCAGGCGCTCAGCTGCCAGAAATTCCAGCATTCCGGCAAATGTCGCCAGGCTTTTGTTCTCCTCGCCGACTGGGAATGCAAAACGCACCACCCGGAATCCGGCGGCTTCCAGGCTTGCCGCCGCACGGTTGCCGTACAGCGCATCCACGGTTTCATCGCTGATGAGCGCCGCCGTCGCTGCGCGATCGCCCAGGGTTTCCCGGATCATGGTACCTGCCTTGTCCAGAAGACCTGCGCCGATGCACACGTCATAAGCTCTGCCCGTCTCCACTTGAATGGTTTCCATCAGCGTTTGCCTCCCTTGTCAACCTCCGCCTTGATGCGGGTACCTTCCTCCAGCAGAGCCCTCAGCGCGTCTTCGTTCCTGGTACGAATGGCGATGGCGTATTCCATCAGCCGTGCCGCCAGCGCTTCGACTTCCAGTGCCAGAGGCCCGGAATTTGCCAGAAACAGCTCCGTCCACATATTCACATTCATCGTGGCAACACGGGTCATATCCCGGAAGCTGCCGGCGGAAAAGCCCTGATGACGCAGCGCCGAGGGGCTCTTGACGTAGGCACTGGACAGCACATGGGCAAGCTGGGACGTATAGGCAATCATATGGTCATGTTCATCGGGCGTTGAGATACGGATACCGCCAAAGCCCATGGACATGAACAGTTCACTGGCATCCCGGATTGCGGATTCATCCGTATCGTACTCCGGAGTCAGAATCATGGACGCGCCCAGGAAGAGTTCGGCCGAGGTATTGTCAAAGCCCGACTTCTCCTTACCCGCCATCGGGTGACCGCCCAGGAATCGCCAGCCGTAACGTCTGGCAATCGGACGCACACCGTCGCATACCGGGCGTTTGACGCCTGCACAGTCAACCACCAGCGTACCGGGCATGATCTTTGCGCCGTTGGCTTCCAGCCAGTCCACCACGTTCTGCGGATAGAGCGCTACCAGGATCACCTGACAGTCGCCGATGTTACTGTCATCCAGCACGCCGTCCATGGCGTTGATATCCGCGGCCTTCTCCAGGGCAGACGGATCACGGTCGCAGGCAAAAACCGTGTGCTTTGTATTGATTTTCAGCGTTCTCGCCAGAGAACCGCCGATGAGTCCCATACCAACGATTCCGATGTTCATACCCGCATAGCCTCCAGAATGCGCCCGACATCGCCGGCAACTTCCTTATAAGCGTCCGGCGTCAGGGACTGGGGACCGTCGCAGAGCGCGGCGGATGGGTTGTTGTGAACCTCGATGATCAGACCGTCGGCGCCGGCAGCCGCAGCTGCGCGGGACATGGGACGGACAAACCGGGCATAGCCCGTGCTGTGGCTGGGGTCGATGACCACCGGCAGGTGGGTCAGTTCCTTGAGCACCGGAATCGCAGACAGATCCAGCGTATTGCGGGTGTGCGTCTCGAAGGTACGGATGCCGCGCTCGCAGAGGATGATTTCCTCGTTGCCGCCGGCCATGATGTACTCGGCACTCATGAGCAGCTCATCGATGGTGCTGGACAGGCCGCGCTTGAGCAGGATGGGCTTATTGAGCTTGCCAAGCTCACGCAGCAGGGTGAAATTCTGCATATTGCGGGCGCCGACCTGAATCATATCCACTTCTTCAAACAGCGGAAGCTGGGAAAGATCCATAATTTCGGTAACGATGGGCAGTCCCGTGACCTTTTTGGCCTCCAACAGCAGCTCAATGCCGCGGTTATGCAGGCCCTGGAAAGCATAGGGAGAGGTGCGGGGTTTGAACGCGCCGCCGCGCAGCATCGTGGCGCCCGCCGCCTTCACGCTCTGGGCAACACTGAGGATCTGCTCCTCGGATTCCACCGAGCAGGGGCCCGCGATCATGGCGAAATTGCCGCCGCCGGCCTTCATGTCGCCCACCTGAATCACCGTCGGATCGGGATGGAAACGGCGGTTTGCCTTCTTATAAGGTTCCTGAATACGCTTGACCGTATCAACGATATCCAGCGCCTGAATCAGGTCAATATCAATAGCAGAGGTGTCGCCGACCAGGCCGAGGATGGTCTGAAGCTTGCCTTCCGTGACATGAACATCCAGATTCATACCGCGCAGCCACTGAATCAGCTGTTCTCTCTGAGCCATATCCGTATTGGACTTCAATAACACTACCATAACCGAAAATTCCTTTCTTTTCTTCCGTTCTGCCGTACTGCGGGAAAACTTCAGACGAAAAAAGTCCCGCAGCATTCACTGCGGGACTTTGGCAACCTGATAATTCCTTGCAGGTATTTCCTTGATTCCCTTACTTTGCAGCGAACGCCGAATAAGCCTTACCGAAGTAAAAGCCGGTAAAGCTAAAGTAAAAGTATTCGGCTGCAAAGTTCGTGCGGGTCATAATCAAGAACACTCCTGTTTTTTCTGATGCCAGTATACCACCGGCTCAACCGATTGTAAAGTGTTTTTTTCCTGTCTTTTTCACTTTTGATGGTTTCCACAAAGCCGTCGGCGAATCAGGAGTGAGAGCTGTATAATTATGCACACACTATCCGCGGTGCAAAGAAGTGACTTACAGCTTATAGTGCGAGTTCTGTCACAGCCTCAAAGCAGATGTCACGGCAGCGAATCGTCAAATAGCGCAGCGCCGGTATCGTCCACAGCAGCATATGCACCTCATACATCCCGGCTTCCCGGTACAGTTCCCCGTAGAGGTACTGACAGTTGGACTGCCGCCGTCCCTGTTCATTCTCGCCGATTTCCAGCTCCATACCCTCTTCCCGCTCCATTCGATCAACGTCTGAGAAGGTCACCTTTACATAGTCCGTATCCCCATCAACGTCATCCAGATACAGTACCACATCGCGTCCAACCGTTTCAACGGCATAGACCCCTGCATCGTGAAAATGAAAACGTGCGCGTATATCTTCCGGGATATCCTGCTGTTCCCAAGCAGTCCGGGCTTCTTCTTCGGCAGCCCGAAAAGCCTGCCATCTTGCCTCGGAATCCTCCTTCATGCGGCAATAAAGACTCTCCGGGACTCTGCGCAGCGCCAGAAGCCTATGATCCACCGTTTCCCTTACCCATTGCGGATATGCCTGCCCCCCATACTGCAGCAGCGCTTCATACATATCCTGAAAATCTTCAATCGTCTCCGCCGGATCAAAGGGCGGACGATTGGCATACTCCGCCTCGCGCCGCAGCCGTTCCTGCGCCATATGCTCTCTTGCCTCTTCCAGTGACGCCGGGTGAGACACTTCGCCCGTCTGCTCGTTGAAAATGATGACCTGTCGTGGATCCTGTAATTCCTCCTCCACGCCAAAAGAAGGAGGGGTTTCGTAATCCGTATGTGCCCGTCGGATCGCTTCTTCCAGATCCGCGTCATAGAAGGCCTGTATCTCCGCATCCGAGTATAGCTTGTCCGCAATAACCCGAAGATCCTCCACACTGTAGAGTTCCTGCATCTGTTCATACCATTCCTTGGTGTAGTAACGCACGTTTTTTCCTCCTTTCAGCTTTATTCTCATTATAGGCAGCACCGTTTCCACTGTCAAGCTTTTGCCTGCGCTCAAAATTTTTTGAAAAATCCAAAAATACCCCTTGACAAATCCGGATCTATCGCTTATAATAAACAGGCAGCCAATGAGTGAACAGCTTTGACCGACTGTTCGCGATATCTGGAGAGATGGCTGAGCTGGTCTAAGGCGCACGACTGGAAATCGTGTGAACCCTATAAAGGTTCCGAGAGTTCGAATCTCTCTCTCTCCGCCATGAAAACCCACTTGCTTTCGCAAGTGGGTTTTTGTTTTGTATTTGTCGCTCTTGCACCGGAGTGCACACATCGTCAGGACACACCGTTCTTTTTCTGCTATTCTTGACTCACACGGAAAGGAGGAATTCCCATGGACTGGATCAGCGGCATTGGGCGCGCCATCGATTATATCGAGGCCCACATCACCGAGGAGCTTGACTATTCAGAAATTGCACGGCAGGCCGCGTGCTCACCCTTCTACTTTCAGCGCATCTTCGGCGTACTGTGTGGTCTGTCGCTGGGCGAATACATCCGCGCACGGCGGCTTACCCTTGCCGGCAGCGAGCTGCAGCGTACGGATATCCGCGTCATCGACGCCGCGCTCAAATACGGCTACGAAAGTCCCGAGAGCTTCACCCGCGCCTTTGTGCGCTTTCACGGCATCACGCCGTCGGAGGCCAGAAAAAACGGCGCGGTGCTGAAATCATTTTCCCGCCTGTCCGTGCAGATTGTATTGAAAGGCGGCAGTATCATGGACTACAAAATCATCGAAAAGGACACTTTCTGCGTCATCGAACGTGCAGAACAGCACAGTATCATCGACTCCGAGAACAAAAACACCATCCCCGACTTCTGGACCCGCGCACGCGGCGACGGTACGCTCAGGCGTCTGCAGGAGATTGCCGGGGTCGGTGAGCCTATCTTCGGCATCTGCCACAGCGGCGTCAAAGACACCGATGAGCAGCATTTCACCTATGGCATCGGAGTTCCGTGTGCTCCCGACGCACCCGTTCCCGCAGGCTTTCGCCGCAGCATAATCCCCGCCGGAACCTGGGCCGTATTTGGCTGCACAGGCGCCATGCCCCACGCGATTCAGGACATGCTGCACCGCATCTACTCAGAATTTCTCCCGGCAGCCGACTGGCGTATCGCCTCCGAGACGGAGCTTGAGGTCTACTACCCCGGTGACATGGGAGATTCCGCTTATTACAGCGAGATCTGGATCCCGGTGATCAGGAAGTAAGCGCATTACAGCAAGAAAACCCGCCGCAGAATGCTCTGCGGCGGGTTTTTTCACATCTTTTGATGCAGTTTTAGCCGATGATAGCCTTGTGGTAGACCTTCTTGCCCTTGCGGATCTTGACACCGTTGCGCAGCTGCTCCTCGCTGACAGTGGCGTCGGGAGCGGCAACCTTCTCGCCGTCCACGAACACGCCGCCCTGCTGGACCAGACGGCGGCCTTCGCTCTTGGAGGGGATGAGCTTGCAGGCAGAGAGCAGATCGAGGATGCCGATCTTGCCGTCGGTGAGGACGGAAGCATCCAGCTGGGTGGTGGGCATATTGGAATCGTCGTCGCCGCCGGCAAACAGAGCGCGGGAGGCGGCGCGGGCCTTGTCAGCCTCTTCCTCGCCGTGGACGAGCTTGGTCAGCTCATAGGCCAGGATATCCTTGGCATCGTTGAGCTGGGAGCCTTCCCACTTGTCCATAGCATTGATCTCTTCCAGAGGCAGGAAGGTCAGCATACGGATGCACTTGAGCACGTCCTGGTCGCCCACGTTGCGCCAGTACTGGTAGAAGTCGAAGGGAGAGGTCTTGTTGGGATCAAGCCACACAGCACCGTTGGCGGTCTTGCCCATCTTCTTGCCCTCGGAATTCATCAGCAGGGTGATGGTCATGGCGTAGGCATCCTTGCCCAGCTTCTTGCGGATGAGCTCGGTGCCGCCCAGCATGTTGGACCACTGATCGTCGCCGCCGAACTGCATATTGCAGCCGTAGTTCTGGTACAGGTGGTAGAAGTCGTAGGACTGCATGATCATGTAGTTGAATTCGAGGAAGGACAGACCCTTCTCCATACGCTGCTTGTAGCATTCGGCACGGAGCATATTGTTGACGGAGAAGCAGGCGCCGACTTCGCGCAGCAGCTCAATGTAGTTGAGCTTGAGCAGCCAGTCGGCATTGTTGACCATGATGGCCTTGTCCTCACCGAACTCGATGAAGCGCTCCATCTGCTTCTTGAAGCAGTCGCAGTTGTGCTGGATGGTTTCGGGGGTCATCATGCTGCGCATATCGGTACGGCCGGAGGGGTCGCCGATGTAGCCGGTGCCGCCGCCGATGAGCACGACGGGCTTGTTGCCGGCCATCTGCAGGCGCTTCATCAGACACAGAGCCATGAAGTGACCCACGTGCAGGGAATCGGCGGTGGGGTCAAAGCCGATGTAGAAGGTTGCCTTGCCGGTGTTGATCAGTTCGCGGATTTCCGCTTCGTCGGTGACCTGGGCAATCAGGCCGCGGGCCACGAGTTCCTCATAAATCTGCATGGTTATATCTCCTTTCAAATCAGAAACAACTTAAAAGCGCCCTCCGCAGCGGGCGCTGCAGAGGGCGTATATACGCGGTACCACCTCTGGCTGAAACACGCATCGCTGCGCATTTCCTCGGTAAGTGACGAAGCACAGCACGTCTGCCGTACGGTATCACTCTCTCGCTTTAACGGGCGAACCCGGCTGCGCCTACACAATCGCTCTTCGGGCAGCGGCTCGGGGAGGTATTCAGCCTGTGCAAGACCTGCGCCCTTACACCATCCGGACGCTCTCTGCGAAGTCCCCGCACTGCTTACTTGTTCCCGTCACAGCCTCTTGTCATATACATGCTCTGACATAACGGAATCAGTATACCAGACTTTTTATTATTTGTAAAGCCCCGATTTCAGCGCATATTCACCAATAATCTATGGCATTAACGACAACGATAGAGTGAATAATGCAAATGCACAAAGAATCATTATACCAAAGCTATTCTTGTTTTTCAGTTTAATAAAATCTGCGCCCACGAACCAAGCTGCTGTAAACAGTATACTCTGAACAGCAAAAACGATACTAGGTAACAAATAGCGTATATTATATTTACTATTATTGATTCCACTAGCAGTAAATATAAAACAAATTACCGCACACATAATCAATAACTTACTCAGTTTTTCTTTTTTGAACCCATCAATATTTGCATTTTCTTCTCGCTTTTTTTCGATTTCAATTTCATGTTTTAGTTTTCCCGATTCCAAATGTTGTTTTCCAAGTTCGATATCTTTATAGGTTTGTGATTTGATCCGTTGTATTTTTACTGCATCATTTTCAACTATCAGTTCCTTGGATCCTCAATACGGACAGCAAATAATTGTCCTATCTTCCTCAACATTAAGTTGTCCATCACAGTTTTTGCATTTCAGTTGAATACGTTCAGTTTTTTTCATCCTATCTTTCCCTCTGCTCATAATTAATATCCTACTTTGTCAGACCTTATCCCCGGCCTGCTGCACCATGTCCCGTACACGCTGTATCCGCGCAAGAGCCAGCGCAAGCCAGGTTTCCCCGTCGAGGTTTTCATAGGACGCTGCACGGCGCACCTCCAGCGAAAGGCATCCGTCGTAGTGGAGTGCTGCAAGCTGCCCTGCAATCCGCGCAAAGTCAATCGTACCGTCGCCAGGCAGCCCGTGGGTATCCACATCGCCGGGGTTGTCATGAATATGGGTACAGAAAAGCCGCTTGCCAAACTCCGCTAAGCAGTCATGCTCCGGCATATAGACAGCGTTATGACCGGTATCCAGACAGAAGCCTACGTGGGTCTGTGTGAACGTATCAAGCACGAGCCTGAGGCAGTCATAGGACTTTACATCCTCAAAGGCCAGTTTCACGCCCGCATCTCCGGCGTATTCCACCACCCGGCGCAGCCGTGAAAGCCCCGCGTCGATGCTGTATCCGCCGTTTTCCGGAAAGCTCGGGTGAATCACGAGAATCGGCACCGACACCGCCCGGCAGTTGTCGATGCAGGTTTTGAGCACGTCCACGTACCCTTCCCCCGTCGGGTCATCGGCTTTCCACAGTTCTTCGCAGCCTGGGATGTAGGAATGGGACGTTTCATAGTACAGTCCGTACCGGTCGGCCAGCTCACGACATTTCTGCATACGTTCAAGGCTGCGTCCGGTGCCCATGTTGCTGAAAAAGCCGTCAAAGCCTGCTGCAGCAGCTTTAGGCAGCAGATCCTCATAGCCCACAAAGCCCGAGAAAGTGTCGATACACAGCTTCATATCCATCCCCCGCTCTCTTGTGGTCGTTACATGTTCAGTTTAGCACAAACCAAAGCTTTGTCAAGGGTGACAACCCCTGACCTTCTGTGGTATAATGGTATCAAAGAGCTTTAAAGATCAGTTGAAGCCGAAAGAAGGAAGCTATTATGAAGCTCAAGCGAGTCGTGTGCCTGCTGCTGACCGCCCTGACGGTCTTTTTCCTGCTGTCCGGCTGCAGCATTCCGGAAATATATCCCCGCGGCATGGTGTCCGTTGACGATCCCGTGACGGTACAACCCAATCCTGGGATCCTGACAGAGGAACTGCTGGCAAAAGCCGCCGGAAATCCTGTAATCACCGCAGAAAATCATCCCAGATGGACCGGGTTTACCCTCGGGTATTTTGACAGCCTCGGTGAGGCCGGCACAACGCCGCGCACGGTGGAGCTCTGCGCCGAATGGGGCTTTAACTCTGCCCGTGTGGCGCTGGAATACGATGAGCTCTTCAGCCCGGACATGACCGAGGCCAACATGAATGCCTTCTGCATACTGGACAGCATGGTAGCCGCCGCAATCAAGCATGACATCCATCTCAACATCGCAACGTACTCTCTGCCAGGCCGCAATGTTAACGAGGCCTGGACAGGGAATGACTTTATTTCCACCGCCGAGCTTGACCTCTTCATCAACGAAGAAAAGCAGGCGATGGCAAACAAGGTGCTGTCCATCATCGCCTCCCGCTACAAGGATGTGCCCAACTTCAACCTTTCCATCTCTCCCCTGTATGAGCCAACCAACAAAAACCTCAGCACCGGACTGCCCTCTCCGGATTACACATGGATAGATACAGCCACATACCTTGGCAGGGCAATAGACGCGATTCGTGCCGAATCTCCCGACAGGCTTATCATATACGAGGCCAGCAACGCAAACGATCAGTATACGATCGTTTATGAGTCTGCCCCCGCCAAGGCCGTTGCGGACGAGAAGGGCAATGTGATCATCATGTATAACTTCTGCCAGAATGCCTACGTTTATGCCTGCATGACGGAAACCGAAGGTTTTCACATCGACAACATGAACAGCAGTATGTTCATCCCGGAATACCCGAATTATGTTTACCTGGTGCCGGAGCATATCTGCCACGGGCAGGATGAGGACGACCTTGCCATCACCCTTGACGGCCTGCTGCCCGAAGGGACTGTGCTGACGATGCAGATCAGATCAAGCATCGGCGGTACGCTGGATATCAGCGCCGACGGCATAAGTCTTTACAGCGAAGAACTTGCTGCAGCGGAGTATGCAATCAGCGAATCGCTTTCCAGATTTTATCCGTATCGCGTCAGCGAAAAGAGCGTGTCCGCTGTACTCCCTCACGATGCGGAAACCGTGGTCATTTCCTGCAGAAACGGCGCCTACGATATCTGCGGCATCACGCTTGATCTGCCCGAGGAATACGCTGTGGAAAAGTGGTATTATGCGCAAGCCTACGATGTATATCAGGGACTTGAAGAACAGGAAGGCATTGTGAAAAAATCCACCTCGCAGGTTATGATCTGCCCCAATGACTTTGACCGCGGGCAGCTTGTGACCATTCATGACGACATGACCTACACCTCACGCAATCCAGAAAATACCGACCAGCGCACCTGGGTGGAAAATGACTTTTACTGGGATATGGCAGACCGCACCACCATTGACCAATGGAGCAAAGCAATCTCGGAGTTTGACGCAAACTGCGTCATTCGCTTTGAGCGTGCCGACTTCAGCGGCGGTATCTGGCCAGAGATGAAGGAATACTATGAGGACCTGCTGATGAGCTTTGAGGAATACGGCTACAGTTGGTGGTCAAACGACTGGTGGCTGATGACCGAGGAATATCCGCATACGAAGATCATCGCCGAATGCCCCAGTGTGGCCTATGAAGGATACAGCCATTTTAACCTTGAAATGCTCGAGCTTTTCCAAAAATACCAAAGCAAAGACTAAATATTTTTTCTTCCATCACCGTGCGGCAGCCGAAAGGCTCCCGCATTCCCGTTTCGACGCTTGCCATCAGATATCCGGCATGCTATAATAAAGAAAATAATCCATATATAAGGACGTGATGATATGCAGATTACCGCCGATTTCATCGGAAGCAATGTCAAACTCATCGATATACAGGATGACCGTGTCGTCTTTCATCCCGATATGCGCGATTCGGAGAATAAATGGTTCTACTGGGCCTTCTGCGTCAAAGGCGCTGCAGGCCGCACCGTGACCTTTGACACCGCTCCCCTCACCTGGATCGGCCGTCACGGCCCCGCCGTCAGCCATGATCTGGAACACTGGCACTGGGGCGGCGGCGAACAGGACGGGCACGCTTTCACCTACACATTTGGCCCGGACGAGGACTGCGTATACTTCGCCCACGATATGCTCTACCATCCCGCCCGCTTTGAGAGAACCGCCGCCCGTCTGGGACTGCGCCGCGAAACGCTCTGCATCTCCGAAAAGGGCGCAGACGTGCCGGTTTATCACTTCGGCGAGGGTGAGCGGCAGATTCTGCTGACCGCACGCCATCACTGCTGCGAGGCTACCGGTGACTATGTGCTGGAAGGCGTGCTGGAATCCCTCTGCGCAGCAGCCATCCCCGGCTGGCGCATTACCATCGTCCCCTTCGTGGACTACGACGGTGTTGTCGCCGGTGATCAGGGCAAGAATCGCCGTCCTCACGACCATAACCGCGACTATCTCGACGAGCCGCTGTATGCAAGTATCCGCGCCATTCAAAGCATCATCCGCGATCCTGCCACCGTCGCCGCGCTTGACTTCCATTCTCCCTGGCATCAGGGTGAAAGCAACGACTATGTCTTTATCGTGCGCAAGACGGCGTCCACGCTGCCTGAGCAGATTCGCTTCGGAAAGCTCTTCATGGAGGAGCTGACCGACGACGCCTTCCCCTATGACACCGCCAACGACTTCCCGCCCAACACCGGCTGGAATCAGGATGCCACGATGGCGGTATCCTTCACCGGTTATTGCAACCGTCAGCCCCATATGGAGCTGTGCTGCACGCTGGAAACCACCTATTTCGGTCTTCCCGAGTGCCCCGTGTCCCAGGATAACCTGGTTTCCATGGGACGTGCCTTCGGCCGCGCACTGGCAGGCTGGATGCGTGAGCGTTCCGTATAAGGAGAAAGACGATGAAAGCTCTTGAACAGCGTCTGGACACGCTGATTCGTGAAAAAAACGTCCGCAACATCATGATCCGCGTGGGACGCGGCGATGATATCCTGTACGATGCCTGCAAAACCGTCGAGGATCGGGTTTTAACCGATCAGACGCTCTTTGATATGGCCTCGGTGACAAAAATCGTCGTCACCACGAGCCTTGCGCTCATCGCGCTGGACCGAGGACTCCTTTCCGTCACCGATCCCGTCAGCCGCTTCTTCCCTGTGCCGGAGGATAAGGAAAATCTCACCGTTTTTCATCTCCTGACCCACACCATGGGCATCGGTCACAAGAATCTGACCTCCGCCGCCGATATTGCCAACATTGAGGCGCACATTCTCTCCATTCCTTCCGATATTCCCATCGGCTCCGACACCCGCTACAGCTGCCCCGGCTTTATCCTGCTCGGACGCATCCTGGAAAAGCTTTACGGCCAGCGTCTTGACGAGGCTTTCACCGCGCATGTTGCGGCGCCTCTGGACATGGTTTCCTCGGGATATCATCCCGGCCAAACCCTCGACATCGTCAACGCCAACCAGACTTCCGAGCTGTGCGGCGTGGTCAATGACTACAACTGCCGCTTCCTCGGCGGCATCGCCGGTAACGCCGGTCTTTTCTCAAATCTTGCCGACATGACCCGCTATGTGCGGATGCTGAGAAATGACGGTGCACCCATCATCACCCGTGATACATTTGCCGAAGCCTGCCGCAATCATACGCCCGGTATGAACGATGCCCGTGGGCTTGGCTATCTCTTCGTGGATGAACGCTATGCTCAGACAGGCGGCCTCTTCCCCACCGGCAGCATCGGCCACTGCGGTCACACCGGCCAGTCGGTCTTTGTGGATCTGCAGTCCGGGCTGTACGTGATCATCCTCTCCGATGCCACGGCAAGCGTCACGCTGAAATACGGCGGCGAAAAGTACGCCGAGGTCATGCAGATGCGTCACGACATCCACGCGGCGATCAAAGAAGATCTGAACCTGTAACTTATTTTCCAACAGAAAGAAGATAGAATCATGAAACGCAATTACGTTGATCCTTTCCACGGCTGCGGCAACTGCACGCTTCCCTCTCCCCGCGGCATCGCCGCCACCTGGTTCTTCCCCAAAGCTCAGACCGGCAACACCCATCCCGGTGCCGCCGTTCCCTTCGGCCCCATGTGCGTCATCCCCTACTCCGGCGGCTATCCCACCGGCTACGGCGTCAACCGTCCCACCTCCTATGGCCCCGCACCGCTCATGGATGTGGAACTCAAGCTCAAGGGCTTCACCCATATGGCCCATTCCGGTACCGGCGCCATCGGATATTACTATAACTATGCCCGCTTTGTGCCCCTTGGCACCGATGGTCTTGCGGGTCTTGACACTGCCTGTGCCATCGCCGACGAGCATGCCGAACCCGGCTTCTACTCTGTCCGTTTTCCTGAGCGCAAACTGCTGGTGGAGCTGACCGCCTCCCGTCTTGCCGCAGCCCATCGATATACCTACGACGAAGGCAAGGCCGTCATCGCCGTGGATTTTGCCGCTGCCGGACTCAATCCCGCTTTCGGTCAGCGCTTTACCGCCGCCTCCGACGGCATGGAGCTCAAAATCGCTGATGACGGCGTCTATGCCCATGTCTGCTTCCACACCATCCATATCTATTTCTACGCCGCCATCGAAAACGCTGCCGCGCAGCTCTTCCGCAGCGGTGAACTGTTGGGCGCGGACAGCCTGACCCTCGGCGGCGAAGTCCGTGAGCATGTGGGCGCTGTCTTTACCTGTGACGGTGCTGTTGCCAACTGCCGCCTCGGCGTATCCCTGCGCAGCTTTGAGCGTGCCCGCGCCAATGCGCAGGCAATCGGTTCCTTTGACGAGGTCTGTGAAGCTGCCAAGTCCGTCTGGGACCGTGTTTTTGACCTCATCGACATCGATACCGACCGTGCCGATGTCCGGGAGATCTTCTGGTCCTGCCTCTATCACAGCCTTATCAAGCCTGTAAACTTCCACGGTGAGTCCTACGACTGGGAGGACGACGCCTGCTGGACCGACTACGCCACCTTCTGGGATATCGCCAAGACTCAGCTTCCTCTGTGCTTCACCCTTTTCCCCGAGGAGGGCGCCGATATGGTGAAGAGCTGGCAGAATTTCTTTGACAATGCAGGTCTCTATCCCCCGTCCCTGACGCTGACCCGTGCGTATACACTGGAAAGCGTGCAGTCCCGCGCTCTGATCTGGCTGTGCACGATTGACGCCTGGAAGCGCGGCATCAAGGTGGACGTGGAGCGGGCGATTGACACCTTCAAGCGTGATCTGCAGCGCGATTTCAACCGTGACTTCACCGAAACCGGCGTCTGTCCGCTGTATCTGCACATCATCGACCTGTCCGAGGCCTGCTGCCGTGCAGCCGAGTTCTGCCGTATGACGGGTCATGACGAGGATGCCGCCTACTTTGCGCAGTATGCGGATAACTGGCGCAATGCTTTCGACGCCGAAACCGGGCTTCTCAGCACAAAGTCCAACTACTATGAGGGAACTCACTGGAATTATTCCTTCCGTCAGACCGGTGTTCTGGCCGATCGCATCGAGCTTGCCGGCGGCCGTGAGCGTTTCACCCAGCTTCTGGATCAGTTCTTCGGCTACGGTGCACAGCCTGCTTACCGCCTCAGCGATGCCGGCGACGCCGAAACCATGCTTGCCGGTCTTGAACTGCACCGCTTCGAGGGCTTCAACAACGAACCCGACATGGAAATTCCCTATACCTATACCTTTGTCGGCCGTCACGACCGCGTCTGCGAGATCGTGCGCGCCGGTATGCGCGATATGTTCACCACCGGCCGCGGCGGTATCCCCGGCAATGAGGACTCCGGTTCGCTGAGCTCCCTGTACGTCTGGAATGCCATGGGTATCTTCCCCACCTTCGCAGGCGACTGCATGCTCATCGGCTCTCCGGTGCTGAAATCCGCGACGATCCATCTCCCCTCCGGTCATGACTTCGCAATCCGCACCGTCAATCACAGTGACGACAACATCTACGTCTCCTCCATCACCTTCAACGGTGTCAGGCTTGACCGCGCCTGGCTGACGCTGGATGAGTTCTATTCCGGCGGCGAGCTGGTTCTTGAGATGTCTGCCGAGCCTGCGTCCGAGCCTTTCAGAAGCCCGCTGGACTGATTGGGCAATTCCGTCACAGAGCACGTCGCTTTCCCGCTTTAGTTCGTTAAAGTTTTCCGTTCATTTTTACTTTACAATCTACCTGATTTGTGGTACAATAAAGTAATATCAATACCCGTATATCAAGGACAGATTTGTTATGCTGATTTTACCCGCTATCGATCTCAAGGACGGCCGCTGCGTACGTCTGCTGCGCGGCGACTTTGATACCGCGCATACCGTGGCTGACAGCGCCGTGGACACCGCCCGCAGTTTTCTGACGGCCGGTGCTGAGCTGATTCATATGGTAGACCTGGACGGTGCCAAGACAGGCGCCGGCAAAAACCGCGAAGTGGTGGCTCAGGTCATCCGTGAAACCGGCGCCCGGGTGGAACTGGGCGGCGGCATCCGTACGATGGACGACATCGAAGCAGTGCTGGCGCTGGGTGTTTCCCGCGTCATCATCGGCTCCGCCGCAGTGCACAATCCCGAGCTGGTACGGGAAGCCGTTGCCAGATACGGCGAGAAGATTGCCGTGGGCATCGATGCACTGAACGGTACCGTGCGTACCCAGGGCTGGCTGGACGATGAAGGCATCGATTATCTCGATTTTGCCCGGAAAATGGAAAGCTTCGGCGTTCAGACCATCATCTGCACCGATATCGCCAAGGACGGTCTGCAGGAAGGCCCCAGTTTTGCCTCTCTGAAGGCTCTGCGGGAGGCTGTTTCCTGCGCCATCGTCGCCTCCGGCGGCGTGACCACGCTGGATGACGTCAAAACCCTGCGCGACATGGGCATCGACGCCGCCATCGCCGGCAAGGCAGTCTATTCCGGTGCGCTTGACCTGCCTGCCGCCGTGCAGCTTGCCCGCTGAACGGTCAATCAAACGTAAGGAGCTTTCTGGCATGCTTGCAAAACGTATCATTCCCTGCCTCGACGTGCGCGAAGGCCGTGTCGTCAAGGGCGTTCACTTTGAAAACCTGCGGGATGCAGGTGATCCCGTGGAGCTTGCCCGGTTCTACTCCGAACAGGGTGCCGACGAGATCGTTTTCCTCGACATCACCGCAACCCACGAGGAGCGCCGCACCATCGTTGACGTGGTGGAGCGCACCGCCCGTGAGGTGTTCGTGCCCCTGACCGTCGGCGGCGGCATCCGCACGCCCGACGATTTTCAGGAGCTGCTGCGCGCAGGCGCGGACAAGATTTCCATCAACTCCGCCGCCATCCGCAATCCCGACCTGATCAACCAGGCAGCCGAGCGTTTCGGCAACCAGTGCGTGGTCGTGGCCATTGACGGCCGCAAGAAGGAAGACGGCAACTATGAAGTCGTCATCAACGGCGGACGCATCGGTACCGGCATTGATCCGGTGAAGTGGGCCGTGGAATGTGAGCAGCGCGGCGCCGGTGAGATTCTGCTGACCTCCATGGAAACCGACGGCACCAAGGCAGGCTACGATCTGGAGCTGACCCGCATGATCGTGGACGCCGTGAGCATCCCGGTCATCATGTCCGGCGGCTGCGGCAGCCTTGAGCATTTCTACGAAGGCTTCACCGAAGGCGGCGGCGATGCAGCCCTTGCCGCGACGCTGTTCCACTACGGTGAGCTGACCGTTCCCCAAGTCAAGGAATATCTGAAAGGACGCGGCGTTCCCGTCCGCTGAAATATCGCTATGATCACACCCGATTTCAAGAAATCCGAACTGATTCCCGCCATCGTCCAGCATGCCGATACCGGCAAGGTTTTGATGCTGGGCTATGTCAACGAAGAAGCGCTTGAGCTGACAAAAAAGACCCGTACCGCCTGGTTCTGGTCCCGCAGCCGCAATAAGCTCTGGAACAAGGGCGAGAGCTCCGGAAACTTCCTGCACGTGGAAAAGATTCTGCTCGACTGCGACGGCGATACCCTCATCTACGTCAGCCATCCCGACGGCCCCACCTGCCACACCGGTAATGAAACCTGCTTCTTCACCGAAATTGCCATGGAGGATAAATAACCATGAGTGCTCTGAACCATCTTTTCGAGGTCGTTTCCGACCGTCGTGTCAATCCCCAGGAGGGTTCCTATACCTGCTATCTGTTTGAAAAAGGACTTGACAAGATCCTGAAGAAGGTCGGCGAAGAAGCTGCCGAGACCATCATTGCCGCCAAGGGCGGCAAGAAGGACGAGATCGTCCTGGAGATCTGTGATCTGCTCTACCATCTGGTGGTTCTGATGGTGGAAGCTGGCGTCAGCGTCGAGGAAATCGAAGCGGAGCTTACCCAGCGCAGCCTCAAGATCGGTAACCTCAAGACCTTTCACCAGACTGACAAAAATTCCTGATCGGAGGATAAAAATATGAGCCGGCTTCGCGTTGCCCTGATGGGCGATATCTGCATGGAAGGCATTCAGGAGCGCATGAATCCTGCTTATGCAAAGCAGCTTCTGGCTCCCATGCAGAAGCTCCTGCAGTCCTGCGACCTGCGCGTGGCAAACCTTGAGAATGCCATCTGCTCACCCGACACTCCCATCCGCAAATGCGGCCCCAATCTCTGGCAGACTCCCGAAAACCTCTGTTTCCTCAGGGAAGCCGGAATTGACTGCACGGTTCTTGCCAACAACCACGTCGGCGACTTCGGCCCCGAGCCCGTAATGGCCACCATCGATGAGCTTCACCGCGCCGGATTCCCCACCGTCGGCGCCGGTGCAAACCTCGACGAGGCCTACATTCCCTGGATCACCGAGAAAAACGGCATTCGTCTCGCCGTTGTGGCCGTCTGCGAAAACGAATTTGGCGGCGCGACGCTGACCGAGGCCGGTACTGCGGCCTACGATCTGCATCGTGTGGCAAAGACCCTCAAGGCCGCACACACGCAGGCTGATTTTGTCGTGCTGGTCATGCACGGCGGCAACGAATATAATCCCCTGCCCAGTCCCCGCGTGCGCGCCCGCTACCGTACCTTCGTCGATCTGGGTGCCGATGCCGTCATCGGCATGCATCCGCACTGCATTCAGGGCTATGAGATCTACGAGGGTTCCCCCATCGTCTACAGCACCGGCAACTTCCTCTTCCCCGGCTTTCCCTCCTCCCAGCCCTCATGGTTCCGCGGCTATGTGCCGGAGCTGACCTTGGAAAAGGGTAAGCCCATAGAGATCACCGTCCATCCCTACAGTTTTGATAAGGGTCCTGACGCCATCACGCCCGACGAGGGTGAAACAAAGGCCACCATGCTTGCCTACATCGATAAGCTCTCGGCCTACATCGCCGATGAAGCCGAGATCCGCCGCCTCTTTGACGGCTGGACCATGATTACCGGTCCTGATCATGCCGCCCTCGCCGGACGTTTTGAGCCGGAATATGAGGCGCTCACCGATGTCCCCAAGGGTCATCCCATGTACGCCGTGCGCAATATCCGCACCTGCGAAGCCCACAACGAGCTTGTCACCAACTACTGCCGCATGATCGTTGAAGGCCGTATCGCGGCAGGCAAGATTGCCGCCGGTGAGGTCCGCGCTCTGCAGAAAATGCCCGTATAACCTGTTCTGTCTGCGTTTTTCAGACAGACTCAACCCGATATATTGAAAAGAGGTACTTAAATGGCGAAAATTGTTACATTTGGTGAAATCATGATGCGTCTCAACCCCGCCGGTTACGGACGTTTCGTGCAGGCTCACTCTTTTGAAGTCTGCTACGGCGGCGGCGAGGCCAATGTTGCTCTTTCCCTGTCCAACTACGGCATGGACGCTGCTTTCGTCACCAAGCTTCCCGAAAACGATCTGGGTCAGTGCGCTCTCAACAGCCTGCGTCAGTTCGGCGTCGATACCACCAAGATCGTGCGCGGCGGCCCGAGACTCGGCATCTACTTCCTGGAAAACGGCGCTTCCCAGCGTCCTTCCAAGGTTGTCTACGACCGCGCCGGTTCTTCCATCGCCCTTGCCAAGCGCTCGGACTTTGACTGGAATGCCATCCTCGACGGTGTGGACTGGTTCCACTTCACCGGCATCACCCCCGCTCTGGGCGGCGAGCTGCCCGAGATCTGCCTCGACGCCGTGAAGGTCTGCCGTGAGCGCGGCATCAAGGTCAGCTGCGACCTCAACTACCGCAAGAAGCTGTGGACCCGTGAGGAGGCCGGCCGCGTTATGGCTACCCTCATGCCCTATGTCAACGTCTGCATCGCCAACGAAGAAGACGCCGCCGATGTCTTTGGCATCCGCGCCGCCAACACCGATATCGAGGGCGGCAAGCTCTCTCACGAAGGCTACATCAGCGTTGCCCAGCAGCTCATCGACCGCTTTGGCTGCGAGAAGGTCGGCATCACCCTGCGCGGCAGCATCTCCGCTTCCGATAACGACTGGGCCGGAATGCTCTACGACGGCGAAAACGCCTACTTCTCCCCCACCTACCGCATCCACATCACCGACCGCGTCGGCGGCGGCGACAGCTTCGGCGGCGGCCTGATCTACTCCCTGCTCTCCGGCTACGACTGCCAGCATGCCATCAACTTCGCCGTTGCGGCCTCCTGCCTCAAGCAGACCATCGCCGGTGACGTCAACCTCGTCAGCGCGCCTGAGGTCGAGAGCCTCGCCGGCGGCAATGCCTCCGGCCGCGTCCAGCGCTGAGTATCCGGGACTGTTATATGATGACAACTCATCTGGGTGCACGCGCATTCCGCGTGGAAACCGCCCGTTTTACAATTGATTCCCTTGAAATCGGTGCATACACCCTGACGCGCACCTACGCCTTTGAGCCGGTGGCCAATACGGGTGACTGGAACGCTGAAAAGCTTTCCAAAGGCGCATCCTTTGCCTGCGGCAACTATTCTCTCGAGGCCCGCGAGGTCAAAAACGGCATCTGCCTGCGTGCCTCCTTCACCAATACCGCCGACGAGCCCGTAAAGATCTTTACGTTCCGCTTCACCGGCCGCTGGCCGACTCCCATCAGCCGCTGCGTGCGTTTTGGCTCTGAGGATTCCCCCTTCAAGCTCTACAATAACATGGGAAGTCCCGTGGAAACCATCGCCATGCTTCCTCAGACCCATGTTTCCGGCTGCGATCTGATGCCCTTCCGGGATGACAACGGTGTTTGCGGCGTGTTGGGCTTTGCCACCAACTTTACTTACTTCTCCGACCTGAAGCTGAGTCAGAACGGCTCCTTCAGCGCCATGCAGAACGTCGAGGCCCGCGCCATCGAACCCGGTGAGACCATCACCACCGACTGGTTCTACCTCGGCTGCGGCGATACCCCCGATGCAGCACTCTCTGATTATGCGGATACGCTGGCTTTTATGTCCGGCGTCAAGGATCTCCCTGCCGAAGTGCCCACCGGCTGGTGCACCTGGTACTACTATCTGGGAAATCTGGATCAGGGTGATGTTCGCGAGGGACTTTCCTTCCTTGCAGATCACAAGGAAGAGCTTCCCGTGCGCTATGTCCAGATTGACGACGGCTGGTTCATCAACTGGGGCGAGTGGGAAGAAAACGAAAAGTTCAGCGACGGCATGAAGAAGCTGGCCGACGAGATCCGTGCCGAGGGCTTCATCCCCGGCATCTGGCTGTGCCCCTTCTCCGCCAACAAGGGTTCCAAACTCTTCCGTGAGCATCCCGAGCTTCTCATTGGTAAGCCCGACGGCTCCGGCCCTGTCTCCATCGCCAACGGCGGTTCTCTCTTTGCCATCGACCCCACCAATCCCGTCATGGAAGAGAAGATGCGCAAGCTCTACCATCGCCTGACCTACGACTGGGGCTACGGCTACATCAAGATGGACTACATGATCTCCGGCAATGTCGCCGGCGTTCACTATGACAAGCGTGCCACCACCGTCTCCTCCATGCGCCGCGGCCTTGAGATCATCCGCGAGTCGGTCAAGCCCGGTACCTTCCTGCTGGCCTGCTCCAGTCCGCTTGCTCCGCCCATCGGTCTTGTGGACGGTATGCGCACCTCCTGCGACATCTTCCACAACTGGAATTCGGTCAAGGAATGCTTCCTGCGCAATCTCAAGCGGTATTTCTACCACAAAAAGGTCTGGATCAACGATCCCGACTGCATCCTGGTACGCAACCATGAGCATGAGGATGAGAAATGTATGCGTCTGTGCACCCGCACCGACGATGAAATCCGCGTGTTCCTGACGGTGACGGCCGCCACCGGCGGCATCGTGATGCTCTCCGACAAGCTGCCGCTGCTCACCGACGAGCGCATCTCCTGGCTCTCCGCTCTGTTCCCGGTACCGCCCCGCGCTGCAGTTCCCCTTGACTACTTCGACACCGACTGCCCCGGCATTCTGGATTTCGGCGAAGTGAACGGCGCCCGCATCGTCGCGCTGGTCAACTGGGAGGACGAGGCCTGTACCATGACCGTTCCCGCCGCCTGTATCGACGGCGAAAAGCATGTCTTTGAGTTCTGGACGCAGGAAAATCTCGGTACCGTATCCGGTGCTCTCAGCACTGTCATCCCCGCTCATGCCGCGCGTATCTTCTATTTTGAGGATGCGCCCCGCCAGAGCTCCAAATCCATCATTCCGGCCGAATAATCGGCTCAAACCATACTTTATTAACGGAGGATATACACATGAAAGGCAGTAAGAATTGGGTCTTTGCCGACGGCGATCTGCCTCCCAAGGACGGCGGCGCAATGGAAGCCCACGAGGCGCTGATGGTTTTCAATCTCGGTAAGACCGACGTCACCGCCAAGGCTACCTTCTATTTTGAGGACAAGGAGCCCGTGCGTGACATCACGCTGAAGATCCCCGCTGAGCGTATCCGCTGCTATCATCTGGACCAGCCCTTCGGCGAAGAACAGTACAAGGTGCAGTTTGGCCAGTACGCTCTGGTCGTGGAAGCCGATGCTCCCGTTTTCTGCGTCTTTGGCAGACTGGATACCCGTCAGGCCAACATGGCTTACTATTCCGTTCAGGGTCATACGTTCGACTAATACAGAGAATAACGGACAATTACGCCGTTTTGACTCTGTAATGGGCAGCGGCGGCGAGACTATCAAGGCTCGCCGCCTCTCCTGTTTTTTCCGAGTATCGCAAACTTTTTTATGGTGCTATAAATTATTGTATTGCTTGTGTGCAATATGCCTTTCAGCAGCGCATCCATCTGTCCCCGGCGTCCGCTGCGGTATCAACAGTCACTGCCGCGGATATACTTTAGAAATACGGTGATTACTTTGTACGACTGCATTATCATCGGCGGCGGTATTACCGGCTGCGCTGCCGCCTATGAGCTTTCCCGCTACGATCTGCGTATTCTTCTCCTTGAGAAGGAAAATGACGTGGCCTGCGGCACAACCCGAGCCAATTCTGCGATCATTCACGCCGGTTACGATCCCATCCCCGGCTCCAACATGGCCCGTACCAATGTGCGCGGCTGCGCCATGATGCCCGAACTCTGCCGCCGCCTGAATGTCCCCTTCAAGCAGGTGGGTTCTCTGGTTCTGGCCTTCAACGAAGAAGATCTGGCCCACATCCGCAAGCTCTACGACCGCGGCTGTGAAAACGGCGTCCCCGGACTGAAAGTTCTGACCCGTGAGGAAACCCTCGCCATCGAACCCAATATCGAGGACGAAGTCTGCGGCGCTCTCTACGCCCCCACCGCCGGTATCGTCAGCCCCTGGGAGCTGGCGCTGGCGCTGGCTGAAACCGCTGCACGCAACGGCGTGGAATTTGCCTTTGAAAGCCCCGTCACGGCGATCGAGCGCAGTGACGCCTGCCTGACAGTCACCACTCCCAACGCAACCTACGAGACCCGCACCATCATCAATGCCGCCGGTCTCTATGCCGATAAGATCCATGCCCTCATCGGCGGCACCGGCTTTGAGCTGCATGCCGACAAGGGCGCTTACTTCCTGCTTGACAAGAATCAGGGTAAGCTCGCCCGTCAGGTAGTCTTCCAGTGCCCCTCCGAAAAGGGTAAGGGCGTGCTTGTCTCCCCCACCGTCCACGGCAATCTCATCGTCGGCCCCGACGCCGTGCCCGGCAATCCTCCTGAGGACGTGTCTGTGCAGGCCGAAAGCCTTGCCATGATCCGCGCCGCTGCCTGCCGCAGCATCCGCGGTATCGATTTCCGTGAAAATATCCGCAATTTCGCAGGCAACCGTGCAAGAGGCCTGTCCGACTTCCTCATTGAAGCCTCTCCCGTGGATGCCCGCTTCATCAATCTCGCCGGTATCCAGTCCCCCGGACTGTCCTCCGCGCCTGCCATCGCCGAAGAGGCTGCCCAGCTGGTCGCCAAGGCCGGTGTGGAGCTTACCGCAAAGAAAACCTTCATCGATACCCGCGAAAAGATCGTCTTTAAGGAGCTCTCCCGCGAGCAGCAGGCCGAGGTCATCGCCAATAATCCCTTATACGGCCGCATCGTCTGCCGCTGCGAGACCATCACCGAGGGTGAAATCGTGGACGCCATCCATCGTCCGCTGCCGCCTCACACCGTTGACGGCGTCAAGCGCCGCTGCGGCAGTGGTATGGGGCGCTGCCAGGGTGGTTTCTGTGGTATCCGCGTACATGAAATCCTCGCCCGCGAGCTGAATGTCCCGATGGAAGCCATCGTCAAGGATCGTCCGGGCAGCTACATCATTCTGGGTGAAACGAAAGGAGGTGCCGTCTGATGAAAGCTGATGTCGTCGTGATCGGTGCAGGCCCCGCAGGTCTTGCCGCCGCTCTCGCCGCACATGAAGGCGGCGCCGAAAAAATCCTCATCCTCGAACGCGCCGGTGAACCCGGCGGTATCCTCAATCAGTGTATCCACAACGGCTTCGGTCTGCACCGCTTCGGCGAAGAGCTCACCGGCCCCGAATACGCCGGACGCTTCATCGACAAACTGGAAGGTACCGGCATCGAGTGCCGTTACGATACGATGGTGCTCTCCATCTCCACCGACCGTGTGGTGACCGCCATCAATCCCAGGGACGGCCTGTTCACTGTTGAGGCCGGTGCCGTCATCCTCGCCATGGGCTGCCGTGAGCGTACCCGCGGCGCCATCGGCGTGCCGGGTGATCGTCCTGCGGGCGTATTCACCGCCGGTGCTGCCCAGCGCTACCTCAATATCGAAGGCTATCAGGTCGGTAAGCGCGCCGTCATCCTGGGTTCCGGCGATATCGGCCTCATCATGGCCCGCCGCATGACCCTGGAAGGCGCCAGCGTCGCCGCCTGTGTCGAGCTCATGCCCTATTCCAACGGCCTCAACCGCAACATCGTCCAGTGCCTCAACGACTACGACATTCCGCTGTATCTGGCCCACACCGTGGTGCAGATCATCGGCCGTGAGCGTCTGGAAGCCGTCGTCATCGCCAAGGTCGATGAAAACAGCCGTCCCATCCCCGGTACGGAGTTCCGCATCGACTGCGATACGCTGCTGCTCTCCGTCGGCCTGATCCCCGAAAACGAGCTGACCCGCGGCGCAGGTATCCCCATCGATCCCCGTACCCGCGGTCCTGAGGTTTACGACAACATGGAAACCATGGCCCCCGGCGTCTTTGCCTGCGGCAACGTGGTTCATGTGCATGATCTGGTGGATTTCGTCTCCGCCGAGAGTGAACGTGCAGGTGCCGCCGCCGCGGCCTTCGTCAAGTCCGGCAGCCCTGCCGGTGAAGAGCTCTCCCTCATCCCCGGCGATGGCTTAGGCTATATCGTGCCCCAGAAGCTGCGCAAATCCGCTAACGACGGCGAGGTTACCCTCTTCTTCCGCGTGAGACGGCCCTGTCCTAAGGGTGAAATCGTGGTTACGGCGGGTGATCGTGTCATCCTGCGCAAAAAGCGCCGCCATATGACCCCCGGCGAGATGGAGCATCTGCCCCTCAAGCGGGAACTGCTGCGCGATGTGAATGAGCCCATCACCGTGACACTGGTACGAGAGGAGGCATAAATCATGAAGGAACTCATCTGCATTCTCTGCCCCAACGGCTGCCACCTCAAGGTTGACGACAATCTCAACGTCACCGGCAACACCTGCATCCGCGGTGAGGCCTATGCAAAGAAGGAGCTGACCTCCCCTGAGCGTACGCTGACCTCCACGGTGCGTCTGGAGGGCTCGGCCCTGCGCCGTCTGCCCGTGCGTACCGCTACCGACATTCCCAAGGGCAAGCTTTTTGAGGCAATGCGTGAACTGGATACGCTCTGCGTGCAGGCGCCCGTCCGCCGCGGTCAGGTGCTCATTGAAAGCATCGCCGGAACCGGCGTTGCCCTGATTGCCACCCGCGACGCGCTGGTTTAAACACTCATTTTTGCCCACATTGGGATTTCATGGTCGAAACGCCCGATTTCTTTTCACTTCCGCCCCGAATTCCTGCCATTCTTTCCATAGCTATTTTGGCATTTCGGAAGTATAATAACTAAGAATGCATAGGTATATCCATACCGTTGTGTTCCAGCTTTATATCGTAATTTTTTTAATGGAGGAAGATAAACGGATGAAAGCCAAGAAAGTCAACATCACCGAAACCGTATTGCGCGACGCCAATCAGTCTCTGATTGCTACCCGTCTGCCCTTCGAGAAGTTCGAGCCCATCCTTGCCAAGATGGACAAGGCCGGCTACTACTCTATGGAGTGCTGGGGCGGCGCCACCTTCGATTCCTGCCTGCGTTACCTGAGCGAGGATCCCTGGGATCGTCTGCGCAATATCCGCAAGACCGTTAAGAACACCAAGCTCCAGATGCTTCTGCGCGGCCAGAACCTGCTGGGCTACAAGCACTATCCCGACGACGTCGTGCGTGAGTTCATCAAGCACACCGCCGACTGCGGCATGGACATCGTCCGTATTTTCGACGCCCTCAACGACCTGCGCAACATCGAAGTCTGCGTCGACCAGACCAAGAAGTCCGGCATGCACGCTTCCGGTACCATCTGCTACACCGTCAGCCCCATCCACACCCTTGAAAACTATGTCAAGACCGCCAAGACCCTGGAGAACATGGGCGTTGACTCCCTGTGCATCAAGGATATGGCCGGTATCATGAGCCCCAAGGAAGCCTACGACCTGGTCAAGGCTATCAAGGAAACCGTTAAGCTGCCTGTCGTCCTGCACACCCACTCCACCACCGGCCTTGGCCCGATGACCCTGCTCAAGGCTGTTGAAGCCGGCTGCGACACCATCGATACCGCTATCTCCTGCTTCTCCAACGGTACCTCCCAGCCTCCCACAGAGAGCATGGTCTACACCCTGGAGCAGATGGGTTACGACACCGGCGTCGATCAGTCCATCACCAAGGAAATCAACGACTACTTCAAGCCCATCCAGGCTGATTACCTCAAGAGCGGTCTGCTCGATCCCATCGTCATGACCACCAAGACCGAAGCTCTGGTTTACCAGATCCCCGGCGGCATGCTCTCCAACCTCGTTGCCCAGCTCAAGGCCCAGAAGGCTCTTGATCGTCTGGAAGAGGTTCTGCTCGAGACTCCCCGTGTCCGCGAAGACCTGGGTTATCCGCCCCTCGTTACTCCTATGAGCCAGATGGTCGGCGTTCAGGCTGCCACCAACGTCCTCGTCGGCGAGCGCTACAAGAACGTCTCCAAGGAAGTCAAGGCTTACCTGCGCGGTGAGTACGGCCAGGCCCCCGGCGAAGTCAACGCTGACCTCGTCAAGAAGGTTCTCGGCGACGAGAAGCCCGTTACCTGCCGCTTTGCCGATACCCTCGCTCCCGCTCTGGATTCCACCAGAGAGGCCGTCAAGAAGGAACTGGGCGATCTCGTGCGCAACGATGAGGATCTGCTGTCCTACATCGCCTTCCCCCAGGTTGCCGAGAAGTACTTCAATGCCCGTGAAGAGAAGGAAAGCCGCTGCGTTAAGTACACCGTCACCCGCGTTGACGACTAATTAAAGGAGGCTCCATCATGACTCTTACCATTCCGGAGATCCTGATCTACTCCGTCGTCGGTATTCTGGTCGTTATCGCTTTCCTTGCGGTTCTGGCCATTGCGGTTACCCTGATCTCCAAGGCTATCCGTGCCATGACCGATAAGGCCGAAACCAAGGAAGCCCCGGCTGCTGCTCCCGTTGCCGCCGCTCCCGCAGCTGCTCCTGTGGCTGCTGCTCCTGTGGCCGCTGCTGCTCCCGCCTCCAATATCGTTGGCACCACCGGCGAGCTCAAGCTGCGCGGCGTCGATGATCAGACCGCCGCTATCCTGATGGCCATCATCAGCGACACCACCAAGATCCCGCTCAATCAGCTGCGCTTCAAGCGCATCGTCCGCGTCGATTCCGACAAGTAATTTTTACAGGAGGAAAAACAATCATGAAATATCGTGTCACCTTAAACGGTAAGACTTACGAGATCGAAGTCGAACAGGGCGAAGCTCAGGTTCTGTCCGTTGCCGATGCCGTGGCCGCTCCCGTTGCTGCCGCTCCTGCCGCTGCCCCTGTGGCTGCTGCTCCCGCCGCTCCCGCTGCTCCCGTGGCTGCTGCCCCCGCCGCTGCCGGCGCCGGTGCCCGCGTTGTCGCTCCCATGCCCGGTACCATCCTGAAGGTCGCCGTTGCCAACGGTGAGACCGTCAAGAAGGGCCAGCTGCTCGTCGTCCTCGAGGCCATGAAGATGGAAAACGAGATCGTCGCTCCCTGCGACGGCGTCGTCACCTCTCTGGCTGCCAATAAGGGCGCTTCCGTCAATACCGATGACCTGCTGCTGACCATCGGCGGCGCCGGTGATCCCGTTGTGACCGCCGCTCCCGCCCCTGTCGCTGCTCCTGCTCCCGTGGCCGCCCCCGCTCCGGCTCCTGTCGCTGCTCCCGCTCCCGCCCCTGTGGCTGCTGCTCCCGCCGCTGCCGGCGCCGGTGACCCCGTTGTCGCCCCCATGCCCGGTACGATCCTGAAGGTTGCCGTTTCTGCCGGCGCTGCCGTCAAGAAGGGTGAAGTTCTGGTCATTCTGGAAGCCATGAAGATGGAAAATGAGATCGTTGCTCCCCGTGACGGTACTGTCACCTCTGTTGTTGCCTCCAAGGGCGCTTCCGTCAACACCGACGATCTGCTGCTGACCATCCAGTAATCGGGAGGCACAGACATGGAAGTATTACAGACTGTAGGCGCGCTGTTTACCAGCTCCGGCCTTGCCAGCATGACCTGGCAGCAGGGTGTTATGATCCTGGTTGCGTTCGTGCTGCTCTATCTGGCCATCGTCAAGAAGTATGAGCCCCTCCTGCTGCTGCCCATCTCCTTCGGTATGCTGCTGACCAACCTCCCCATCTCCGGTCTTTATCATCCCGAGCTGTGGAATGCCGCTGAAGGCATCAGCTACTCCGACGTCCTCCATCACGGCGGACTCATCGATATCTTCTACATCGGCGTCAAGACCGGTATCTACCCGACTCTGATGTTCCTTGCCATCGGCGCCATGACCGACTTCGGTCCCATGATCGCCAACCCCTCCAGCATGCTGCTGGGTGCCGCTGCTCAGCTGGGTGTTTTCACCTGCTTCTTCGGCGCCAACCTCCTGGGCTTTACTCCTCAGGAAGCTGCCTCCATCGGTATCATCGGCGGCGCTGACGGCCCCACCGCCATCTTCGTCACCACCAAGCTTGCTCCCCATCTGCTGCCTGCCATCGCGGTCGCGGCCTACTCCTATATGGCCCTGATCCCGATCATCCAGCCTCCGATCATGCGCCTGCTGACCACTCAGAAGGAGCGCGAGATCAAGATGGTCCAGCTGCGCAAGGTTTCCCAGACCGAGAAGATCATCTTCCCGATCATGGTTGCCACCCTGGCCATCCTCTTCCTGCCTGACACCGCTTCCCTGCTGGGTATGCTGATGCTGGGTAACCTGTTCAAGGAGTCCGGTGTTGTTGATCGTCTCTCCGACACCGCTCAGAACAATCTCTGCAACATCATCACCATCCTCCTCGGCCTCAGTGTCGGTGCCACCGCTGTCGGTGCTAACTTCCTGCGTACCGAGACTCTGCTCATCATTGCCCTGGGTCTCATCGCCTTCTGCTTCTCCACCGTCGGCGGTCTGCTCTTCGGCAAGCTGATGTGCGTCATCACCAAGGGCAAGATCAATCCCCTCATCGGCTCCGCCGGCGTCTCCGCCGTTCCGATGGCCGCCCGTGTTTCTCAGGTTGAAGGTCAGAAGGCCAATCCTTCCAACTTCCTGCTGATGCATGCCATGGGCCCCAACGTTTCCGGCGTTATCGGCTCCGCTGTTGCCGCGGGCTTCCTGCTCAAGATCTTCGGCGCATAAGTTCTCAAATCTCCTATGAAAGGGCAGTAGCAATCGCTACTGCCCTTTTGATTGGCGAATGCCCGTTATCCACCCGTCAGGGCAGCTCTCAGCCTCTCCATGGCTCGTTTTTCAATCCGCGACACCTGCACCTGCGACACGCCGATCACCTTCGCCGTGCGTTCCTGGGTCCAGCCCCGGTGATACCGCAGTAAAATCACCTGCCGTTCCCGCTCGGGAAGGGCCTGCACAGCCGAGCGCAGAGATAAGCTCTCGGTAATTCCCTCTTCGATCCCATCGCCGCCCAGTACATTCTCCAACGTCAGCGATTCATCCTCTCCTCCAACCGGACTCTGCAGCGATGCAGGCGATGCCACGGCACTTTCGCAGGCTGCGATCTCTTCGCGGCCGAGTCCCGTACGTTCGGCAAGCTCCGAGATAAGCGGCGTGCGGCCCAGCTCTCGCTCCAGCTCGTCCCGCGCACGCATGATCCGCCATGCTGTATCCTTAATGCTGCGGCTGACCTTTACCGGCCCGTCATCCCGCAGAAACCGCCGTATTTCACCGGCGATTTTGGGTACTGCATAGGTGGAAAACTGCGTACCGAAGGCCGGATCAAACCCACGCACCGCTTTGAGAAAACCCATACAGCCAAGCTGATACAGATCGTCGCTTTCCAGACCTCTGCCGTAATACCGACGTACAATACTCCATACCAGCCCTGCGTTTTCCTCCAGAAGCTGCGCACTGGCCTCGGGATCCCCCTCCCGTGCACGTGCAAGCAGCTCACTGTCCGGTGCAAGCCTGCGAATCTCCGGACTTTCAGCTTCCTGCAGTTCCGGACAGGACTGTACCGCCCCGCTCATGAGCGTGCATCACGGCGCCGTTTGAGCTGCCGGGTCATGATTACCGTCGTACCGGTACCGGGAGATGAGCGAACCTTCACCGTATCCATAAAGCTCTCCATCACCGTAAAGCCCATGCCGGAACGTTCCGCGCCGCCTGTTGTAAACAGCGCTGTGCGCGCCTGCTCCACATCCGTAATGCCGATCCCGCGATCCCTGACCGCAATGCGTGCAAACCCGGCTGCATCCACCCGAACCGAAATATGTATGCTGCCGATCCTGTCGGGATAGGCATGCACGATGCAGTTGGTCACCGCTTCGCTGACCGCAGTTTTGATGTCGTTTAACTCCTCCAGCTCCGGGTCAAGACGCGCCAGAAATGCACCTACCGCTGCTCTGGCAAAGCCTTCATTCACCGATTTGCTCTCGATCTCGAGCTTCATCGTGTCGTATTCCTTCATGCCGTTTCCCCTCCCTGTTCCACCGGGATCAGCCGCTCAATCCTGGCTGCCCGGAACACTTTCATCGGCTGCGGCTGCACACCCCGCAGGCGTACGCCGCCGTCCAGCTCCCGCATACGTCGGTAGGACCCCAGTACCACAGCCAGCCCGGAGCTGTCTGAAAAGCTCAAGCCCGACAGGTCCAGACACAGGGTTCTCGGCATGCACAGATCGATCACGTCGTCAATATAGGCAAGCGTATCCCTGGCGGTGTGAGAGTCCAGCTCTCCGCCGATGTAAACCGTTGCCGTCCCGCCGTCAAATGTATGGGAATAATTCATACGGTATTCCCGCCTTTCCTTGGTTTGATTTGAGTATAACCCATAGTCTATGGTGGAATTTAGTTTTTTATGCAGGAGAATGAATATGAAAAAGCTCCTTTTCTGTCTGTGTGCTCTGATGCTGCTTTCCGGCTGTACGTTCTGGGACAGCGCCGCCCCGCAGGATCATTCTTCGGTTCTTGAACAGGAGAAGGAATTTAAGGCAATCATCAAGTCTGTTGAAAACCTGCTGGCGGAAAAAGATCTGCCGGAACATGAAGCCTGTACCGGAAACAGTGATACCGCAGCCTGCTACGGCTTTAAGGCCGAAGCGCTGCGCGACGGTTGGGTGCTTTCCTCAACCTATGCACTGGAAGCCTTTGAAATCGCCTTGTTTCACGCAAAATCTGAGGCAAACGTGACCATTATTGAAGAAAAGCTGCATACATATCTGGATGACCTGGAAGAAAAATATGCATCGGCAGCCCCTCAGACCGCCGCAGTCGTGCGCCGCGCCGCAATTGTAAGCCGCGGCAGCTTCTGTGCGCTCATCGTCTGTGATGATGCTCTGCAGACGGAGGTTCTTGCCGCGATAAACGCAGAAATTTCCGATTGACATTTGAAAATAAAGTAAATCTGTCTCTTTACGAACGGACAATTACATGATACAATAGACATAGACTGAACCAGTCCGTCCAAATTTTTCATATGAAAGGAAGTACTCACATGAAGCTCAAGTACGCCTTTGCAGGTGCCAGCGGCCGCGGCCTCGGCATGTTCTGCAAGCCCATGCTCAAGGATTTCCAGGACGCTTGTGAGATCGTCGGCGTCTACGACATTAACCCCGGCCGTGCCCAGCAGTTTGTTAAGAGCTGCGAAGGCAACTTCCCGGCTTACGATGATTTCGAGACCATGATCAACGAGACCAAGCCTGATCGTGTTATCGTTACCACCGTCGATGCTTTCCACAGCGATTACATCATCAAGTCCCTGGAGATGGGCTGCGACGTTATCACCGAGAAGCCCATGACCATCGATGCCACCCGCTGCCGCGCCATCCTCGACGCCGAGAAGCGCACCGGCCACAAGGTCACCGTTACCTTCAACTATCGCTATGCTCCCTTCATGACCAAGATCCGTGAGATCATCGCCAACGATGAGATCGGCGAAGTCTACAGCGTCCACTTCGAGTGGCTGCTCACCCGCAACATGGAGTACGGCGCCCATGGTAAGTCCTACTTCCATCGCTGGAACGCCCGCATGAAGAACTCCGGCGGTCTGCTGGTTCATAAGTCCACCCATCATTTCGACCTGATCAACTGGTTCATCGACCAGCGTCCCTCCAAGGTCTCTGCTTTTGCTCAGCTGCGTCTCTACGGCCCGAAGAACTATCCCTTCGATGATCCCGAAGGCGAGCGTCCCATCCGCTGCTCCACCTGTAAGCATGCCGACGAGTGCGAGTTCTGCCACAAGTTCTCTGAGTCCGAACTGGAAATGTTCGTTCCCTACGAGAAGTACGACGGTTACATGAAGGACAACTGCATCTACGCTTCCGACATCGACATCTATGACACCATGGCTGTCACCGTTCAGTACGACAAGGGTGCGGTCCTCACCTACTCCCTGAATGCCACCACGCCTTACGAAGGCTGGCGCTGCGTCATCAACGGCTCCAAGGGCCGTCTGGAAGCCACCAACTATGAGACCGGCGTTCTGTCCAAGGTTCCCCAGAACCACATCAAGGTCTTTGACCTCAAGGATAACGTCACCGATTACGCCATCACCAAGGCTACCGGCGGTCACGGCGGCGGCGATACCCGTCTGCGCAAGATGCTGTTCCTCGAGAACCAGCCCGATCCCATGCACCATGCTGCCGGCTCTGCCGACGGTGCTTACTCCATCATCGTGGGCGCTGCTGCCAACATCTCCATCGCGGAAGGCCGTGTTGTCGACGTCGAGGAGCTTCTGGGCAACAAGTAAATTCAAACGCAATTTTTGCACACACAAAAGGGGCTTCTGCACCACGCAGAAGCCCCTTTTTTCAATCACTCTATCAAAAAACGCAGGATTGTCCGATTAAGACCGAAAATCTGTCTCTTTACGCGGAGTGTATAGTGTGATACACTGTTTTCAGCACTACAAATCAACTCACTGGAAAGGATGTAAACACATGAAGCTCAAGTACGCTTTTGCAGGTGCCAGCGGCCGTGCCCTGGGTATGTACTGCAAGCCCATGCTCAAGGATTTCCAGGACAACTGTGAGATCGTCGGTATCTACGATATCAACCCCGGCCGTGCCCAGCAGTTTGTCAAGCACGTGGAAGGCAGCTTCCCGGTCTATGATGACTTCGAGACCATGATCCGCGAAGCCAAGCCCGATCGCGTCATCGTCACCACCGTCGATGCTTTCCACAGCGATTATATCATCAAGTCCCTGGAGATGGGCTGTGACGTCATCACCGAGAAGCCCATGACCATCGATGCCACCCGCTGCCGCGCCATCCTCGAGGCTGAGAAACGCACCGGCCACAAGGTCACCGTTACCTTCAACTACCGCTATGCTCCCTACAACACCAAGATCCGTGAGATCATCGCCCGCGGCGAGATCGGCGAGGTCTACAGTGTTCACTTCGAGTGGCTGCTCTCCCGCAACATGGAGTACGGTGCCCACGGTACCTCCTACTTCCGTCGCTGGAACGCCCGCATGAAGAACTCCGGCGGTCTGCTGGTTCATAAGTCCACCCATCACTTCGACATGGTCAACTGGTTCATCGACCAGCGTCCTGCCAAGGTTTCCGCTTTCGCTCAGCTCCGTCAGTACGGCGCCAAGAACTATCCCTTCGATGATCCCGAAGGCGAGCGTCCTATCCGCTGTTCCACCTGTAAGCATGCCGGCGAGTGCGAGTTCTTCCGCGAGTTCACCGCAGGTGAGCTGGAGTTCTTCGTTCCCTACGAGAAGTACGACGGTTACATGAAGGACAACTGCGTCTACGCTCCTGACATCGACATCTATGACACCATGGCTGTCACCGTCCAGTACGACAAGGGCGCGGTTCTCACCTACTCCCTCAACGCCACCTCTCCCTACGAAGGCTGGCACTGCGTCATTAACGGTTCCAAGGGCCGTCTGGAAGCCACCAGCTACTCCAACGGCGTCCAGTCCAAGGTTCCCGAGAACCACATCCGTGTCTTTGACCTCAAGGACAACGTCACCGATTACGCTATCACCAAGTCTACCGGCGGTCACGGCGGCGGCGATGAGCGTCTGCGCAAGATGATCTTCCTTGAGAATCAGCCCGATCCCATGCACCATGCTGCCGGCTCTGCCGACGGCGCTTACTCCATCATCGTGGGCGCTGCCGCGAACATCTCCATCGCGGAAGGCCGCGTCGTTGACGTCGAGGAGCTCCTGGGCAACAAGTAAATCGATTCCGACATACCAAAAAGAGCCTGCAGCATAAGCTGCAGGCCCTTTTTTCACTCCAATTGTCGTCAGATCAGTCTCTTGCCTTCCCACTCACGTGCCGGGGCAATGCCCATGACGGCAGCAATCGTAGGCGCGAGATCCAGCAGGCTCACGCCGGTCAGCTCTTTACCCGCCTCGAAGTCGGTGCCGATGAAGAACTGCGGGATCGTCATGTCCTCGGGCATCTCGGTACCGTGGCCACGGTCGTGACCGCCGTGGTCAGCGGTGACAATGATGGTATACTCATCTCCGCAGGCTTCCCAGACACGGCGCACATTGTCGATGGCGGCAGAGACGATATCCAGATAGCCCTGCGTCATCCAGCCGCAGTCATGGCCGCCCTTTTCGTCAGTCTCGACCATGTAGAGGAACACAAATTCAGGTTTGCTCTCAGCGATGCGTGCAATGGCAAGATCGGTCAGGGCTGCATCGGAGGCATCCTGGGAGTAGGCGTTGATATAGCCTGCCCACTTCAGCGAGCCGGGGCGGGACACGTCGCGCAGAGGCTCCCAGCCGTAGTACATGGCGCTGTATCCACCGGCAGCAGCAACCTGTTCAAAGAGGCCAGGCAGCGGACGAACAAGAGGCGCATACAGGTTGGTGGTGATGCCGTGGCGTTCCGGCGGTACGGAATGAAACATCGACATATGACAGGGCAGGGTCACAGACGGAAATACGGTGCGGGTCGTGAGGGACCATGAGCCCATCTCCATCATTTTCTTAACAAACGGATTGCCGCAGGCCATCACGCCGTCGGGGCGCATGCCGTCAATGGAACAGAGAACGACTTTCTTCATGAGCGCTTCTCCTTATCTGTTATGAAGTTAATTTACCTGCATTGTACCACATACATTTCCGGAATGCAAGGTCAGATTGTGACCGTCTCGCCGATGCGGGCACGGCAGATCCGCTCGCCGACGCACACCTCAAAGGCATCCCCGCGGATGTCCACCGAGAAGACCTTGCCGCAAAGCCTGGCATTGTCGATGTACATATTCTGTGCGGGACGCACCCGGACAGGCGAGATGCTCACCCTGCCGTCAAAGTGCGGCGTGATGCCGCAGATATAGAAAAAGATCATCTGCGCACAGGAAACGGAACTGATATCACCCTGCAGTGGCGTGATCTCCCGGTTGAGCATCATGTTGGCCGCGCAGGAATCACCCAGATAGGGCATCCGTTCGCCCCACCAGTAAATACGCTGCAGGATATCCGTCGCCTTTTCGTCATAGCCCATTTCATACAGTTGCGCGCAGATCTGTGCTGCGAAATGCGTACAGGTACCTCCGCCGCCGTTGTCGATGTCATCCTGATCGTACTGGGTATCGAGCTTGGACATGCTGTGCAGACCGAACTTCGACAGAAATTCCCGGTCGTTGAGGTGGGAGATCAATCCCTCACGTTCGTGGGCGTCGATGACGCCGCTGTTGAGGAACTTGAACATCTGCACGGTATAACGGATATCCCTGTTGCCTTGGGCATCGATGAAGTCATACCATTGCGCATCCTCATTCCAGAGATCTTTCAGCTTTTCTTTCAATCCCGCTGCACGCTCTGCGAGCCGCTCATCGGGCTCGCCCGCCAGCACCGTGAGCTCATAGACACGCATATAGTTAAGCCAGCGTCTGGCGTTGAGGTCGGGCATGATCCCGTTGTAGGGCCCGTTGTGGAAGAACATCAGCTCCAGATGATGGTCGCCCTCCTGACCGTAATCATAAAGCTCTACGTCACGGGACAAATCGTCGCAGACATAGGCGTGGTACTTCATCCATTCAAGCACCGTGCGCTCGCCCACCGTCTCCCGCAGGAAATCCACCTCGCCGGTGGCGCGGACATGGTGGTACACCATCAGCGTGATTTTCTCCTGATTGATCTGGTACCACGGGCCATCGGGACCGCCGTTGACCGGATTGACCGCAAAAGACTGGGTCAGGTCATTGCGCAGATAAGCACGCAGCTGCTTTTTATTGCCTTCAGGATCGTAGACCGGATGCAGCATCAGACCGCCGCAGTAGTCCCAGAGATAGGAGCACATACAGGAGCCGTTGACACTGCCGGTGCTGTAATAGGGCACCACGCAGAGATCGGGATTCTCCCACCTGCAAAGGATGTAGGTCACAAGAGAACGGTAGTAAAGCCGGTCAAGCTCCGGGCAGTCGGAAGTCAGGTGCGGAAGATTGGCTTCAATCCGTTCGGTTTCGCACAGCAGATAGGCAAAGGAGCTCTCCAGCAGCTCTTCATAATGCCCGACTGCCGCCTGTGCCTCTGCAAGGCTGCGCGTTTCCTCTCCCATATGAGCAGAAATATAGAACGTGACAGACTCCCCTGCCGGGATCGTGATCGCGCCCTCCCAGAGATAGGCACGCCGGAAATGCGTGATGCCCTCAAGAGAGGTGGTGAGCCGCAGCGCACAGCCGTCGTGGACACCGGAGAGTATCTGTCCCTGCACGCTGAAATCCTCCCGGGCGCAGACCTCGGGTACCGGGATGGAAAAACGCCAGATCTCATCCCTGCGCGTCCTGCCCCGATACATGATCTCCACCGGAGCCTGAATATCGTGGTCAACCAGATTCTTCACCGTGATCTTTTCCACCATGCCGCGCTGTCCAGGAATCATGGCCGTCAGAGTGATCACTTCGATATCGCGGCCTTTACCCCACCGCAGCATGGCGTTGGGTAGCCACTTCCACCCAGCAGCACGCACCCGCTCGCCGTCGATGATGACATCGTTTTTGAAGGAAGTACAGGTATAGGGACAGCCCTGAAAGCATTCTGTCTGCGTCACGGAGCGTTCCGGAGTCAGAAGAGAGGCAATATCACCCGTAATGCCCAGATCCTTCTCATCCATAACATTCATCGCGCCGTCAAAGGCATAAACACAGGTATCAAACAGTTCAAGATAATTTTTCATGAATGTCAGCTCCTTCCTGATGGGATCGATTGCATTTTACACCGCCCGATACAGCTTGTCAATTGCGAAAGTATCTATTTCCCCTAATTTTTTTAAATACACTTCCAAACGATACACATCTGTGCTATAATTTTCTTATAATCCGATCATTATGGAGGAATCATCATGATTCAGAAAGCACTGGGAGCACCTTATTGGCTCACCCGCGGCGCAGTCTATCAGATCAATCCCCGTACGTTCACGTCTGAGGGTACCATCGCCGCCGTTACCCGGGAACTGCCGTTTCTGGCAGAACTGGGCTTTGCCACCATCTATCTCTGCCCGATCTTTGAGGCAGATCCTTCCGAAAACCGCGCCAACTGGAGCATCCGTCAGAAGGCCTCCAATACCGAAAATCCCCAAAACCCCTATCGCATGAACGATTACTACAAAATCGACGAAGAATACGGCACCATGGATGACCTTGCCGCCTGCGTAAAGGAATGCCATCGTCTGGGTATGCGCCTGCTCCTCGATCTGGTGTATCTGCACATCGGCCCCAATGCGCCTATTCTGCAGCAGCATCCTGAATTTGCCAAGCAGAACGCCGACGGCAGCTTCATCTACGGCTACTGGAATTTCCCGCTGCTTGACTTCAACCATCCCGGACTGCGCGAATACCTGTGGAGCAACATGGTGTATTATATTGCCGTTCTGGACGTTGACGGCTTCCGCTGTGATGTGGGTGACGGCGTACCGCTGGATTTCTGGGTTGAAGGACAGCGCCGTATCACCGCCGTTAAACCTGACGCGATTCTCATCAACGAGGGCAGCAGCGGCGAATCGCTGCTGGCAGGCTTCAATGCCATCTACGGTTTTTCCTGGCATGTGGCCCTGTATCAGGTGATGGTTGAGGGTAAACCCGCCGCCGAGCTGCGCAAAAACTGGGAAGAAGTGCTTGGCGGCTATCCCAAGGGAAGCCTGATCCTGCGTGACATGGATAACCATGACACCGTTACCGACTGGCCCGGACGCATCGAGACACTGGCCGGTCATGACGGCATGGACCTGATTTTATCCCTGAACGCCGTTATCGACGGCATTCCCATGGTCTACTGCGGCAATGAGCTGGCTGACGAAGCCGTGCTGAGCATGTTTGCAAACCGTTTCCATCCCGGCAGATTTGAGTTCACCCGCCGCGATGCGGATGCCAAACAACAGCCTGCTGCACAGAAGCGTCAGACTCTCGTGCGGCAGCTCAACGCGCTGCGCCGTGAGAATAGCCTCATCCGCGACGGCAAGACCTCATGGCTTGAGCACAACTGCCCCGATACCGTCGCCGCCTTCTCCCGTGAGTATGAGGGAAAACATCTGTGGTTTATCGGCAACACAAGCCGCGACACCGTCACCGTCACGCTGGAGACAGCTATCCCCGCATCGGCAAAGCCTGAGATCCGCTCGGATGCAGAGTTTGCCGACGGCAGCCGTCTGACTCTTGCTCCTCACGGCTTTATCATACTGATGGATTGAGTGTAGCGCTGAAAAGTTATCCATTATAATGCACTGAAGAGTTTTTCGTGAAGGGGCATGAGTAAATCATGCCCCTTCACGATTTTTGCAGAGACAGCTGAATGCCCTCTTCTATTTTCCGGAACACTCGCACCGGATCGCTCCCCCAATAATCAAAACCGCGCCGATGATCTGCAGCGGCAGCAGCTTCTCATTCAGAAAAATAACGGAGAAAAGTACAGCCGACAGCGGTTCCAGATATCCGCAGATCGCAACTGTCTGAACAGGGATTTTTCCGATAGACGAGAAATACAGGTAACACCCAATTCCGGTGTTGAGCAGACCGAGTACCAAGACGGGAATAATACTCTCTGCCGGTATTTCGATCATGAATCCCTGCCTGAATCCGACAAAAACGGCAACGGCCGCAAATGCAATGAACAGCTGCAGCACAGAATTCTCAAGACCGGTAATCGCCGCTGCTTTCTTATTGAAGATCACCATGAAAGCATACATCACAGCCGATGCAAGTCCGCACAGGATTCCGAAGCGATTGACAGCTGCCGCACCATAACCGTTCACGAGAAAAATACCAATCAGCACTGCCAGGAAGCCGAGTATTTTGGTAGGTGTCAGCTTTTCTTTGAACAGAAGCGGCGCCAAAATCATCACAATCACCGGTCCGCAATAATAGCAGAGAGAGGCAACGCTGACGCCGATCTGTGCATATGCTTCATACAGAAACATCCAGCTTGTTCCCATTGCAACGCCGGACACCGCGAGAAAAGCAAAATCCTTTTTGTGCTTCCGCAGCATCAGCTTTCCTCTGTTCAAAACAAAAATGGCAATCAGCAGGATGCTGCCGATCATTGTTCGCAGGAATACAATCTCATAGCTGTTCAAATCAATGCGGCTGGCCACAATTCCGTTTGAGCCAAACAAAATCAGAGCGAAAATATACTTAAAAAAAACTCTGCTCACAGATAATTTCCGTCCTTTCGTTGATTTTTTTGCAGGAATAGTATATCATATAATTATTCATGAAAATAGCGAATGTTTTTCATGTTTTAAATCACAAAACCAGATGGAGCAGAGTCGTATGGATAAAAATCTTCTTAAATACTCAGCTTTTGTCAAAACAGTCGAATACGGCAGCTTTACAAAAGCGGCGGAGCTTTTAAATTATTCACAATCGGGCATCAGCCGCATGATAAACGATCTTGAAACGGAATGGAAAGTTACGCTTTTGGAAAGGAATAAAACCGGAGTCAGGCTCACAAGTGACGGGCTGAAAATTCTGCCCCATGCCAAAGCGATAGTCGGTGAATATGAAAAGCTGCAAATGGAAGTGGATGCTCTGAATGGTCTGCAATCCGGTATTATCCGAATCGGAACGTTTTCAAGCGTAGCTACCCATTGGCTACCCAATATCATCAGGGAGTTTCAAAAGGATTATCCAAACATCGACTACGAATTGCTGCTTGGCGACTACACGGAAATCGAAGAATGGATTCACACCGGCAGAGTTGATCTCGGCTTTTTGCGCCTGCCTACTTTACCGGAATTTGAAACCCATTTTTTAGAGAAAGACGAGCTTATGGCAATTATCCCCGAAGGACATCGTTATGCCGACAGCGATTCTTTCCCGGTGGAAGCGTTATGTGATGAACCGTTCATGCTTCTTGAAAAGGGCGCAAAAGCGGAAATATCCGCAATCTTTGAACAGCACAACCTTACACCCAAGGTACATTTCACAACATGGGATGATTATGCAGTCATGTCCATGGTTGAAAGCGGGCTCGGCATCAGCATCCTGCCCAAACTCATTCTGAAGCGGATTCCATACAGGATCGTCGCCAAGCCACTAACTGTTCCGGCGTACCGTAACATAGGCATTGCGCTGAAAAGCAGCAGGACAGCCTCTCTTGCTGTAAGAAGATTCATGGAATACCTGCCATTCAGATGATCTTTTCTTAATCCCCCAAAAACAAAAACGGCGATCCCCGGGGCATAAAACCCAGGGATCGCCGTTTAACTTTTCATATTCCAATACGTCAGCTATCCAACGTCAGTAATGCTTTCATACGATTTCAGGAGAAGTCACTGACACTGTCAGCTCCTTTTTCTCATCCGTTGATGCCCGGGATAATCCCGCGGGCATCGGCAATGCGCTTTTCCGAGGCCAGCCGGCCATACTGGTCCACCTCGTTTTTGTTCTTCTCACCATGGGTCAGACAGCCTGCGCCGCCGATGCAGCCGCCGATGCAGGCCATACCCTCGATGAAGTTGGCAGGCAGTACGCCCTTGGATGCGCGCAGCAGCGCCGTGCGGCAGGCTTCGATACCGTCGCAGGAGATGGGCTTGAACTCAAACTCCGTCTCTCCCCGCTCGGAAAGCGCCTGCTTCACCGCATCCGCCAGACCGCCGCTGCGGGCAAAGATGCGGCCATAGTAGGACGCATTGTCCAGCGGTTCCTCCGGCAGCGAGGCAAGATCGATATCCCGGCTGTCGATGAGCGCCTGCAGTTCTTCAAACGTCAGCACGCAGTCCACCAGTTCCCGTACACTTTCCTTCTGATACTCCATCTTCTTGGCTGTACACGGACCGATGAATATCACCTTTGCGGTTGGGTCGGTTTCATGGATAATCTGCCCCATGCGTGCCATGGGAGAGAGATTGTGGGAGACCTTTTCCCTGAGATCCGGGAACTGCTTTTCGATGTAGTCCACAAACGCCGGGCAGCAGGAGCTGGTCAGGAAGCCCTTCTCCACAAGCTCCCCCGCTTCGTCCCAGGCAACCAGATCCGCGCCAAGCGCCGCCTCCACAACCGTGTGGAAGCCCAGAACCTTCAGCGCACTGATCACCTGCCCCAGCTTTGCATACCGGAACTGGCTGGCAATACTGGGCGCCACCACTGCATACACCTTGCAGGCGGTATTGTCCGCACTCTCTTTCAGGATCCGGATGGCATCAAGAATAAAGGACTTCTCCGAGATTGCGCCGAAGGGACACTGATACACACAGGCGCCGCAGGAAATGCATTTGTGGTTATCAATCTGCGCCGCCTTGTCCTCGTTCATGTGAATTGCCTTGACCTTGCAGGCATTTTCACAGGGACGCTTGCGGCTGACAATGGCAAAGTAGGGGCAGACCTTGGCACACATACCGCATTCGATGCACTTGTCCTTGTCAATATGCGCCTTCTGATGACGGTCAAAGCTGATGGCGCCGCGCTTGCACACATCCTCGCAGCGGTGGGCAATACAGCCGCGGCAGGCCTCGGTCACTTCAAAGCCGCCCACGGGGCATTCATCGCAGGCAATCTCGATGACCTCGATAACGTTGGGATTCTCCGAATCACCTCCGGAGGCCAGTTTGATGCGCTCGGCGATGATCGCTCTTTCCTTATAGATGCAGCAGCGCATCGTAGGCCGCGGTCCGGGAACCAGGATCTTGGTGATATCGTTGTAACGCTCCACCAGCTTATCCTCCCAGGCGGCGCGGGCAACCTCCCGCAGAACCCGGTATTTCAGGTGCTGAACCTTTGTATCGAATTTGCGCATGGAAACCTCCGTTGAACAGTTGATAAAGGTTAAAAGTGGCTGACTTTGATGTTTTTACCCATTTTCTTCAGGCATTCGGCCAATTCATCGACCAAACGCATCTTGATACTGAAGTTGATGGGAAGATCCGGGTTCTGATGAGCCGGATTGATGGCGCGGCCGACGTAGAAGTTGATGTCGGTGGCCTCTTCAAAGAGCAAACGGGCAATCTGGGACGCTCCGTCCTTTTTGTAGCTCCATTCGGTATACTTTTCGTTGTCTCTGAGGTAGTTTTTGGCGTATTCCAGCACGCGGTTGATGGTCACCACGCCCTCCGTGACCAGATCAACGCCCTGAATGGTGGCTATCGGCGGAATCTCCGGGTCAATATAGAGAAGCGTCGTCTCCACGGTCTTTCCCAGGAACTGTGCAGCCAGGGTCGAGGTCGTGCCGCCGCATACGATGTGCTTGCCTTCCTTGGCAAAGAACAGCGACATCATCTTATCCACATCCTCGGGCTTTGCAGGCGGTCCGATCATCAGGTTCATGGGCCTGCGTTCCCGCAGCTTGATCGCGCACACCGTCGTATCATCACCGGGATGACCACCGTAGAGACGGTTGCACTCATCCAGCAGGATCGTAACCAGCGTCTTTGCCGTGAAGGTCGGGTCATACATCGTCTCGAGAAACTCGATGATATTGTCCCGCTGCCAGCCGAAGTTGAGCGCCATGCCGACACCGGCGTGGATGGCACCGTCGGAGATGGCAATGAGGGTATCATCCTCACGCAGGGTAAACCGTGAACGATAGATCTGCTTGCCGCCGATGACCGTTTCGTACATGGCATAGTCGCAGCGCTTGCCGTCACGCAGCAGAATCACATGGGGATTGTCGTACTGCATGATCTCCACTTCACGGAAGTTGATGAAACGCAGGATCGTGAAGGTCGAATATGCCACGCCACGCACTTCGCATACCGGCAGGGTCGCCGCGATGGTCGCCACGCAGTCCTCGATGGACAGTCCCGAACCCAGCATCGTGGAGAGAATCTTGGACGTCAGGGTGGAAAGAATGCTTGCCTTGACACCGCTGCCCAGACCGTCCGCCAGCACCACAATCGTCTCACCCGGTCTGGGTTCCACCACCTCGATGTGATCACCGCAGAGCTGCTCGCCGTGCTTATTGAGGCTGAGGTAGCCGATATCGGTACACAGGTTAGTCATTGTTCAGCGACTCCTTCAGCTTTGTCAGTGCAATCTTGGTCTCCGCCGTCGTCTCGCCCAGCAGCGAGGCAATTTCCTGCACGACGCGCATCTGCTTTTCAATGACCTTATCGGTAATATCCACCGTCTGACGGCGCAGCTCCGCCTGAGAAAGCGCCACATTCTCCTCATCCGTCACGTCGCGCATGACGCAGATGAGAATATGATAGCTGCGGTCATAGATGATGGATTCTTCCACATAACGGTCATATTCGGCCAGATACACACGCTTATCGTGTACATCACGGCCGCGCTGCAGCACATCAAAAAAGATCTGCGGATCCAGAATGCGCACCACCTGCTCACCCAGCACGTCATGGACATCGCGGATGTTCATGATATGACGGGCGGCGGCATTGATCTGCTGTACCTCAAGGTTTTCATTGAGGACGATGATGCCGTTGGGGGTATTGTTGATGATGGTATCGGAAAAGCTCTCGGCCTTTTCCTTGAGGAAGGGCAGACACATGGTCAGATCAGCCTTGCCCTGCAGAACGGCAATGGCCTTCTCGCGGCAGGTATTGTAGCCGCAGGAGCCGCAGTTGAGCTCCTGAGAGGCATTCTGCTTGCCCATCTTGCGCAGGATCTCCTCAATGGCGGAGCTGCCGGGCATCATCTTATGGGTACCCAGGAAGGGATACTCCCGGGACAGGGTATCAAATGTCGGCTGGGACGCATCAAACTCCCCACGTCCTGCATAGCGGTTGACCGCGACGGCATCGCTGATGGGCAGGCGGCGGTTTTTGGCCATGGCAGGGCCGCCGATGCAGGAACCGATACAGGATGACATCTCGATAAAGCAGTGGCTGAGTTTCCCCTCGAGGATATCATGCAGGGCATTGATGCAGTTTTCCATGCCGTCGATGGCAATGTAGGTATAGTCCTCCGCCTTGCAGCTCATGGAACGCAGAATACCGCCGGTCAGCGGGAACAGACGGGATCTGCCGGGCTGTTGGATATCGTCAGCGGGTTCCAGCGCCATCTTTTCCTCGGTCAGCCATTCCGACAGTTCTTCAAAGGTCAGCACGCAGTCGATCATGCCCGGATTGCGGGCTGCTTCGTCCTTTTTGGAGATGCAGGGACCGATAAAGACCGTATGGGCACCGGGATGGCGCTCTTTGAGCAGCTTTCCGTGAGCCAGCATGGGAGAGAGCACCTTTGCAAGGTAGGGCAGCGCCTCGGGATAATGCTTCTGTATGAGCAGATTGACCGAATGGCAGCAGGAAGAGATGATCACATTGTGCTCGCCTCCGGCACACATCTCATCGTACGCATTCTTGACCAGCTGCGCACCCACCGCCGTCTCCTCAACACCGGCAAAGCCCAGACGCAGCAGCGCTTTCTCAAGCGAGCGGATGGTCAGGCCATCGTAATTGGCCACGAAGGAAGGGGCGATGCTGGCATACACCGGCGTACCGGACGCGATGAGCGCACGTGCAACCCCTATGTCACTGCGGATTTCCTTGGCATTCTGCGGGCACGCCACAAAGCACTGACCGCAGAGTACGCATTCATCATTGACAATATAGGCCTGATTATCGGCAAAGCGGATGGACTTCACCGGGCAATGGCGGATGCATTTATAGCAGTTTTTGCAGTTTGATTTTCTCAGCTTCAGATAATCGCTCATGCCTGTGCCTCCGGTGCATCATTCAGACGCTCGAGAATCTCTTTCTGAAAGAACGCATCCACTGTGTCCGGGCTGACGGAATAGTTTTCATCATCCACCGAAACACAGACGCCTTTCATGCAATTGCCGGTACAGAAGGTTCCCTTGAGCTGAACGGTTTCTTCCAGGTTCTTCTGGGTAATAAGGGTCTGCAGACGCTCGACAATCGGGCGTGCACCCTTGAGATGACATGAACTTCCGATGCAGACAGTGACAACCATGCTGTTACCTCCTCAATTGCTTTCCCGATCCAGACGCTGGGTCAGATGTTTGGACAACAGTGCCAGTGAAGATGCAATGTTTTCGTTATGAACAAGAATATCGTCCGGCACTTCCAGATGTGTCGGTGCAAAATTCCAGATCGCAAGAATACCCGCCGATAGCAGCAGATCACAGGCAGCCTGTGCCTGATCCGCCGGGACCGTAATGATGCCGATATGTACATGGGCTCTGCGGCACAGCTCCGCCAGGTGCTCGGGCTCCAGAATCCTCTTTCCGTTGATTTCCGTACCGATCAGCGCAGGATCAATATCCCCCGCCGCCAGAATTTACAGACCGTATCCCGAAAAACCCTTATAGGACAGCAGCGCTCTGCCCAGCGCTCCCGCACCGATGAGCACAGCGTTGTTGACATCGTCATATCCCAGAAAATGCTCAATATCACGAACCAGTTCTGCCACAACAAAGCCGGTTCTCGGCTTGCCGGCCGTATGACTGACCGCTGCCAGATCCTTGCGCACCTGCACTTCATTGAGCCCCAGCGCCGCGGCAACGGTGGGCGCCGATACATTTTGAATCGCACTGGCCTCCAGCTTTTTCAGATAGCCCAGATAATACGGCATCCGTCCAAGCGCCTGTCTGGAAATCGAGGTATTGTCCACGGCGATACTCCTTCATTTTTTATCGATATTTCTATATCAATATTATACGCAGCATTCCGGATCATGTCAAGAGAAAACCGACAATTGGGTGAAATTTGGCATTTTATACATTTTACAGTACCTTTTCGTGCATTTCCTCAGCATTGGAGCCGTGCATCAAAACCGCAGAAGCCGCGGCTGAAAAACCGCGGCTTCGCAAGAATATCAAAAAACAGTCAGAAACGATGATTTACAACGTGATATACTCGCCCTTTTTATCCGCACTTTCCATTTCGGCAAGCGCAATACGCACATTTTCCATCGCATCCTCGGGCGTGCAGCGATCAAAGGGATAGCCCTCGCGCACACCGTCTAGGAAGTAGACGATCTCACGGTAATAGGCGGACTGATCATCCCGCTCGACGATCTCAGGCTCCTCGCCCTCGGGCATAATCGTGAGCTGACCACCCTCGTAGACCATGGTACCGCGTTCAAAGTTCACGGTATAGCCATAACGGAAACCGTAGCTGCCCTTATAGCAGGTATTATCATGGGCAGAGACGATGAGATCCTCGTCGTCGAAGAAATACTGGGTGGTGCAGATATCGTAGGCGCTCTTGGGATGAATCGTGCGGCCGACGGTACGCACGGCCTTCGGGGTACCGAAGATCCAGCGGATGGCATCGATATCGTGGATATGCTGGTCAAAGAGACCGCCGCCGCCGAGCTTACGGTCAATGATCCACTGCTGCCAGGAGGGATTGGTATGGATATTCTGTGCGCCGCCGCGATAGAAGTAGGCGTCGTTGCACTTGCCGAATCTGCCGGACTTCATGATATCGGCCAGGATAACGTACTCCTTCCAGAAATGCAGGCACTGACCGATCATCAGACGCTTGCCGGTTTCACGGCTCACCGCGATCATCTCCGCGCACATTTCAGGCGTCAGAGACATGGGCTTTTCACACAGGACGTTCACGCCTGCGCGCAGGCACTGCATGGCGGCATCGGCATGCAGATAGGTAGGGATGACCACATCCACCACGTCCAGTTCTTCCTTTTCAAGCATCTCGGTGATGGAGGTATAGCAGTGGTAACCGGAGTAATCGGTGGCCGAGGTGACGCCGGCGGCCTTGCCGATGTTGAGGGCATAGGAGTTCTTGCCGGCAAACTTTTCTTCATCCACATCGCAGAGGGCAACCAGCTTCACAGGATAGCCTTCCCGCTCCAGCTGCTGATAAACGGAGATATGACCACGGCCCATACGTCCGGCACCGATAACGGCTGCTTTCAACATAAACGATACTCCTTTTCCGTATATTTCTTTATGCAGGTTCCGATTTCATCCACTCAGCGCAGCTTTTCGGCCTGCGCAAGGATCAGTTCCTCATTCTTCGGTTCAAAACCCTCGCGGTTATAGTAACACACGCAGCTGCCTTCCGGCTCATAGCCGCCTTCCGGATACATGGCAGCCGTACAGATATAGCCGGGGTTGCCGTTGGAGTAGCCGGTGGTGACGACCTTGCGGCCCTCAAACAGCTTTGCCATGTGGTACTCATACTCCACGCAGACCTCGCCCTCCATACCGATAATGCTCAAAGCATCGCCGATATCCAGCCGCTGCATCGAGTAAGGCTTTGTATCGGGCATGGTATCGTAGTTGTCCACATACCATTTGGCAATCCAGGCATCCAGCGCGTTCGCGCTTGCGGCACCTTCCTCATAGAACGCCTTATCCTTTTTGGGCTGAATGGGCAGCTCAAAGTAGATCTTGCGGGCAGAGAGAGCTCCCCTGACCTCGGTCATGGGGCCTGCGAGCACCTTTGCCGCGGCATCCGCCAGCAGCGTGCCAAAGCGTTCCACATCCGTAAAGTCACCGCCGGAAAATTCGTTATCCTTCACCGTGCGCACGCGGATATTGCCGCAGCAGCCCTGCATGAAGAAGGCCATGGTGCCGGGATTGCGCGCCTCGACCAGCGCTCTTGCCGCTCCCGGATAATCACCGCTTGCGTAATCGGTACCGACGGTGGTGGGATGGCAGGAATATTTCATGACAACAGCCTTGAGTTTACCGCCGCACTCAGCCTTCATAATGAGCGTCTCATCGTTGCGAAGCCCTTCCTCGTAGGGAGCAAATTCATAGTACCCCTTGGACATACGACGACGGTTGACGCCGATGCCACAGCAATCGGTGAAACCGTAGGAGAGAGTGCCCTCTTCCAGATCGTCATTTGCCTCGACGATCACCTGTACCACCTGCTCATACCACCAGTCGGCGTATTCCGGGAGATAGGCGCCGATGGTAGGCGTGGCTGTAGTCTGCACCTGTGGGGCTGAATGGGTATGGGATGCGTTGAAGAGGATGTTTCCCACGGGAATGCCGGTCTTTTCATACACAACGGGCGCGATGGAGGCGATGCGGTCATGCTCAAAGCCCAGCGCATCACCGGTTACGATGGCGAGCCTGCGGCCATCCTGCTCGATCACCATCGCGCGCACCCAGATATCATCGTGAATCCCCAGGAAGGTGCGCTTGGGATTGCCGAAGCCTGCCAGTCTGACAGGTAAAGTGGTATTGGTACAGCGTTTGGCGACGCCTATCTTCATACAGGAACCCTCCTTACAGCAAAACATCATATCAGCCGGATTCTTTGGTTATATTGTAGCCTGTAGCGCAGCATTTTTCAAGAGGGTTGCAGTATTTTTTCCCAAAAATACTGGTCTGGACAAGAAAAAGGAAGCCATTCCAAAAACAGCTTCCTTTTATATTTGCACAGCAGATATTGTTATGCTTCCACGTCGTTTGAGGCAATCATCGCCTCGATATCGGCACGATTGGGGCAGGATGCGGCGCTGCCCAGTCTCGTCACACTGATGGAACCGGAGGCAAGACCCCAGCGCAGGCAGTCATCCAAAGAAAGACCGCGCACAAAAGCTGAGAGGAAGCCTGCGTTGAATGCATCTCCCGCACCGGTGGTATCCACGGGCTTGCCGCGATAGGCAGGCAGTTGGATGAAGGTATCGCCGGTGCAGACGCAGGCACCGCGCTTGCCCCACTTCACCACGGCAACCTTCACGATCCGGGCCAGGGCACGTGCTGCCGCCGGGACATCCTGCTCGCCGGTAATCGCCAGCGCTTCGCTCTCATTGGGCAGGAACACGTCGGTCTTTGCCAGCACCTCGCGCAGATTGCCGCCCCAGGCTTCGGAATCATCCCAGCCGGTGTCGAAAGAGGTGGTCAGACCCGCGGCATGGGCACGGTCAAAGAGAACAGGCAGCCCGGGACGCAGCGCCGGCTGCAGGAAATAGCCGCCTACGTGCAGATGCCGGGACTGACCCAGCAGTTCATCGGATACATCTGCGTCGCTTAAGGTTCCGATAGCGCCCATGCAGGTCACCATCGCACGGTCGCCCGCAGTGGAAAGAGATACTGTGACGCCGGTGGGTTCTTTTTCATCCACCGCCAGATGGGAACCATCCACGCCGTAGGCCGCAAGCTCACGGCGCAGGAAATCGGCATTGTCATCCTGTCCCAGCTTACCCACAAAGGCAGAGCTCAGACCCTGCACCGCCAGACCTACGGCGGTATTCACCGTCGAGCCGCCGAGGGTGGTCAACAGACCGTCTGCCAGAACCTCGCGGCCCAGTACCGGCATCGAGGACAGGTTGGTCATCGTTATCTCCACGTTGATATCGCCAACGCTGAGCACATCGTACTTTTTCATCTTCGCCGCTCCTTACAGAATAATGAGTTCCTTGGGGGATTTGGTCATATTCTCATGCCCGTCGCCCACGAGGATGATGGAGTCCTCGATACGCACGCCGAACTTGCCGGGGATGTAGATACCGGGCTCGACGGTGGTGACGGTATATTCGGGCAGGGTACGCTCGTTGGAGGGAGAGCAGCCATCGGTATCGTGGCCGAGGATGCCCAGACCGTGGCCGAGGCCATGGCCGAAGTATTCGCCGTAACCGGCGTCGGCGATGACCTTGCGGGCAACGCCGTCCATTTCACGACCCACCACGCCGGGGCGGGCATAGGCAAGCGCCGCCAGCTGTGCTTCCAGCACCACGTTATAGACCTTCTTCATCTCCTCGGTCGGCTCGCCCACCGCAACGGTACGGGTCATATCGGAGCAGTAGCCGTTGAGAACACAGCCGAAGTCCATCGTCACAAACTCACCCTTCTGCACAACACGCTGGGTGGGACGGCCGTGGCACAGCGAACCGTTTTCACCGGAGACGATGATGGGCGTAAAGGACTGTCCGGTGATGCCGTGGACACGGAAGAGGCGGTTAAGTTCATCGTTGATGTCAAGCTCGGTGACGCCGGGGCGGATGTATTCCAGCAGACCCGCAAATACCTTATCGGTGATGACCTGCGCCTCACGCAGGGCGTCGAGCTCATCGGGTTCCTTGACCCGGCGCAGCTCATGCAGGAGGCTGCCGCATTCCACCAGCTCAGCCTTCACGTTTTTGGCATAGCCTGCGTGCTCATTGAAGGTCATGCTGCCCTCAAAGCCGATGGTTTTCACATGATAGCGCTGGCAGTATTCGTTGATCACGTCGGCATAGCTGTGTCCGGCCTTGGTCATCTCCAGCGTATAGCCGTCCAGCGCACGCTCCGCAGCTTCACGATAGCGGAAGTCGGTCATGAAAACGGCGAAATCCTTACCAATCAGGGCAACACCGGCGCTGGAACGGAAGGAAGTGGTATAGAAGCGGTTATCACCCGAGGTCACCATCATCGCGTCAATGCCGCAGGAATCCAGAGACAGGCGTACTTTTTCAATTCGGTTCATGTTTTGATCTCCTTATGCTTCAAAGTAGCGCTGATACGCGCCGCAGAGATTATCCATCGCCATATGATAGCTGTCCGCTCCAAAGCCGCAGGCAACACCGGTACACACGGCGGAAATCACGCTGTGATGGCGGAACTCCTCGCGCTTATGGACATTGGAGATATGCACCTCGATGCAGGGCAGCTTCACAGCGGAAATCGCGTCGCGGATGGCAATGCTGTAGTGGGTATAGGCGCCGGCGTTGAGGATAATGCCGTCATAGACGCCCATGGCCTGCTGA
>SVMB01000007.1 GCA_015067675.1 Oscillospiraceae bacterium
TCTTCGGGAATGGGTGCGGGGCCATGATGAGGACCTTTTGCCACAGAGCACATTTGCTCTACTTCGTGGGTGTAATTCATGTGCGTACTCCTTTCAGAATTTCTGCTGATATTTTAGCATATAATGCCGAAAAAATCAACGAGAAAATGTGTCCTTCCCGAAAATATAATCAGGGCAAAAGATAGACAATATCAACAAGAAACCGGTTCAGACCGGAAAATGTATGACCGGGGACATGCAGTGCTCTTTTTTTCTCCTATACGCCCGAGTGCTGTTCACGAATTAGCCACGACTTTTCCTCTTCGTACTGCTATAATGATAATGGACGGTTATAGTCTTAATTTCCATTCATTTTTTGTCAGGAGATTGCGACGATGAGTTACCTGATTGCCTTTCTGGAAGGTATTATCACTTTTATTTCTCCTTGCCTGCTTCCGATGCTGCCCATCTACCTTGCATATTTTACTGGCGGAGATGCGCAAGGAAAGAAAACGCTGCGCAATGCATTCGGCTTCATTCTGGGCTTTACGGTTCTTTTTGTTCTCCTCGGTGCATTTGCCGTCGGCATCGGAGGTCTGATCAAACGTTATCAGACAATTGTCAACATAGTGACAGGATTGATCGTTCTCCTTTTCGGCCTGAATTTTACCGGCGTTCTGCCAATCAACCTGCTCAGCGGCATCCATGGGATTCAGTCCGGAGTTCGACCCAATACGTTTTTGAGTTCCGTTGTCTTCGGTGTGATTTTTGCTGTCGGCTGGACTCCCTGTGTCGGAACTTTTCTCGGCTCTGCGCTGCTTCTGGCGGCTCAACAGGATAGTCTCCTGCAGGGTATCCTGATGCTTGCAGTTTATTCGCTCGGTCTGGGTATCCCCTTTCTCATCAGCGCACTGCTGATTGACCGGTTGAAATCGACCTTTGATTGGATTAAGCAGCATTATCGTGTGATCAACATTATTTGCGGTTTTTTTCTGATCGCAGTCGGTATACTGATGATGACCGGAAGAGTCAATGCCATCTTGTCGCTCTTTTCTGCATAGGAGGCTCGTATGACAAACAAAAAAAGTACATTGATTCTGCTCATTTCACTTGTCGGCCTGCTGGTTCTGGCTGCGGCGGGCTATGCGCTTTTAAAGGATCGTGTTGATTCTGTCAACTTTTCAGGAACTGCCACATCAGCCTCCACCGGTACCACGGCTGCGGACGATGCTGCGAGTGAGCGTGTCGAAGCGCCGGATTTTACGGTTTATACGTTTGATGGTGATGTTGTAAAGCTGTCCGACTTTTCGGGCAAGCCGATCGTAATCAACTTCTGGGCCAGCTGGTGCGGACCCTGCAAGTCGGAAATGCCGGATTTCCAGAAGGTATATGAAGCATATAGCGATCAGGTTGATTTCCTGATGGTGAATATGACCTATGGTGACGAAACCTCTGCAGTAGCCAAAGCGTTTGTTGACGAACACGACTACACCTTTCCCGTCTACTGTGACACAACATTGGAGGCTGCGTCCCTTTACGGCGCCAATTCCATACCCACAACCTTTATTCTGGATAAAGAAGGTCGTGTATATGGATATGCCAAATCTGTTCTCAATGAAGAAACTCTTGTGAACGTGCTTGAGATGCTCCTGAACGAATAAACTTTGTCAGTTTCGTACGGATACACTTTCACTCCGCTACGTCTGAATATAACGCGAAATACGATTAAAAAACGAGGTATGAACAACATGAGAAGATTCCTTGCCACGGCCCTGCTGATTGCCTGCCTGATCTCCCTTGCTGCCTGCGGCGGCAACACGCAGAACTCCACTACCGCTGCCACATCCACCACTGCTGCAACCACGGCCGTGACTACTTCCGCGACCACCACCCCTGCCGCGACAACTACTACTGCCGCGACCACTTCGACCGCTGCAACAACGACTGCCACTACAACGACCGCCGTAACCACTACAGCTGCAACGACGACCACTGCTGCTACCACCACTACTGTGGCCACCACGACCGCTACCACCATTGCCACAACCACTGAGGCCACAACTACCACCGCGACTACCGCATCTGCTACCACAGCCACTTCTATTGCCACAACCGCCACCACGGCTGAGACAACCATCGCCACCACTGCTACCACCGCCGAAGAAGAAACTCCCGATACCAATGCTGCCTACGAGGCTCTTGTCGCCGATATTGAGAAGCTTTACGTTGGCATGGAGAATGACCTGCCCGGTCTGTGGAACGTCGAGATCAACGACGAGAACATGAGCTATTACATAGGTGTTGAGGGTGTTGATCTTGTAGCCGGCGTTGCTTCCGAGCCGATGATCAGCTCCATTGCCTTCTCTGTCTGCCTGATTGAGGTCGCCGAAGGCGTTGATATCGAAGCCCTCAAGGCTGATATCGAAGCCAACGTTGATCCCCGCAAGTGGTGCTGCGTGGAAGCCGAGAATGTCATCGTCGACAGCATCGGCCGCAAGATCCTTCTGATTATGGCCAACGAGCCCGCCGAGGCCATCCACGCCAATTTCACGGCAAACATTCAGTAAAGACATGAAATCCAAGATTATTCTTGTTGTCGGCTGCGTTCTCTTACTGACACTTGTCGTTATTGGTATCGTAATTCAAAATCAGCCTGTTACAGCTAATGACAAAGGTTTTTATTTGCTTGACGGATATGCTTTTGAACAGGGTGATCCCTACAGTGAGGAAAGTGCCATCCGTCTGGCAGAAAAAATCAATTCCCTGCAGGTTTCCTGCTTTCCCGAGAATCCCGTGTACGTTGCGATAATCCCCGAAAAGGAGTATTACGCAGATCATCGTGCTCCGGAAAAACTTGACTTCGATGCACTGACCGCCAAGGTTAAAGAAAACCTTTCCGATGCGGAGTTTATTGAGCTGGCCGATGTTCTGGCTCTGGAGAGCTATTATTACACCGACCCTCATTGGAAACAGGACGCTTTATTCCCGGTCGTAGAGCAGCTTGGGGCTCATATGCAGTTCGTTGTGTTTCCTGAGAAGTTTGATCCCGAGACCTTTGATGCATTTCAAGGGACCTGCGCATCTTACATTGACCTTGAAGGCAAAACCGAGACCATGACCTGGCTCTTCGACGATGCAATCGAGAATGCCGAGGTTTCCTATTATGACCACCCCGAAACCAAAGCCGTCTATAACACTGCTCATCTTTCCGAAAATCCTTATGACCTCTTCTTGGAAGGAGCCACTCCCCTGCTGACAATTGACAATCCGCAGTGTGCCACCGGCAGAACGCTGATTCTTTTCCGGGATTCTTTTGGTTCGTCGCTTGCACCTCTGCTGATCAACCAGTATAGCCGTATCGTGATGGTGGATATCCGCTACATGATCTCTGATCTTCTTCCGCAGATGGTTGACTTCACCGATGCTGAGGTTCTGTTCCTTTACAGTGCATCCGTTGCCAACGAAAGCCGCGTATTGCGTTAACCATCACATAAAATCACACAGAGCACGATAATCACCTGTGTATCCGATCAGGCATGCTGCTATGTGCGGCATGCCTGATTTCATACTTCTGAACCTGAGAGGAAGGTTTGAATGCTAAGTTACCGCAATACAGCCGAAGAAATCTCCGGCAGCAGCATCGACACTGTTATCCTGCCCCTTGGCAGCGTGGAGCAGCACAGCTCACATCTTCCCATCGGAACAGATGCGCTGATGGGGGATGCTTTGGGCAAAGCCGTTGCCGAAAAGCTCAATGCCCTGCTTCTCCCCACCCTGCCTATATCCAACTGCTATGAACATAAAGGTACAAAGGGAACCGTCTGGATCAAACCCCATACGTATTATAAAATGCTTGAGGATATCATCCTCTGTCTGCAGGAACAGGGCTTTCACAAAGTGGTTCTGCTGCTCTGTCATGGAGGGATTTTTGTGGCAGGGCCGGTTGTCCGTGAGCTGAATGCACTGCATGATGATCTGCAGGTGATCAAATACGACGTGACCTGGACGCCTGAGATCCGGGAAGTTATGGATGACAAGGGTGTCGAGATTCATGCAGGCGAAGCCGAAACTTCCCTGATGCTGTATTTGTATGAAGATCTTGTCAACAAGGAACGCATGATGCACAATGATGCGGTTCCGGACGTTCCTCAGAGCTTTCTCAATTACGCACCACTTCCGCAGCTTTCCCCCACCGGCGCGTGGGGAAAGCCCTCCCTTGCATCCCGAGAAAAGGGCGGGCGGATCTTTGAATTGCTTGTGGAAGATGCGGTAAAATACATCGAAAAAGCATTTGCCGTATCCTCGCCCAAAGCCTGGTAAAGCTTTATCCTCCAATATTGACACACCGACTTCATGCGTGGTATACTAACTCAGTCAGGAGGGATCTTTCATGCATAAACGTACCAAAGGCAACATTGCCACATACTATGTTGTTATTTTTCTGGTTCTCGGCCTCGTTGGCGCTGTGCTCCGTGCGCTGGAGCTGATTCGTCACTATGACCGTCTGACCGGTCTTTTTGAACCTTTTGCGGCAGCTCCTGTTCTTCCGCTTTATGTGCTTGTCTGTGCGCTTGCGGCATTTGCCTGTTCCTGGCAGTATCGGGGCGATGCAGGGCCTTTTGTCGATGTCTATGCTCTGAGCCGACGTCCATCGATCATTGCGCGCATTGTTTGCGGTGTACTTCTCTGTGCGGCAGGTTTTCTGAAGGTGCCCGGGGCACTTGTTACCTTCGTATATTCTGTACGTGATGCGATTGCGCTGCGCAGTCTGCAGGTTGTAAACGGCTTCAGCCTCGCCGAGCTGATATTTGGACTCATCACAATCCTTGCCGGTGTGGCGTACGTTGTCTTAACCAACGCCCGTTGTACACATCGGATTGATGACATAACCCGTTTCTTCTCCACAATCCCGATTTACTGGTCCTGTTTTCTCCTTGTGATGACGTTTATGGACCATCCGGTGGAACCTGTACTCCGCTCGTTTGCCTACGATCTTCTGGCCGGCTGTGCCATGGTACTGGCGATCTATCATTTTATCGCAAGAGCATACGACAGGCTGCAGCGCGGTCCCGCGGTTTTCGTTTCCCTCATAGGCATTACGCTCCTTACGCTAAGCGTAGTCAGCAAGATCCTTGCCGCACTCCTTTCCGGCAACGTCATCTGGCTGACGGAAGATGCTTTCCGCACCGTTTCCTTTGCCGTTACCGGTGTCATGATTCTTCTGGATACCATTCCGCTTTTGAACGCACCGAAATACATCCGACCTGCCTCACAGAAGAATACAGAAGGCATTGATGAAACCATCGAATCCTGATCATATCTAAAATCACCCCCGAATCTCACTTTTGAAGTGTTGATTCGGGGGTGCTTTTTTTACAGAAGTTTCAGAAGATCTTCGACAGAAGCGGCCTGCCAGGTGGGATGTGCAGGGCTGTCTGCCAGCAGTGTTGATGCAGAAATCCAGCAGCTGTCAAGGCCAGCCTGATTGGCGCCCAGAATATCGGAGCTCAGAGAGTCACCGATCAGGAGAATTTTTGACAAGTCCTTCTCGGGTATGGCGTCGAGTACATAGGAGAAGAAAACAGGCGATGGCTTTGCGGCGCCCACAGCCTCCGAGATAAAGAGATTACGGATGTAAGGACGCAGGATGCTCTTTTCCAAACGGCTCGTCTGAACGCGTGTGATGCCGTTTGTGACGATATCAAGAGAAATACCGCGCTCATAAAGTGCTTTACACAGTGCCTCAGAGCACGGAAAAGGTGTGCTTCCCTCGGCCAGATGGTCAAGGTAGCGTTCATTGAGCGCAGGACCGTCCCGATGCTCGCCCAGTCGTTCAAAGAGCAAGGCAAACCGGCTGTCGGTAAGCTGCTTTTTTGTGATGCTCCCCTGCTCAAGCGACTTCCAAAGGCCCTTGTTGATCTCCTGATAGACCGCATCAATCTCGGGAGTCAGTTCAAGGCCAAGTTCCGAAAAAAGCATACGAAGTGCATAGGATTCTGCTGCGCCGAAATCAAAAAGCGTGTCATCCGCGTCGAACAAAATCGTGGAATACGCACCTAAATCCAGCGTTTTCAGTTCTCTCATGCCGGTCACCCATTAAAGCCCTGATTCCATAGCTTTCTGGATGCCTGCCAGATCGTCAAACACGAAATCAGCGGTCACATCGGACTTTTCATACTCTTCAGGCGTTGTTTCACCGGAGTAGACCAGAATGCTGCCGATATCGGCATTGGCGCCGAGCGCAATATCTGTATAGAGACGGTCTCCAACCATGCATACTTCTTCACGCTTGAAGCCGTATTTGTGCATGGCAGCTTCCGCGATGCTGCGGTTGGGCTTGCCGACAATGATGTCGGGTTCACGGCCGGTAGATGCTTTGATAAATGCAATCATAGCACCGATATCGGGAATGAAACCGCCGTCAATGGGACAGTTGAAATCCGGATGGGTACAGACGTAGGGAACACCTGCGCGGGCAAAGTCGCAGAGCTTGATGAGCTTTTCGTAGGTCAGCGTCTGATCAAAGCCCAGCACCATATAGTCGGGGTTTTCGTCGGTCAGAACAAAGCCTGCCTCGCGGAATTCTTCCTCCAGAGACGGCGTACCGGCCAGATACACACGTGCACCTGGCTTGCGCTCGTTGAGCCAGAGGGTGGTGGCCTCACCGGAGGTAAACACTTCGTCAGGAGTTACGTTGATGCCGTACTTTGCAAGCTTATCAACGTAAGCGTAGCGATTCTTGGATGAATTGTTGGTCAGGAAGATCGCCTTACGGCCGGTTTCTTTCAGATAAGCCAGAAAAGGCATCGTACAATCAAACAGACGGGAACCCAGATAAATCGTACCGTCCATATCCAGCATAAAAAGCTTAAAATCGTTGAGCTTCTTCATGTTTTACACTCCAATTCCCATTTTCTTCAGGTATTGTCCGGTATAAGAGGCCTCACATGCCGCAATTTCCTCAGGCGTACCGGTACAGACCACCGTACCGCCTCTTGCCCCGCCCTCAGGTCCAAGATCAATGACATGATCGGCGCATTTGATCACTTCCAGATTGTGCTCGATAACCACGATCGTATTACCGGCATCCGTCAGATCGGACAGTACATCGATGAGTTTATGAACATCGGCCACATGCAGACCGGTGGTAGGCTCATCAAGCACATAGAGCGTACGGCCGGTGGCACGACGAGAGAGTTCCGTCGCAAGCTTCACACGCTGCGCCTCACCACCGGAGAGTGTCGTGGAGGGCTGCCCGAGCTTGATGTAGCCCAGTCCGACATCCTGCAGCGTCTGGATCTTCCTCTGAATGCGTGGAACATTTTCGAAGAATACCAGCGCTTCATCCACCGTCAGTTCCAGCACCTCATAAATATTCTTGCCCTTGTAGCGCACTTCCAGCGTCTCGCGGTTATAACGATGTCCGTGGCAGACGTCGCAAGGCACGTAAATATCGGGGAGAAAATGCATCTCGATCTTGACCAGACCATCACCGGAGCAAGCTTCGCAGCGGCCGCCGCGGATGTTGAAGGAGAAGCGTCCGGGACCATAGCCGCGCGCCTTGGCGTCCTGAGTGGATGCAAAAAGCTCACGGATGTCATTGAACACGCCGGTGTAGGTTGCGGGGTTTGAACGCGGAGTACGGCCAATGGGGCTCTGATCAATATCGATAACCTTGTCAAGATGCTCGATGCCGATCATCTCATCATGAGCTCCTGCACGTTGTTTTGAGCCGTTAAGTTCCGCACTCAGACGCTTATAAAGAATCTCGTTGACAAGACTTGACTTACCCGAACCGGATACACCGGTCAGGCAGGTGAATTTACCAAGCGGAAAGGTCACGTTGATGTTCTTGAGGTTGTTTTCCCGCGCTCCTCGGATCTCAAGGAACTTTCCGTTGCCCCCACGGCGCTTCGCAGGAATCGGAATCTGCTTGCGTCCGGAGAGATACTGGCCGGTTATGGAACGTTCACAGGCCATGATATCGTCCAGATTGCCCTGTGCCACGATCTCGCCGCCGTGAATGCCCGCGCCGGGGCCAACATCCACCACGTAATCGGCGGCGCGCATGGTATCCTCATCATGCTCAACGACGATGAGCGTATTGCCCAGATCACGCAGGCGCCGCAGCGTGGCAAGCAGACGGTCATTATCGCGCTGATGCAGACCAATCGACGGCTCGTCCAGAATATACAGAACGCCCATCAGATAAGATCCGATCTGCGTTGCCAGACGAATGCGCTGACTCTCGCCGCCGGACAGGGTGCCGGAGGAACGGGACAGCGTCAGATAATCCAAACCAACGCTTTTGAGGAAACCGAGACGTTCCCGGATCTCACGCAGAATGCTGTCTGCAATCATCGCGTCGCGCCCCTGCAGATTCAGACCTTCCACAAATTCCAACGCAGAGATAACGTCACGTTCGCAGTAGTCAGCGATGTTTTCGCCGTGAACGGTTACGGCAAGGCTTTCCTTTTTCAGACGTTTGCCATGACAGTCGGGACAGGGAGTCTCCGACATGCACTCTTCGATCTCCTGCTTGATATAATCGGAGTCCGTCTGGGCATAGCGTCGCTCCATGTTGGGGATGATGCCCTCATAGTTGTGCATATGAACGCGCTCTGAATGCTTGAACTTGACCGGAACCTTCTCACCGTTGGTGCCGTAAAGCAGGATCTTCTGAATCTTCTCGGGCAGATCACGATAGGGCGTGTCAAGGGAAAAATCATACATTTCGGCAAGACCCTGAAACAGCGATGCTGCAATGCTCATCGGATCGTTCACATTCCAGCCGGAGGCTTTAATAGCGCCTTCCCGGAGAGAAAGCGCCGGGTTGGGAATGATTGCCGCCGGGTCAATCTTCATTTGAATGCCAAGCCCCATGCAGGTCGGACAGGCACCGTAGGGATTATTGAAAGAGAACATACGGGGAGTGAGCTCCTCGATTGAGATGCCGCAGTCCTCACAGGCGTAATTCTGCGAGAACAGTAGCGGCTCCTCTGCCCCGGTGTCAACCATTACAAGCCCTCCCGACTGATGCGCTGCAACCTCAACGGAATCTGTCAGGCGTGTGCGGATATTATCACGCACGATCAGGCGGTCGATGACGATTTCGATACTGTGCTTCTTGTTCTTTTCCAGCTTGATCTCTTCGGAAAGATCGTAGATAATGCCGTCAACACGTGTGCGGACATAACCGCTTTTGCGGGCATCCTCAAAGATTTTCTGATGCTCGCCCTTACGTGCACGCACCACCGGTGCCATCACCTGCAGACGGGTTCCCTCAGGCAGAGCTGTGAGCTGATCCACAATCTGATCCACCGTCTGCTGTTTGATCTCCTTACCGCATTTGGGGCAGTGCGGAATGCCAATCCGTGCCCAGAGCAGACGAAGATAGTCATAGATCTCGGTCACGGTTCCAACGGTGGAACGCGGATTTTTCGAAGTGGTCTTCTGGTCGATGGATATGGCGGGAGAAAGCCCTTGAATCTCGTCTACGTCAGGCTTTTCCATCTGACCCAGAAACATTCTGGCATAGGAAGAAAGGGATTCGACATAACGGCGCTGACCTTCGGCATATATGGTGTCGAAGGCAAGGCTTGACTTGCCCGATCCTGACAGACCGGTCAGGACAATCAGTTTATCGCGGGGCAGCGTGAGATCCACATTCTTCAGATTATGTTCACGCGCACCGCGGATTACGATCTGGTCGTTCATAATTACCTCGTTTACTTGACTGCTACTTCATTTTTCTCAGCTTTTCGATGCGATCACGCAGCTCCGCAGCGTATTCAAATTCCAGCACCTTACTGGCAGCCTTCATATCCCGGGTCAGGCTTGCAATCAACTGCTCACGTTCCGGCTTACTGAGTCTTGCGTCCGCATCCTCGCCGCGAACCTCGTTGGAGATTTCGATGAGCGGCGCAATATCCTTGATAATCGTCTTGGGAACAATGCCATGTTCTTCATTATACGCCATCTGGAGCTTGCGGCGGCGGTTGGTTTCATCAATTGCATACCGCATGGAATCGGTCGTGTCGTCAGCATACATGATAACCTTACCCGATGCATTTCGCGCGGCGCGGCCGATAATCTGAATCAGGGATCGGCCGGAGCGCAGGAAGCCTTCCTTATCCGCATCCAGAATGGCAACAAGGCTGACTTCCGGCATATCAAGACCTTCACGCAGCAGGTTAATGCCAACCAGTACGTCAATCGTACCGGAACGCAGATCCCGTATAAGCCGCGTACGTTCAATGGTTTCGACCTGATGATGGATGTATTCAACCTTCACGCCGGCTTCCAGCAGAAACTCAGTCAGGTTTTCCGCCATCTGCTTGGTCAGAGTCGTCACCAGAACGCGCTCTTTACGAGCCACACGTTCGTTTATCTCGTCGAGCAGATCATCGATCTGTCCTTTGACGGGCCGTACATCGATCTCAGGATCCACAAGGCCGGTGGGGCGAATGAGCTGCTCCACAAGCTGTCCGGCACGTTCAACCTCATAATCACCCGGCGTTGCGCTGACATAAACCACCTGATGGACACGCTGCGTAAACTCATCAAACTGCAGCGGACGGTTATCAAACGCACTGGGCAGACGGAAGCCGTAGTCCACAAGGTTCTGCTTGCGGGCATGGTCGCCGGCATACATGCCGCGCACCTGCGGCAGCGTCACGTGGGATTCATCCACAAACAGGATGTAATCCTCCGGGAAGTAATCCAGCAGCGTGTAGGGCGGGGTACCTCTTTCACGTCCGCTGATTACACCGGAATAGTTTTCAATGCCCTTGCAGAAGCCGATTTCGCGCATCATCTCCATATCGTACTGGGTACGCTGCTTGATACGCTGTGCTTCGATGAGCTGATCGTGATCCTGAAACCATTTGATGCGCTCAAACAGCTCTTCTTCGATTCTTTTGGTCGCCTCCAGCATCTTCTCAGGGGGCGTAACGTAGTGGGAGGCCGGATAGATCGCCGTATGCTGAAGCCTGCGGTTGACCTGACCGGTCAGTGCATTGATGTCGCTGATCCGGTCGACTTCGTCTCCGAAGAGTTCAATCCGAATGGCAGATGATTCCGAATAGGATGGATATACTTCGATGGTATCACCGCGGACTCGGAAGGTGTTGCGGGCAAAATTGATGTCATTTCGTTCATACTGAATCTCCGTGAGCTTGTGCAGAAGCTTTTCACGGTCATATTCCATGCCGGGACGCAGCGAGATGACCATGTTGGTATAGTCAATCGGATCGCCCAGGGAATAGATGCAGCTGACCGATGCCACAATGATAACGTCGCGGCGTTCAAACAACGCCGATGTCGCAGAGTGACGCAGCCGCTCGATTTCATCGTTAATGGCAGAATCTTTTTCGATATATGTGTCCGTCGAGGCAATATAGGCTTCCGGCTGGTAGTAATCGTAATAGGATACAAAATATTCAACGGCATTGTCCGGAAAGAGCGTGCGAAACTCGGAGCAAAGCTGTGCAGCAAGGGTTTTATTGTGCGCCAGAACCAATGTCGGACGCTGCAGACGCTCGATGACCTTAGCCATCGTATAAGTCTTGCCGGAACCGGTAACGCCAAGCAGCACCTGCTCCTCAAGGCCATTTTCAAGACCGGCAGACAGGGCATCAATTGCCTGCGGCTGGTCGCCTGAAGGCGCATAAGGGCTGACAACCTTGAATGGAGGCATGGGCTCTCCCCTTTCAATCGTTAATATACATCATTATAGCAGAACATTTGTTTTAACGCAAGTGGCAACCGGAATTTTCGGAAAATAAATGGAGAAAGGCGGCGGTAATCCGTCGCCTTTCATTAGTAAGCCCTTATAGAAGCCTGTTTATACGTTTTCAAAAGTAATCAGGCTCTGACAGCGTCAAGAAATACGCTCTTCATATCAGCCTGCACGTTGAATCCAAGAGAGGAAAGCGTTCTGCCGAGTGCGTCAAGGGTCTCTGCCACATCCGGCACATTGGCATTTTCGCCCATGTGTCCGATGCGAAGCACCTTCCCCGCCAGAACATCGAAACATCCGGCAATCAGAATGCCGTAGTCCCGCTTCATGGTATCCAGAATCGCGTGATCCGTCAACCCGTCGGGAACAAGAATAACGGTGACATTGTTGGAATACCCTGCATCAAGATAAAGCTTCACGCCGGCAGCCGTCAACGCCTTGCGCACAGCCGCAGCAATGCAGGCATGACGCGAGACAATGTCCGGTTCAGCTGCCACATTGTCCAGGGCCTGACGGAGACCCACGATGTCGCTGATGGGCATGGTATAAGGGAACCACTGATCTTCATAATAGGTAAAGAAGGTCTTGATGTTGGCATAGAAAGCACGAACCGGGGTTTTACGATTGTTGATCGCGTGTTTAGCATCATTGCTCACGGTCAGCAGAGTCAACCCAGCCGGAGCAGACAGAGCCTTCTGGCTGCCGCCGCAGAGAATGTCGATCTGCGCGCGCTCCACGTCCAACGATTCGCCGAACATACCCGCAACGGAATCAACCACAGTCAGGATACCGTACTGTTTGAGAATCGGGCAGAGTGCATGAACATCGTTGATCACACCGCTGGGAGTGTCGCAATGAACAACCGTGGCGTACTTGAAGTTGTGATCCTGTTCCAGGAATGCTTTGAGTGCCGCAGGATCCATCGGGCGGTGATAATCCGTGGTGAAGAGCACCGCTTCGCCGCCGTACATGGTGACGAAATCAGCAAAGCCCTTGCCAAAGATACCGTTGTCCAACACCAGGACGCGGTCACCGGGTTCCGTTAAGGATGCGCACGCCGCCTCAAGACCGAGAATACCTTCACCGCCGAGAATGAAGCTTTCGTTTTCGGTATGCAGAATCTTACTCAAAAGGCGGCAGGTATCACGGTAGAAGTCATAGAATTCAGCTTCGAGATCCGGATTGCCGGTTACTTTTGCCCGGGCAAGGCGTACATTTTCACGAACCTGCGTCGGGCCGGGGGTCATCAGTTTCATAAGAATACTCCTGTTCCGGAATCGGGCAGCTCGGGAATCAAGCCACGGGATTCTTCATAAACTCTGCGATCATTTTGACAAATACATTCTTGCCCTCGTCGTCAACCGCTACTGCCTTGCCGTAGCCGCAATGTCCGTAGCCTTCCATATGCACGCGCTTGACCTTGGACATATCATAGCCGAAATACTCCATGGTCTTGTAGAGTACGTCGTTCTGCTGCGGACGTACAGGAATATCTCCGCTGGCGGTAATGATCAGCGCCGGAGGCTTTTCACCGGGGTTTGTGATCTCATGATCGATATACCAGAGCGGTGCTGCCTCGTCGCAGCGGATGGCCATGTGATGGATGCCGCGTTCGAATTTGAGGATATTGAAGTGCGTGGTGGGCTGACCTGCATCCAGGATGGCGCCGTCGAAGTCTTCGATCTTAAGACCGTGCGCGCCCAGAAACTGCGGTGCAAAATACAGCATCATGCTCAGATAGCCGCCGGCGGAAGAGCCTCCGAACCAGTAAGCGTTAAAGCACTTGTGCTCCTCACCGTACTTGCGGATAAAGTCACAGGCGGCAGCACTGTCCACAACATAATCCGGATACTTCGCATTGGGATACATCCGGTACTGAACAGACGCAACGGCGATGTTGTGATCTGTGGCAAGCTCGACCAGCACCTGCGTGTGATGGCTGCCGTTGACGAGGCCGCCTCCATGGAAGTAGATAAACACAGGCCAGGGACCGTCACCTTCGGGAAAGATAAAATCAATCAGGCAATTTTCAGGATAACGCTCATCGTAGATAACATCATCAATTCTGCGCATAGTCACTTCATCCTTTCACAAATCCTGCCGGTAAACGGCTGTTAATACTCTGTTCCGGCACTGACTGTGAAACGCAGACAGTGCTCACAGACGCTTAATGAGATTCTTCAGCTTTGGGGCAACAGGCAGGGTCACAACGGCGGCAACAGCGATCTGAACCAGATTACCCGGCACAGAGCTTGCAGGAATAATCCAGTTGCCGTAAATAATAGCCTCAGCGACGTAATAACCTGCAATCTTAATCAGGCAGGCTGCGGCAATTGCGCAGACCATTCCGGCAAAACGGGGCCACTTTTCTGTCATCCATCCCACAGTCCAGCCCATGGCGGCTACAACGATCAGGGTAAACGGCGCCCATGCAAGCCAGCCGCCCATCAAGTCAAACAACGCCATTCCGACACCGCCTGCAACGGCTCCGTAACGACGTCCGAAGAGAATCGCCACAATAAAAAGCGGTACATTCCCCAGATGAACAAGCCCACCGTTGGCAGCAATTGGAAGACGAATATTCACAAAAGCGGTACAGACATATACCAGTGCAATAAACAGCGCTGTGTATACAACTTTCTTTGTTTTTGACGCATTTTCCAGCGGGTTCATTTGAAATGCTCCTTTGATAGAAGCGCCGCGCGACTCTTGACTTTTTCTGTCGACAATGCTATGATACAACTAAACTGGTTTCTTTAAAACAGCCAATTCCCAGATTTTTTATGATACCACTTTAGAGAGAAGGATCGATTTGATTATTCTCAACGAGCAGGACAGAATCATGCCCATGTACCTGCAGCTCTACGCTGCACTGCGTGATGAGATCCGCAGCCGCATTCGTCCTCCGGGCAGCAGACTGCCATCGCGCCGTCGCATGGCATCGGAACTGAGTGTCAGTGAAAGCACCGTGGATGGAGCCTATTCGCAGCTTTTGTCCGAGGGATACATCCGTGCCGTACGCGGATCCGGGTATTATGTCTGCGAAATCGACGACCTGATTACATTCCGTTCGGACACACAGCCCAAAGATTCCGACATATCCCACAGCGGCAAGATTGAAGTTGACTTCTCGGCGTCACGTATTGATCATGCCGGTTTTCCGTACAATCAATGGAGAAAGATTCAGAAGAATTGTTTTGACGAATTACAACCGGAGCTTCTCAGCTCACCGCCTGTACAGGGGTATCTTCCGCTGCGTGAGGAAATCGCAGCCTATCTTTTCCAGGCGCGCGGGGTACACTGTTCCCCGGATCAACTGGTCATCGGCGCAGGCACCGATCATCTGCTCCAGATTCTGAGCTTCATTCTGGACTCTCACTATTCACTGACAATGGAAAATCCTATTTACCTGAGCACCGTTGCTCATTTTGAACGTCTTGGCCATCCGGTTCATTTTGTTGATCTGGACGACCAGGGACTCAACGCAGATGAACTGGAAGGACTCAGTCATACGCTGGTTTACATCACTCCGTCCCACCAGTATCCCCTCGGTTTCAGTATGCCTATCAGCCGGCGCATCCGTCTGCTCAACTGGGCAAACGACGGTGAAGATCGGTTTATCCTCGAGGATGACTATGACAGTGAATTTCGATATGACAGCCGACCGATTGCTTCACTGCAGAGCCTTGACACTGCCGGTCGGGTGATTTATCTCGGTTCCTTTTCAAAAGCCATTGCGCCCTCTCTGAGAATCAGTTATATGGTACTGCCGGAGTCGCTTCTGACATTATATAACGAACGCTACACCGCCTTCTCCCCTGCCGTCTCCGGATTTGAGCAGCGGGTTCTGGCTGAATTCATGCACAGCGGCGCCTTTACAGCACATGTAAACAGGATGCGTAAGCTCTATCGAATGCGCCGTGCACTTCTGGTTGATCTGCTGTCTGCGTGGAATGATCAGATACGTATCAGCGGCGAAAATGCCGGACATCATCTGCTGCTGACTGATCTGCGCGGATGGTCCGAGGATGAATTGTGCCGCTGTGCCTGCAGCGCAGGCGTAAGGGTTTATCCGATCTCCCGCTGCTTTCACGGCGAGCTCCCTGAACGTTATCGCAGCACCGTTCTTCTGGGCTATGCAGGACTTGAGCCCGAGGAGATTCGCAAGGGCGTTTCCAGGCTGAAAGTTGCCTGGAAACTGCACAATGTATGAAAATCGACGTTTTGCATTGTTGACATTATTATAAATGGATGGTTGTTATGGAAAAGAATACTCATGATCCGCTCTCCGTGAGCGCTATCCGGCAGAATCTGCCGGATAAATACCGTGATATCCCGATTGAGGTTTTCGATACGATCGATTCGACTAACACGTACGCCAAAACACTTGCCATGAATGGCTGCGCACATGGTCAGCTTGTTACCGCTGATACACAGACTGCCGGACGCGGGCGCCGTGGACGCAGCTTCTATTCCCCCTCCGATACAGGCATCTACATGACCGTTGTTCTGCGCCATCAAAGGCCGATACAGGAATCACTGATGACCACCGTCGCCGCTGCCGTGGCTGTTTGCCGCGCCATTGAGAATCTGACCGAAACCGACGTGCGCATCAAATGGGTCAATGACGTCTTTGTCGGCAGGCGAAAGGCTGTCGGCATACTGGCCGAGGCTATTTCCGACTTTGAAAAGGGCGTAACAGAGGCGCTCATCGTCGGCATCGGTGTTAATCTGCGCACCACAGATTTTCCGCCGGAGCTGCAGTCAATCGCAGGATCACTCAACAGCCCCTGTTCCCGCAACGCGCTCATCGCCCGCATTACGTCTGAACTCATTGATCTTACCGAAAAGCCTGATTATGCTTACCTCATGGATGAGTATCGCCGCCGCAGTATGGTGCTTGGACGTGAAGTTGCTTTTGAACAGAATGGTGTCACCTATCGTGGAATTGTCTCCGCCATCAACGAGGCAGGCAATCTCGAAGTGCAGACAAAAGATGGTCTGATGGTTCTTTCCGCCGGTGAGATTTCGCTGACAGAGTATTGACCGTTTTTCGGCGTTGCGAAGACCAGACGGCTCATTTTTCCAGAGTGTTTTTTGTCAAAAATTCACTGTTAGCTATTGACAACCGCCGGAAGTTAGATTACACTAACATTAGTCTTTTCTGATAGCTGCACGTGGAGGTTAACTGTATGACACTGGACAAGCTGCCGATTGGTGCTGTCGCTTCTATCACCCATGTGGGTGGCGAAGGTGCGCTGCGGCTTAGACTTCTGGATATGGGATTGATCCCCGGAACATCCGTCAAGGTGCAGAAGGTTGCACCCATGGGAGATCCGATTGAACTGACCGTTCGCGGTTATTCGCTTACCATGCGTCTTGAAGATGCCCGCAAGATCGAAGTTACACAGGACGCGGCGGCCAAATCCGCCAGACGGGAGGCCGTCAAATGATACTTGCTCTCGTCGGTAACCAAAACTGCGGTAAAACCACGCTTTTCAATCAGTTGACCGGCTCCAATCAGCACGTCGGCAACTTTCCCGGCGTTACGGTCGACCAGACCGTCGGTGAAGTACGCGGACAGAAAGACTGCCGGGTCGTTGATCTGCCGGGTATTTACTCGATTCGCCCCTACTCCAATGAAGAGCTCGTTACCCGCGATTTCATTCTTAACGAACATCCGGACGGCATTATCAACATTGTCGATGCCACCAACATCGAACGCAATCTCTATCTGACCCTGCAGCTCATTGAATTGCAGCTTCCAATGGTTCTGGCATTGAATATGATGGACGAGGTTCGCGGCAACGGCGGCACCGTCGATGTAACCGGGCTTTCCCAGCGTCTGGGAATCCCCGTTCTTCCCATCAGCGCCATCCGAAACGAGGGTGTTGACGAGCTGATTCATGCGATGATTCAGACGGTGAAGAACCGTGTCAGGCCCAGGATCATCGACTTCTGTGAATCCGGCCCTGTTCACCGCTGCATTCATGCGGTTACTCACATCGTCGAAGACCATGCCGATAGACTCGGCGTTTCCAGACGTTTTGCGGCAACAAAGTTGGTCGAAAATGATCTGGACATGGCAAAACGCCTTGAGGTCAACGAAAATGAGCTTGAACTTGTGGAGCACAGTGTCACCGAGATGGAGTCCGAGCGAGGTCTTGACCGTAACGCGGCGCTTGCCGATATGCGGTATAACTTCATCGAGCGGATCTGCTCCGAAACTGTCATCAAAGGTCAGGAAAGCCGCGAAAAGCTGCGCAGCGAGCGGCTTGATAAGCTTCTGACCCACAGGATTGCGGCAATTCCCCTGTTTCTCACCATAATGCTTGGCATCTTCTGGGTCACCTTTGGCCCGGTCGGCACCTTCTTCTGCGATCTGCTGGCCGCAGGTGTTGACGCACTCACAGGCATTGTAGACAGTGCACTGGGCGCATACGGGCTCAATCCCGTGGTACACAGTCTGATCATTGACGGCGTGTTTGCAGGTGTCGGCAGCGTGCTGAGCTTCCTGCCGCTGATTCTGGTGCTGTTCTTCTTCCTGTCCGTTCTGGAAGATACCGGCTATATGGCACGTGTTGCCTTTGTGATGGATAAGCTTCTGCGAAAGATCGGTCTTTCCGGACGAAGCTTCGTGCCGATGCTCATCGGGTTTGGCTGCTCTGTGCCTGCTATTATGGCAACCAGAACCCTTTCTTCCGAACGTGACCGCAAGATGACGATTGTTCTGGTTCCGTTCATGTCCTGCTCGGCAAAGATCCCGATTTACGCCGTGTTTACCGCAGCATTCTTTGAACGCTATCAGGCTCTTGTCATGATCGCACTGTATGTCGGCGGTATCATCGTTGGTATCCTGACAGCCCTGCTCTACAACAGGACCGTATTCCGCGGCAATCCCGTCCCCTTCGTTATGGAGCTGCCCAACTACCGCTTCCCGTCCGTCAAGAGCGTGCTGCTTCTGATGTGGGAAAAGGCCCGTGATTTCATCCAGCGCGCCTTCACCGTCATCTTCGTAGGCACCGTCATTATCTGGTTCCTGCAGAGCTTTGATCTGCAGCTCAATCCCGTTGCGGACAATGCTGACAGTCTGCTTGCCATGATCGGCCGTTTCCTCTCCCCTGTTTTTGTACCGCTGGGGTTTGGCGACTGGCGCATTTCCACCGCACTCATTACCGGATTCTCTGCCAAGGAAGCGGTTGTCTCAACGCTCGGCGTTCTCCTCGGTGTCAGCACCGAACAGCTCACCGGCGCACTTTCCTCTCTGTTTACCACTGCATCCTCCGTGAGCTTTCTGGTTTTTACCCTGCTTTATACGCCCTGTGTGGCAGCCGTGGCTGCCATCAAGCGCGAGCTCGACTCCGGCACTGCCGCGCTCGGTGTCGTCATTGCACAATGCGGCGTTGCATGGGTTGTCGCATTTGCCGCCTATCGGCTGATCATGCTCTTCGTCTGAGGATACAATATGCTTGAGATCATCATCATCGCTGTATTGATTCTCTGGGGTATATGGGCGGTTCGCCGCATGAGCAGGCAGAAAGGCTGCGGGTGCGGATGTTCAGGCTGCACCAAATCTTGTTCACAGAGACAAAAATAGTATACGCAAAGCCCCTCCCGCAGCGTGGGAGGGGCTTTTATATGGTCACGGGAGATCAAATTCATTTAAAACAGAAATGTATATTCTCCAGCAGCAGGTACTGCAAGTTTGCAGATACCATCGACGCTTTCAAACGGAATCTCCGCGCCATTGCAAAGTACTTTGCTCACAGGTTTTGTGAAACGCAGCTCGGCTTCACGGAACGCATATGCGATACCGACGGAGATACCGCCAGCATCGGCTTCGGCAGAGGTAACCTTGACGTTTGCATCCTCAAGGATTGTTTTATCCTGAGGTATCAGAGCCAACAGAAGGCTGCCGTGCGCACCGAGTTCAAAGCGGAATACGCCGTCGTCGGCTTCATACGTTTCCTGCGTCCAGACATTAAGGAGATGGTACGCGCCGTCCATATCCAGATCGGCTGCCGTAAAGGAAAGCGATAGCGTCTCATCTTCGGTGTTGAAGAGACCAACCGTGCGCTGGGGCAGAAGCGGATGATTCTCAAGCGTTGAGAAGTGCGGCGTCTTGAAGTAAAACACCGCAGGGATCGGCGCGGAAGCGCTGCGGTAATCGTAACCGGTAAAATAGACATCCTGACCGTTATTGATGTTGCAGGCTGCTTTGTGAAGAACCTTCAGACGGGGATTATCGGCGTCTGCACGGCTGAGATTACCGGCGATTTCGACCATGGAATGGGTTACCAGGCAGTAATTAAGGGCAAACATCGCGTCTGTGTCGTTGAGTCCTGGGAAGATACCGATGGAGTCGGAGTTTGGCACGAACAGGTCGCCGGTATGGGTGGCAAAGCAGGCAGCACCCCAGAGGAAATTGGTCTTGACGTGATCCCAGTGCCCGGCGCCGATATCGATGCCGTAGCGGTAATTGGTAAAGTACTGGCCGAGGAAGGGATTGCCCATCACGATATCACAGCCCGTCTGCAGATAGCCGTCGCCCGGCAGTCTGCGGCGCATCTCCCGAAGCCACCAGTCACGATAGTAGTAACCGGACTCCGTCTTGTTGCTGAGCAGATCATGGCTGTCCTCAAAGGCATAGCTCCAGAAGTCATGCTTGACCGCTTCAAAGCCATACTGCTGCAGAAGAACATCCAGCGCATGGCAGATATACTCCCGAACCTCCGGCTTACTTACATCCAACGGTGCGGATCGATCCAGGCGGATCGAGTAATCGCAGAACCACTCAGGATGTTCGCGGAAGATCTTCGTATGATACGCGCAGAGCCCGCCGATCCAGATGGCGGGACGCAGGCCGGTTTTGCGTACCTCATTGGTGTAATGGCGTAGTCCGTTGGGGAACTTGTCGGGATGAATGCCCTCCTCGCCTTCGTAAGGAACACCCAAGCCATGCGCCGGCGGCACATCCTTTGCATAGCCGTCGTCGAGCTGGAACCAGCGAACCGTCGGAAACTTTTCGGCAAGGTATGCCGCTTCCCTGAGCAGGCCATCCTCCGTGATGTTGCGGTGATTACCATCATTCCAGGAGCCCCAGACGAGATTGTCACGGTTGATGTAAGAAGAACCGTAGTTGGCAGGCAGCTTCTTGCGCAGAACTGCGGTGTAATTATCAAAGATGTGCTCGATCTGATCGGCACAATCGGTGCAACCCAGCCACCATTCATCAACCAGCACGCGGCTATCGGCCATATCCAGATAGGCTATCGCCTTGAAGGACGAAAGAATATCCAGCGCAACTTTGTCATTCTTGTGGGAGGTCAGATAGTTATGATAAAAGACCTTCTGATCAAGGGTACCGTGGACAAGGCCATGCGTTGACGCATAATTGCCCAGATGAATCGCAGGAAACGGCTGATAGGGAGACGCGCCGATACGCTCACTGACCACGCCGGGATCCGCCCAGCGGGTACCGGCGGTATAATCATACTCGGTATCGGAAGCATCTGCCGCCGTTCGGTTATAGTCAATTGGGAACGTCATCCGCTGATAAATACGGGGATTTTCGTTATGGTAAAAGTAGTCCTCGCTTGCTTTTCCGCCAAAGGAGATGCCGCCGAGCTCGATGCCCAGTTCGTTGAGCCTGATGGGTGCGCCGGTTTTGTTGGCGAATACACGGCGGCAGCAAATACCCTGCTCTCCCCCATCGGTAAAGTAAAAATCATCCTCCAGAGCTTCGTTGTATATGCAGTGGAGCCAAAGCGTACGGGTATTGATCACTTCAATTTTTTCTGGATAGACACGTCTTCCGTCGATGGATGCAAACGGTGCAAAGGATAGATTTCCGGCTTTGAGAAAATCAAGAAAACTTGCCTGTAGCATATCAGCCACCTCCTGTAATCCTTGCAAATGTAAATATAGTATATCAGTTCTGAATTGAACGGTCAAGAAATCCCACAAAATATCTCCGCTCAAGCTTGCAACCGTGAAAACGCCGTGTTACAATTAGGTAACTGGTTTTCGGAGGATTCAATTTTGGAACTTACAATACTGATGCCTTGCCTGAACGAAATACAGACAATTGCGCAATGCATCAATGAAGCGAAGGATTTTCTTACACACAGCGGTGTAGAGGGTGAAGTGCTGGTTTCCGATAACGGCAGCACCGACGGTTCTGTAGAGTTGGCATTGAGTCTCGGTGCGCGGGTTGTGCATGCCGATATCCGCGGATATGGCGGAGCACTGCAGGCGGGGATTGATGCAGCGAAGGGTCGCTACGTCATTATGGCTGATTCTGATGCCAGCTACGATTTCGGTGAATCCGGTGAATTTCTCCGTTACCTCCGTGAAGGGGCCGATATGGTTATTGGCAGCCGTTATTCCGGTGGATTCGAGAAAGGCGCGATGCCTTTTTCACACCGTTATATCGGTGTACCTGTCCTGTCATTTCTGGGGAGGATTGCTTCCGGTTCTGCGGTTAAAGATTTCCACTGCGGACTGCGGGCAGTCAATCGTGAACGCTTCCTGACACTCGGAGCTCACGCGTCGGGCATGGAATATGCCAGTGAAATGATCATCCTGGCTGCAAAAGCCGGACACATCATTCGCCAGACGCCGGTACATCTGCGCTGCGACCGCCGCGATAAGCCGCCGCATCTTCGTACGATCCCCGACGGTTTTCGTCATCTGAAACTCATATTCTCACTTGCATTCAGGAACTGAAAAGCCCCGCGTTTCAATCAAACCATGAAACGCGGGGCTCTTGTATAGACAGATTGTTTTTCAGCGTACGGCACAACATGATACCGTTCTTTACAAATGCCCTTTTCCGCAAGCTCAGCTGCATAGAGCTTCAACACGGCGCATACTTTAGATACAGTTCAGTATTCACTTTCAACTGACTGGAATTTCGAGGTGTTTGCGTGAAACAATTCAGCGTTCTGGTAAGCATTGTTCTGTTGGTCACTCTTTGTGTACCGACACAGGCAGCGTATGAATCCTTCGATCATAAAACCGTGTCCGCTGCTGCCTGCGTACTCTACGATCCGCTGACGGGACGTTTTCTCTACGAAAAAGATGCTGATACCAAGCGGCCGATCGCCAGCACAACGAAGCTCATGACCGCTCTGACCGTACTCGCCTGCACCGATCCGGCAGACACCGTCACAGTGACCGCCGAAGCTGTGCATGTGGAAGGCTCCCGCATCTACATCAAGCCGGGTGAGCCGCTGAGCGTCGAAACACTCCTCTACGGTCTCCTGCTGGAGTCCGGCAATGATGCTGCACTGGCACTGGCGCTGCACTGTGACGGTTCTGTTGAAGCTTTTGCTGAGAGGATGAATGCAGAAGCCGAAAAGCTTGGACTGTCTTCTACGCACTTTGTCAATCCGCATGGGCTCCCGGCAAAGGATCATTTCTCCACAGCACGTGAAATGGCGCTCGTTACGGCCGCAGCCTGCGATCATCCCCTGCTGCAAACGATCATGTCAACCCGTACAGTGACAAAGGAAGGCTACCGGTTCACCAATCACAACAAGCTTCTCTGGCGGCTTGACGGCGCAGATGGAGGCAAGACAGGATTTACCAAAGCCGCCGGCCGCTGTCTTTGTTCTTCTGCATCCTATGAGGGGCGACGACTGATCTGCGTGACGCTGAATGCTCCCGATGACTGGAACGATCACGAAATGCTTTACCGTACAGCGTTTGAGAGCCTTGATTCGTACAGCTTTCTCGAACCAGGTGCTGCAGCAGCCGCAATCCCGGTTGCCGGAAGTTTTGGGATCTCGGCAACTGTCTCATCAATAGATCTGCTCAATTGCACATTGTTCAAGGAAGAAGCGGACAACATTCACGTTCGGCTTCTTCTTCCGCAACACGTTTATGCGCCGGTGTCTGCGGGAACGCAGGCAGGAACCGCCGAGATCTGCCTGGGTGGACATATTCTTGCTTCGGTTCCACTGTTCTTTACCCATGACATTGTACTGCCTCCGCGCAATCGATCTCTGTTGTCAAGGCTTTTTGGCTAGATCAGACGGTCAGCGTTCCGTTGTCATTTTCCACGAGAATCAGAATTTCCACTGCCTCGCCTGTCTGCGCATCGCAATAAATCAAAAGCCCTGTATTTTCCGGATCACGGCACAAGAATTCATAGCAAAGCCGCTCATGTTCACCCTGAGTCGGTATCAACACAAGCTTTGTTGATTCAATTATCAGCTCGTCATCCAACTGCTCTGCGATTGTCTTGGAGTCCATCAGGTTATCCGGTAGTTCGCGCTCCCGATGACACATGACGTATCCCGTAGCCTCATACCGTATCACCTCGCCTGTATCCCGTGCAATACCAACTTTGATCAGATCCGGATACAGGATCACATCATTCTGAACAGCCGCAAAATTAATCAAAACCACGCCGTCTTCATCAACCCAGTACGTGCTTTTCATATTGAGCATCCCGTGATCCCTCAGATACTTCTCAGCGCGCGCGATCGCCTCTTCCACACTCAGCTCTTCTGTACCTACCTCACGAATCATTGACCAGTCGGTAACAATACCGCCTGCTGACGCCGCGTCGCAGTACCAGTGCCGTCCATCTGCCTCGGCTGCAAACGAATACCCATGAATCCTGCCGTCTGATTCTCCGCAGAGTGTCAGACGGTCGGCTGCAATACCCATGAATTTCGCAGCGTTTTTCCGCGCTTCATCGATGGAAACTTCATCCTTTCCTTCAAGCATTGCCGGTGTCCTTCGCTCAATGTGATCCGAAAGCGGTCCGTCATAGATCAGCGTAGGGTATTCCGGGAAATCCTGTTCAAGTTTTGAAAGATATCCACCTGTGAAAGAATCAGTCTCCGATAACTCCCGATCCGACGCTTTGTCTAATCCTGCAGCGTCAAGCACGGACAGTTCAGCGCAGTAATCCCGTGCAATGCGTCCAAGCTCCGTGAGTGATGCCTGTTCTTCATCGGTCAATTTCTGACCGGACGCTGCTTTCCGCGCCAGATAATAGGCAAAGTCCCCTGCCTGCGCAATAAAGCGGCTGCTTTTATCAAGAGTCGTATGACTCAGCGGCAGTTCCCCCAGTGCCGATGCTGCCGCTCCCGCCTCACGCCATATTTTGGCTGCAATTGAGACCTGCAGCGCAGGCGACACACTGTATCGTTCCTTTTCCAATGCATCTGCAATCGTGTTCATGCTGTCAGTCAGCGTATTCATAGCACGCTGTTCGTAATAATACAGAGCACGCCTGGCTGTGCAGGCTTCTGATTTGAAACGAAGCGTAAATCCTCCCAGAACCACAAACGCGGCTGCTGTGAAGCTTATCAGTCGGATGATTTTTCGTCTTGACATACAAAATCCCCTTATTTGTCGAGTTGATGATAGTCTGCGACAAATAAGGGGATTCATGTTATGAAATAATTGCTTTCAGTATAGCAAATTATGCATGCAGAGCCTGATACTGGCGGATTACCTCAGCGCCAACCTCCTGCGTGGAAGCAGAACCACCCAACTCGGGAGTCAGGTATTTGGCATCAACGAGGGTATTTTCGATGGCCTGCAGAATAAGCGCGCCTTCCTTTTCACAGTCAAAATGATCCAGCATCTGGCTGATGGACCAGCAGGTAGCCAGCGGATTGGAGATATTCTGACCGGCAATGTCGGGAGCAGAACCGTGGATGGGCTCAAACATGGACGGGAAGCGGCGTTCAGGATCAAGGTTTGCACCGGCAGCCAGTCCCATACCGCCGGTGATGGCAGCGCCCAGGTCGGTGAGAATGTCGCCGAAGAGGTTGGAGCAGACGACAACCTGGAAGCGCTCGGGATGGGTCACCATCAGCATGGCAGCGGCATCCACCAGATAGCTCTTGGTCTGCACGTCGGGATAGTCCTTGCCAACTTCAGCAAAGATCTCATCCCAGAAAACCATGGAATAATTCAGCGCATTGCCCTTGGAGATACTCGTCAGGGTCTTGCCGTACTTGCGTGCAGTCTCATAGGCGTAGCGGATAATACGCTCCGTACCGTAGCGGGAGAATACACCGTTCTGCATCACGACCTCACGCTCGGTACCGGCGTACAGGCGGTCACCTGCACCGGCGTACTCTCCTTCGGAGTTTTCGCGGATGAAGAGCATGTCAATATCCTCACGGCGCACGTCCTTGAGCGGGCAGGGAGCGCCCTTGAGCAGACGGATGGGACGCAGGTTGACATACTGATCAAAACGCTTGCGGATAGTCAGCAGCAGATCCCACAGGGAGATATGATCCGGCACGCCGGGATAACCGACAGCCCCCAGGAGAATCGCATCGTAACCGGAGAGGATTTCGATACCGTTTTCGGGCATCATCCGCCCTTCTCTGAGATAATATTCGCAGCCCCAGGGGAACTCGGTAAATTCAAAATGAATGCCGCAGTAAGGCTCGGAAGCCTTGAGCAGCTTCATACCCTCGGCAATAACCTCAGGGCCAATACCATCACCGGCAATAACGGCGATTTTCTTCTCAATCATGGTGTATTCCTCCAATTCAGGTTTATTTAACGAAATTGACGCGGCTGACACCGCAGAGGACAAGACCTGCTGCCGTACTATCATTTTCGCGGCAGACAATCGATCTGATCAACTTATCTGGATGGGGATTGATCCACTCGTAGGAGAGCAGCGTCAGATCATCGCCAGCCTCGGTCTTGGTCTCAAGGATCGGATCCACCATCCAGGTACAGACATAACCCTGATGACGGTAGAACGGCTCGGGACGGGCCATACCCCAACGTTTATCCCCGCAGCGAACGATACTGTCATACTCAACGGAAATGACTTCTTCGGTTCCATCATCGTAGCAGACGGTGTAGGTACCGATCTCAAGCTGGTTGGTAGTTGCCGGACGCAGCGACTCCGCGACGGATGCGTGACTGTAAAGCGTTGTATGGACAAAACGCAGTGCGTCTGCACGTCCGCCGACGGATACGTTCAGATCTCCGACCAGACGGCGGGGTGTGAGCATCATGGAAGGTACTTCCTCACAGGCTTCGCGCAGAGCGAGCGGAACCCGCGCAGGTGTTTCGGGAAGCAGCAGCGGCTGGTACCGCCGGGTAATGTGCAGCAGATTGTGCAGTCGATCGCGGCAGACAGGGATTCGCTTCTTGAGAATATCGGCGTAAACCTCTCGCACGCGATGATCGTACGTGTCTGACCACAGCATCTCAGAGGTATACATCAGGTCATAAAGTTTACCCTTCTTACCCAGCGAATACTCTTCAAATCGAACCCAGGTGGAAACCTGACCGCCGATCATATTGTCCTTGGCCATGCGGCGCTCAAAGCGCGGGTAATGACTGGAATACAGGTTGCCCATCATAACTTCATAGCCGTAGGGCAGAAGATGGTCTTCCATGTCCAGATCAAAGTGGAAGTACCAGATGAAATCCAGCAGCACGATGTCACGGGGCAGACGTGCAATGGCAGGACTGGTTTTGTATTTCTTTTCGGTGGGCTGCAGCATATCAGCCCAGATCATCATGCGCAGGCCCTTCTTCGCCAGATAATCATGCATGGCGCACACGTGCTTTTCATAGAGCTGGTCATGCGGGATATCTTTGCAGCGCGGGCAGAGGCCAACCTGATAGATTTCATCGTGACCCATATGGACAAAGCGTTGGGGACGTACGACTTCGACGATCTCGTCGATGATGTCGTAAATAATCTCATAGCTCTTGGGGTTCGACGGACAATAGGAATGATGATAATAGGTACTTGGGGGCTGATCGGCATCACGGGTATCGAGCTTTCGCTCGGTGACACTCTCGTCGGTCTCTGCGATGTCAGGATGTGCATAGGTTATATACTGCACATGTCCGCAGGACTGCACTTCGGGGATCAGCTCAAAGCCGAGGTCACGGGCATAGTCGCAGAAGTCACGGACTTCATCCTTTTCCAGCAGCTTACCGCCTGCGTTGAAGGAACCGTGCGGGAAATCGGGGATTTCACCGGCCTGCGATCTGCGGTTGCCCTCGAGCCATGCTTCGCTGATCTCGGGATGTCTGTCAAAGCGCATACCGCCGGCAAACTCAATGATGATCTGGTTGTAGTGATACGGGATCAGAAGGACTTTCAGCAGCTTCTTGAACAGCGGTATCTCTTCTCTGGGCGGCAGACCGATATGGAAGCCGCGCATTTTCTTATAAGGCTTATCGTCAATTGTACAGAAAGGCACACCACCGTTATCAACGAGCTCCAACAGGCGCTCAACACCATAAAGAAGCCCCAGACGGGTGGAGGCTGCGAGCTTCACGCCTTCTCTGCCGACTTCCAGACGGTAGCCGTCAAAGGGAACATCTTCGTCATGCGCAATCTGCACACAGCTTCCGTCATGGGAAGGAAGCTGCCACTGTTCCAGAAGACGCTCACGCAGATAGGAAAGGGCGGCTGTGCTGTCCGCGTGATCATCGGCACAGGAAGCTGCACAAAGAGCTTCCAGCGGGAGTTTTCCATCACCCAGTGTAATACCGGCAGGCGTAGGATACAGAACCGGCTTTTCAAAATCGGCGCCGTAGAAGGCAGGCTCCGGCAGGGCAAGCTCACCGGTGAGCGTCGGGAACAGACGCACAACCCAGCATCTTGCGGTCACTGCGGCGGTAATCTCAATATCACCGCCGAAGGAGCCCGGAATCCGGCGTTCCTGATCGGAGATACTCTCGGCACGGTAAACACCGACCACGCGGTCATCACCGTCGCGGGTCAGCACTTCGGCCTTTGTCAGCCTGGTATCCGCGCCGAGAGACAAGGCGACTGACGCCGCAAAAACAGGCTTTTCAAAGCAAAACTGCAGTTCTACGCCGGTCTGCATCGTGGTTTTCCAGTTCCACTTCATGATGCCGTCCTGTACCTCATCGGGGGCGCAGACGATCTTACCACCCACACGCCATGTGGTCAGAGTGTATGCCAGCCCCGAATCGGGAGCATTCAGACGTCCAATTTTCATCGGTTCAGCCTCCTCTTCAGATTCTTCTTCCAGTATATCACATTATTGCAAAAAGGAAAAGCGTTTTCAGCAAACTTGCTTCCACGTTCTGACAACACTCATCCCCCACGTCACCTATCGTACGTTTGCGGTGTTTACGAATGTATGAGCAACGATGTTTCCCACGCCTATATTATTGTCCATAACAGGCATATCGCATCCTGCAGCCACGTGAACATCGCGGACTTCGCCGCGAATGGTATTACCCTGCATAAGTATCTCCCGTCCGCCGGGATTAAAGGCAACCGCCGCCGATGCACCTTTTGCTGTTTCGATGATATTGCCCCGGAGTATCACCGGTCCGTAGACGGCATTCTCCTGCCATGTGGTAAAATACAGCTCCGGATAGGACTCAAACTCACCTGTTGCCTGGCAGATGCGGCCGACGTGGATATCAGGCGTACATTTCTGCGTGTTACGGATAAAAATATTGTCGCTGATGATCACATTCTTCGGCTGATTGAGCCAGCAGCCCCGTCCACCTCCGACAAAGGTATTGCCGGTGATGGTAATGTCCTCTGTGGAACGCTCCACGCTCATGGTACGGGAACCGTTGGTGCCGTAAACGGTATTTCCGGTGACGGTTACATTCTTGCAGTGAAAACCGATGTAAAAAGCACCCATACGGGAGCCTGTAATCTGATTATTGGAGAAAACCACATCATGACAGGTCAGAATGTGCATGCTGTCCCCGGATGCGCTCAGGCGGCAGCCGCTCACCGTCACGTGGCGGCACCACGCAGTGTCGATGGAGCCTTTTTCCTGAACGTAAGTGCCGACCGGTGCAAACAGATCGTGAAAGATATAGAACATGTTTCGGAAAAGCCTTGTACCTGGAGCAATCTCCGTCAGATTCAGCGGCTCCCCACCCTCGGTTTCACTGAGAAGCAGACCGTTCTCCGCTCCTTTATTCAACACAAAGTATTGTTTGCCGCGCCTGGTACCGGCAGGAACCTTGTCTCCGAAAAACGTTATCTGATCCCGTTCCTGCGGAAGTACAGGAGGCATATATTCAGCATAAATCCGACCGTCGCGCAGAGTTAGTTCTGACGAAATGTGTTCCTTGGGAATGTAGCGAAATGCATTTGCCACTGCCTGCGGCGTGTATTCGTGTGCAAAAACTGCGTGCTGCCAGAGATAGCCGTAATCCCACATGAATTTGCCGCAGTTTTCAAAGTGACAATCACGGATGTCCACGCACTCGGCAAACAGATCCCGACGGCCCCGGACATGAACAACTGCACCGGCGACATTTTCGGCTGTCACGTCCCTGACACGAATGTTTTTAACATGGCCCGTGTCGGAGGTATGAATCTGAATACAGCCTGTGTAGGCAGATGGTTCCCATGGATTGTCATCCCGCTCGGGATTGTATACATATCCGACAAAGTGTCCGCCCTGCCAACTGACATCGGTCAGATCTTCTCCGTAGAACATCCGTCTGCATGGCGCATCTTCCAGGTCCTGCGGAAAGACAAATGTGGCGCCCTCTGCCCGGACAAACAGGTGTGAGCACAGCGGTATGGATTCCGCAGAATCCACCAGATAGGTGCCCGGTTCAATAGTGACAATTACCGGTGCACAACCGGAAGCTTTGGCAAAACAGGCGCGAAGTGCCGCCGCATCATTAGCTACACCGTCGCCAACTGCGCCGAAAGATGAGAGATTGAGCTGCATGGAAGCCCTCCTGACCCAAATCATTGCGGTTCGTTCTTGTTTTAATGTTTCTTCTCAGTTCAGGGTTTACGGCTTAGAATCCGGCGCAGTTCGGCTGCAATCTTTTCACCCATATACTTGAAGCCAAGATCGTTGGGATGGGTTCCGTCACAGGTGCACATATCCCAGTCATCTCCGTCAAAGAACGTCAGACCATCCAGGAAGTAAACATTGTGATCACCGGCAGCCCAGGCACGTGCAACGGTATCGAAGATAATATTGCGGCGGATGCTGAGCTCAGGATCTTTTCTCACAGGCTTCGTCAGGAAGAGAATGGGGAGCTCAGGTCTTGCACGGCGAATCGTCTGAAAGAACGGCTCATGGGTATTCTTCAGCAACTCCGCTGACTTTGCATTAAAGTCATAGTCGCACACAAATGCCGACGCATCAAGCGTGCCGATATATTCGGCAATCGGCTGCTGGCCGTGTGCGCCGCCGGAGTAACCGAGGTTGATGGTGTCCGCGTCGAGAAGACGTCCGACATAGTTTGAGTATACATTGCCCGCACGGGATGCGCAGCAGCCCTGCGTAATCGAAGAACCGAAGAACACAACAGGCTTTTGGATGCTGTATTCACTGCCAGGCGTAAGAATTGCAGATTGTGCAAGGCCAAGTTCCACATCGGTAAGCTGATTATAATGTGGAAAGTACAACGTGATATCCGAGAGCTTTCCGGGCAGACCAACGATAGACTCATAACCTTTTTCAAAAGAAACCGGAGGACGAACGCTGTTCCAATAGCGTTCTCTCCCCTCTTCATCCTTGATATAAACGTCAAAGCCCTTCATAGCAGTCAACGTGCCGCCGGTGGTGTAAGGCGTGATACTCGGAGTATAGGCGCGCATGATGAGATAGGGAGAGTCCGTACAAAACCGAACACGGCCGCCGACAGTCATGCCGGACATAATCGTGCATCCGGGCCCGACGCGATCGGAATAGGCCTGGGGCATACGGCGAAACATGCCGGGCTCTTCCGGATGGTCGAGGCCGTAGATTTTAAATGGAGCTTCACGGACACTGCGAAAAACCGCGTCGTCGCGCTTGGTATTTCCGTTGGGAACGAGGTTTTTATCCAGCTTTTCAATATCAATCGTCATTACATATTCTCCATTCTCACTTTTTTCGCTGCGACACTGTTCAAACGTCTGTTTTTATGTTATAATTTCGTATACCGTGCCGCTTTATTTTATTATACGCTTTCATACGGTTGATCGCAAGTCCGGCGCGTAAAAATATCATGTTGAAGGAGGTCTCATCGATGAAACTGCTTTTTATCATCGGCAGCGGAGCCGTCGGAAAGATGACTGTTGGGCAGGAACTTATGAAAATCACTGATTTACGGCTGTTTCATAATCATATGATGATCGAACCTGTCATTGATATTTTCGGACATCGGGATACAAACGTTGTCAATCGTCTGAGAGACGTAATTTTCGAAGAATTTGCCCGTTCGGATTCTTACGGATTGATCTTCACCTATATGTGGGCATTTGATCATCCGGAATGCCGCGCGTATGTGGAGCACGTCAAATCCATTTTCGAGCCTTACGGCACCGGGTTTTACTGTGTTGAGCTGATCGCCTCACAGGAAGTGCGTCTGGCACGCAACGCAACTGAGAATCGGCTTCTTCACAAGGCATCCAAGCGTGACGTTGAACTCTCAGCCCAACGTCTGATCCGTGAGGACAGCATGGTACGGCTTGTCAGCAATCCCGGCGAGATTCCGTTTGACAATTATCTGCGGCTTGACAACTCTGACCTCAGTCCGGCACAGGCTGCCAATATCATCAAGGAACACTTTAACCTGTAACGACGTCATAATACCATAATCCGATAAAAGGAGACAATCCATGCCTATTTTAAGCAAACGAAGCGAGAGCTTTACCGAATCGGTCATCCGCCGCATGACCCGCATTTCCGACGAACATCAGGCAATCAATCTTTCTCAGGGTTTCCCGGACTTTGATCCGCCCCGCGCACTGATCGATTCTCTCCACCGTGTCGCCGATGCCGGTCCTCATCAGTATGCAGTTACCTGGGGTGATCCCAATTTCCGCAATGCCCTTGCCAAAAAGCATGAACACTTCACCGGTCAGGTGGTAAATCCCCTGACCGAACTGGTCGTAACCTGCGGCAGCACGGAAGCCATGATGTGCGCCATGATGACCGTCTGCAATCCCGGAGACAAGGTGATCGTGTTCTCTCCTTTCTATGAAAACTACGGCGCAGACGCCATTCTTTCCGGCGCTGAGCCGATCTTTGTGCCGCTGGTTCCTCCGGCATTCAACTTTGATCCCGAAGTCCTCGAAAACGCCTTCCGTCAGGGTCCCAAGGCAATCGTTGTCTGCAACCCGTCCAACCCCACCGGCAAGGTCTTTACCCGTGACGAGCTGATGATCGTCGCCGATCTGGCCAAGCGTTATGACTGCTTTGTCATCACCGACGAGGTCTATGAGCATATCGTCTACGCGCCTCATGTCCATACGTATATGTGCACCCTTCCCGGCATGAAAGAGCGTACGCTGGTCTGCAATTCTCTCTCCAAGACCTACTCCATCACCGGTTGGCGTCTGGGCTATGTCATCGGGCCTGCTCACGTCATTGATGCCGCGCGCAAGGTTCATGACTTTCTGACCGTCGGTGCACCCGCTCCTCTGCAGGAAGCAGCGGTCGCCGGTCTGACCATGCCTGATTCCTACTATGAGGATCTTTGCGCTCTCTACACACGCAAGAGAGCCGTTTTCTGCGACGGTCTTGAGCGCATTGGTCTGACCTACACCCGGCCGCAGGGCGCCTATTATGTCATGATTGACGTATCCGAATTTGCCCATGCTGCCGGTATGCGTCCGGATGCCATGGACGACAATCGCTTCTGCGAGTGGCTGGCATCCGAAATCGGCGTCGGCGCGGTTCCCGGCTCCAGCTTCTTCCGTGAACCGGTCAATCATCTTATCCGCATGCATTTTGCCAAGCAGGAGTCCACGCTCAATGCGGCACTTGAGCGTCTGGACAAGCTTCGTACACTCCGATAAGCCATGGCAGCAGTACATACCAGACGTCGCCGCCGCAGAAGCCCTCTTTCACGTCTCTACCGAAGATATTATTATCTATTCTGGGCCGGGATTGCACTAATCGTTCTTCTGGCTGCGGTTTTACTGATCAGGCCGCAGCTTTCCGAGCCCGACCCCGCACTACCTGTTCCCGAGAAAGACCCCGAAACCATCGTTTACGATGGATGGACCGTGAAGCTATATCCCGATCTGCCGCTCAATGATTTTGAACCCCGTGACTTTACCAGAGGTGACAACGGAATGCTCTATTGTACCGCCGATGGCGTCGAAGCAGAGCGCGGTATTGACGTTTCCGAGCACAATGGTGTCATCGACTGGGAGCAGGTAGCAGAGCTTGACCTGGATTTTGCACTGATTCGAATCGGATACCGCGGCAATACAGAGGGCAACATCTATCCCGATGAACAGTTTGAAGCAAACTACGCAGGCGCGGTCAACGCAGGTCTTGACGTGGGTGTTTACTTCTATTCCCAGTCACTCACGGCTGATGAAGCACGCGACGAAGCGCAGTTCGTGCTGGATACACTCGACGAGCGCAAACTCACCTGTCCCGTTGTATTCGACTGGGAAGATGCTGAATCGGAGATCGCCCGTACAGTTGACATGACCGGAGAGGAAATCACAACCGTGACGCTTGCCTTCTGCCGCAAGATCGCCCGCAACGGTTATGAACCGATGGTCTACTTCAACAAGGAATTCGGCTATCGGATGTACGACCTTTCGGCAATCAGCGCTTACACCTTCTGGCTGGCTGATTATAACGACTACCCGAAATTCTATTACGATCATACCTATTGGCAATATTCCGACGAGGGTGTATTACCCGGCATTCCAAATCCAGTGGATTTGAATCTGCGCTTTTACCGAAAATAAGTCCTCTGATACAGACAGCCTGCCGGTTCGAAATAAACCGACAGGCTGTTTTCCTTCTGTTGAGTTACCGGATAGTTTCCCGAAATGCGTCAATAAAGCGCTCCTGGTCTGCACTTGAGCAGGCGGTACGCAGGAAAAGATTGTATCGCCCGTCCTCCTGGCGGGACAGTCTGACAAGCTCAAGGTCGTCCATCTGCGGGAAGCTGCCGTAATAGCACTGTCGTACCTTAGCAAGTTCAGCCAGTACCGATGCCGGGTCATGCCGTTCGGGGTTGCCGAAGTTGAGTGCCAGACTTTTTTCAAAGGTCGGTGCCAGACGCAGCAAATGCCGGTTATCTCCGCAGTAATGGATATAACCGCCGCCAAAATGCGCCAGCAGCCTTTCGGTGTAGGGCTTCATGTATTCTTCCAGATGCTCTGCCCCCAGAAGTGTGCTGGTATCCTCGCTGACCTTCAGCGGATGATCGGCAGGCAGCGCCAGGACGTTATAGTGACAGACGTAATCTGTCGGTGCAATGATCTCCAGACACTTCTCCATGCCGTAGATGCAGGCGGCAAGTGACAACTCCAGCGCTTTGTGCACCAGCTCCGGGTCATCGTAGACATTGTAGAAGAAATCGTCTCCCATCAGCAGATGCGCCATGTCAATCGGCCCCTGCAGATCCATCGGATACACCTCAATGCCGGTACCCGCAAGCATTTCTTTCATGTACCGCATCTGCTCAAGCCCCATCTTGAACTCAGGCGATTCTTCAATACTCTGGGCTGTATACTCCCGTATCTGCGCCTCTGTCAGATGTTTCAGAAGCCAGGGCATCTTGTCGGGAAAGAACGTCTGCCACAGTCCGCCATACAGTGTGCACAGACATCCGCAGCCAACGTTTGCACGCACAGAGGGCACTGCATCACCATCAGCCAGCGCTGCACCCAGAACACCTCTCAGTTCACTGACGAACATCTTCTCGGGATCGTAATGGATTTCCTCCAGGTTATAGACCGGCAGATATTGAAGCTGCGGTACGTCGGTGAGCTGCAGGAGCAGGCTGCAGACGCCCTTTTCCCCCTTCCACTGACGAAGCTGCTTTTCGGCATTGACGCGAAACCGTGGTGCACGCTCCCGCAGCATCGGCAGGAGTTCTGATTCGATATATCGCATCTCAGGGAGCATAGGAGAGTCCTCGCTTTTCGTTTAATGGGCCAAATTTACGTTACCGACGCTCGGCAAGGGCCCTTTCGCAGAAATCCGTGGCGTTCTTCTGCATCGGATCCTTGGCAAGATCCGGAATAAACGCACCGCCTGCGATGTACATTTCATCCACGGGATTGGCACGGATATCGTGCAGGATACGCTCACAGTATTCATAGAACTTATCGGTATTGACAGGTTTCTTCTCACCCACAAAGTCTATGTAATTCCGATAGCAGATGCGCTCGACTACGTCGGCGTCAAGATTCAGGCCGCGCACCACGAAATCCTTGCCGTAACAATTCTGTGTAAAAAAGTCATGGCTTTCGGTCAGCTTGCGATATACCAGCGCCACCAGTTCCTTGTTGCAGGTTTTGAGGGTGTTGGAATCGGTGCCGAACAGAATACGATCAGAATATCTTGTAAAGAAATCATGCCAGTATTCGATGTTCTTATCGAAATTATAGTACATCTCTACACCGGGAGTCAGGTCAAAGCGGACGTTTGGATACTTTTCCAATACACGCTCGGCTTCCTCAGGCTTGTTTGACAGAAAGAAGAAGTGAGCAAAGACCACGTGCAGCCCGGGATACCTGTCAAGGACTTCAAACATCTCTTCATAGAGCTGTTCTGTCCGCGGGAAGGACGGATCGTGATAGGGTCTGCCCTCATCCCAGAAGGTTTCGGGATCCGTCACGTGAATATTGATGGGTGTACCGCGCTCTTCAAGCAGTGCAAACATCTTCTCAAAGCTTTTGGCATTGAGACCTTCGCCGCGATAACGGCGGGAATCCGGGGAGTTCATGATCTTGATGCCGTCGCAGCCCAAATCCAGAAGCTTATCGACCAGGATCTCGTACGGGATTTTGGCATACCGATCGGTGACATGCAGACCGCCGAAGGCACGGATGTTCATTTTATCGTAGTGGGTTTTCCAGTAAACCGCTGCCAGATTCTCGGCTGCTCCCCGGTAAGGAAGCGGCAGCAGGCAAACGTCGGTCAGACCGGTCGTTGACAGGTCATCGAGCATACGGTGGATTTCATCATATCGGGTAAAACGGATATGTACATGAGAGTCGGCAAAGTGTTTCATGTTAAAACCTCATCAAAAGCCGAAATATGTCGCCGCAAGCTGATCATATACGCTCAACAAGGACTTTTTCGCAGAAGTCCGTAGAAATTTTCTGCTGCGGATCTTTCAGAAGCACAGGGATGAATGCACCACCGGCGATGTACATTTCATCCACGGGATTCGCACGGATATCGTAAAGTATTCGCTCACAGCCGGCATAGAATTTATCCTGATTGACAGGCTTTTTCTCGCCGACAAGTTTAAGATAATTAAGTCCGCAGATGCGTTCTATAACTTCATCGGAAAGTCCAAGCCCACGCACCACGAAATCCATACCGTAGCAATTCTGCGTAAATAAATCGTGTTCGTTCAGCTTTCGATATACCAGCTTCACGATCTCACGGTTGAAGGTCTTTGGCGGATTGCAGTCGGTGCCGAAAAGTATACGGTCTGAATATTTGGTGAAGAAGTCGTGCCAGAACTCGAGGTTATTGTCGAAGTTATAATACATCTCGACTCCCGGCGTCAGATCAAATCGCACGTTGGGATAGGTTTCCATGACACGAACAGCCTCATCCGGCTGATTGGAAAGGAAAAAGAAATGTGCAAAAACAACGCGCAGCTTTGGATGACGATTCAGCAGTTCAAACGCGTCCTGATAAAGCAGCTGTGTCGTCGGAAAAGAAGGATCATGATAGGGTCTGCCTTCGTCCCAGAAGGTTTCGGGATCAGTCACATGGATGTTCAGAGGCACACCGCGTTCTTCAAGAAGCGAAAACATCTTATCAAATGACGGATCATTGAGACCATAGCCGCGAAAACGCCATGCGTCAGGAGAGTTCATGATCTTGATACCGTCGCATCCAAGCTCAAGAAGATGTTCGACCAGGATCTCATACGGAATTTTTGCATACCGGTCGGTCATATGCAGACCGCCGAAAGCGCGGATATTCATTTTGTCATAATGAGTTTTCCAGTAAAGCGCCGCAAGATTCTGAACAGCCCCCAGATAGGGCAGAGACAACAGGCAAACATCTGTCAGTCCGGTCGTCGAAAGATCGTCGAGCATACGGCGTATATCATCGAGTTGCTTGAAACGAATATGTACGTGTGAATCCGCAAAGGTCTTCATAGACATCTCTCCCCCCTCCTGAATGGGTACATTATAGCATGATAGTGCACCAATTACAAGCGACATCTTGACAATCCGAACTTTTTACCGTATTATGGCAGTGTACAATGGTCTGACTCGATTTTTTTCGGAGGAATATCTTATGCTCAAGGAAGAACGCCGTTTTCAGTTCCGCGAACGTCTCAGTCAGGTTCATCCCACCGATATCCGTGATGAATCCATTGCAAAAGCCGCAGATGAACTTCTGCTGGATGATGGTCTGATCATACGACTGCCGAACGACGCAGGCGACGTAATCCTGACCGCAGCCCGCGATTTCACGGATTTCCTGTTCACCTCGATGAATGTCTCTGCCCGCTTTGCAAAGAAAGGCAGCGGAGAGATCACGCTGATCATCGATCCTGCATACAAAACCTATAAGGCCTTCCGTGTCGAAACAAATGCCGCCGGCATTGTCATCACCGCTCACGACGAGCGCGGTGCCGCGCAGGGCTTATTCTACCTTGAAGACGTCATGTCCGCCCGTCATGCACCGTATATTCCTCACGGAATCACGGAACGTGCACCGCTCTTCTCTCCCCGCATGACTCACTCCGGTTTTATGCTGGACGAGTTCCCCGACTCTCACCTCGCCCAGATTGCCCATGCCGGTATGGATGCGATTCTGGTCATGACCTGCGGCGTTGATGAATCCCTCTGGGGTTACACCGATTTCAACGACCTGATTTGCCGTGCAGCAAAGTGGGGACTGGATGTCTACGCCTACAGCTATTACCGCAGCAAATGTCATCCCGACGATCCGGGAGCCGATGCGCACTATCAGAGCACCTACGGGGAGCTGTTCCGCCAGTGCCCGGGCTTCAAGGGTGTCGTTCTCGTCGGCGAAAGTGTCGGCTTCCCCACAAAGGATCCCAATGCTTCTCCCCTGCCCTATTATGACAACAACATCGGGGGCATTCCTTCCGATAAGCCTTCCGCCGACTTCTGGCCCTGCGCCGACTACCGCGAATGGCTCATCAAGCTGCAAAGCATCATCTACAAGTACAATCCCGATGCCGATATCGTTTTCTGGACTTACAACTGGGGCTATGCCGACCGCAAGGCACGTCAGGACCTCATCCGGAATCTGCCTGAGAAGGTCAGCCTTCTGGTGACCTTTGAGACCTTCGAGCCTGTCGCGCTGGGCGACAACGTGTATGAGCAGATGTATGACTACACGCTGTCATATGCCGGTCCCGGACACTATTTTATCAGCGAAGCTGAAGTTGCCCGTGAGTGCGGCATCCGTCTCTACGCCATGGCCAATACCGGCGGCAACACCTGGGATATGGGCGGCGTACCTTATGAACCCATGCCCGGTCAGTGGCTCAACCGCGCCCGTGCCGTTCTGGAAGCCCGTGAAAAGTACAATCTCTGCGGCCTGATGGAATGCCATCAGTACGGCTTCACGCCTTCTATCATCAGCGAGATGATGAAGTACATCTTCGATACCGGCAGTGATTGCGTGGAAGATGAACTGGTGCGCATCATTCGTCGGCACTATGGCTTTGGTCAGGAAGCCAAAATCCTGGAAGCTCTGGAATGCTGGAGCGAGGCTATCCGCAGCCTTCCCGCATCCGGTGAAAACCAGTGCGGTGCATTCCGCGGCGGCCCGTCATTTGCATTCAGCCTTGCCGGAAAATATATGATCTCTTTTGACAAATCATGCAAGGGGCGATTCGTCACTTCCAAGTATCCCGTGCACAATGCGACCCATCAGGCCAATATGGCCCTGTCCGGTGTACGTCTCCCCTATGAGAAACAGCGGCTTGAAACGATGCTGTCACTGCTGAATCGTGGCTGTGAGATTCTTGAATCCCTCTGTGACAAGAACACCGAGATGCTTTATCTGATCAATCTCGGCCATTACATGGAATGTATCGTTACCTGTGCCATCAACGCCATGCGTTGGCACGTGGTCGTAACGAAGCTCAACATTGTGACAACGGTCGAGGAAGGCCGTGCCCTGCTTGACGAAGCCGAAGCCATCATCATCGACGAGCGTGCCAACGTCCTGCGTGCGCTTCCGCTGGTCAAATACGATTCCCGCCTGGGTTGGGATCCCCGCATGGAGTATGTCTGCGACCCTGCCCGGCTTGAATGGAAGCTGAAGCTTCTGGATTACGTACAGAACACGGAAATCCGGCAATATCGTGCCTCCAACGAGTTCACCATCGAAGCTTACAACGCAAAACAGCACGACTAAACTGTCAGGAGCCCTGTTCATATCGAACAGGGCTCCTGCTTTTATGTTCATCGAGCGGGAATGCAAAGATATGCGTTCTTCATGCCCTCTGCGCTGACGCAGATGCGCATTTCTCCCTTAAAGTCTTTGATCGTACGGAAAATTCCGACGGCAAAGCCGTTGAACGCATCACGCTCACAGCTTCCGAAGGGTTCAAGATCAGTCTGGCAGCCATTGTCGGACGCTATAAACTCACCGGCACCTTCCACCGAGAATGTCAGACGGGTATTTGCCTTCGGGCAGAGATTGCCCTCGGCATCGGTAATCTTCACAGTCACATAGCACAGATCATCGCCGTCAGCTGCATAAACCGGACGGTCTGCGGTTACTTCCAGACGCGCAGGGACTCCGGCAGTGCGTATTGTCTGCACCGCGCGCACATTACCCGCGTCATCCAGTGCGCGGACTTCGATCTCGCCGGGCTCATAGGCGATATTCTCCCACATCAGGCGATAACGCTCGAGGCAGTTGGCGCTGCCGTGCTTCTTTTCCTGTATACCGGCGGACTTGCCGTTGACGAAGAGCTCTGCACGATTCCAACTGCTATAGCAGCAAACCGGCAGCACATCGCCCACATTCCAATTCCAGTGCGGGAAGAGATGCAGTACATTCCTGTCCGACCACTTAGCCTGGTAAGACCAGAAACGATCCTTCGGAATGCCCGCAAGGTCGACGATGCCAAAGTAGCTGGAACGGGCAAGCTTGCCGCCCTTGGCGTACATGCCAAACGGCGTGGGCTCGCCGAGATAGTCAAAGCCGGTCCAGACAAATTCGCCCAGAAGCTCGGGGTAATCATCCTGTGCGGCAAACTCAACCTCGGGATAATACGCCCAGTTGGGTGCGGTGAGATCATAGGAGGAAACTTCGGTTTCGGAACGGACGGGTGCCGGAATCTCGACATAATCAAAATACCGGTAGCTTCTGCGTCCCCGATCGTTGGGAATCTGTTTGGCAGGATCTTCGTCAAAGATCAGCGCCTGCTTGCGCGGGATATAGTAGACGCCGCGGGAACTGACGCAGGAAGCCGTCTCGCTGCCGTAAAGCGGACGACCGAAGCGTTCGTAGCAGCTCTTGTAAGTATGCTGGCGGTAATTGAGTCCCACCACATCCACAGCTTGGGTCAGACCGTTTGCAAATGCGCCTTCCTCATTGTCAAAGCCACAGGTGACCGGTCGGGTGGGATCCTCGCGGCGGCAGAGTTCGGCCAGGAACTGCGCGGTCTGTCCGCCCTCCGGCAGGCTTTGATCCCCCACTTCGTTGCCAATGCTCCACATGATCACCGAAGGATGGCTGCGGTCACGGCGGATGGTCGCCGTAAGGTCACTCTCGGCGCAGGTATCAAAGTACATACTGTAGCCGTTGGTGGTCTTTTTGACACGCCACTGATCAAAGAACTCATCGATCACATAGAAGCCAAGCTCGTCTGCCAGTTCAAGCAGTTCCGGAGCCGGAGGATTGTGAGAGGTACGGATCGCGTTGCAGCCCATGTCGGCAAGGATACGGAACTGGCGGCGCAGCGCGCTGACGTTGACAGCAGCGCCGATGGCACCCATGTCGTGATGCATACAGACGCCTTTGAACTTGGTGTAGATGCCGTTGACGAAGAAACCGCGTTTCTCATCAATCTCAATACTGCGGATACCCACGCGGATTTCCTGCGTATCCAGTGCACCGGTATCATCCTTCAGGGTAAGCACGGCGGTATACAGATAAGGGTCGGTGTGGGACCAGAGTCTGGGGGATGTCACGTGTAAAGACAAGGCAGCAGCATTATTGTCTACGGATGCCGATCCGCAGGCAACAGCTTCTCCGCAGGCATCCAGAAGCACAGCTTCAAGCTGCAAACCGGCTTTGGAGCCGATGACATCGGCGTGGATCACCACATCGGCAGACTGTTCAGATACATTCGCTGAGGTGATATAGACCCCGTTGTAGGCAATCGCGGTCGGTGCTTTGACCACCAGCCGTACATTGCGGTAGATTCCGGCGCCCGGATACCAGCGGGATTCCCAGGGATACTGGCTGACACGAACAGCCACCAGATTGGATGTGCCGTACTTCACAGCGTCGGTAATATCAACGCAGAAAGAAGTATAGCCGTAAACATTCTGATGCAGAAGAGTTCCGTTGACAAAGATCTCGGAGTGGCTCATGATGCCGTCGAATTCAAGCGTAATCCTGCGGCCTTCCCATTCCTGCGCAATGAACAGTTCCTTCCGGTACCATGCAGTACCGGCCAGTGGGAGCGCACCGGTACGGCCTGCGGAGTCAAGCGTTGCCGGGAAACCGTCGGCAGTCGCCATCAGATTTCCTTTATCGTTCTGCGGATCAAAGGGTCCTTCAATGGCATAGTCATGCGGAACTCGTACAGTCTGCCAGTTTTTGAAACGGCAGTCAAAGTCCGCTGCCTTCGGGATTTCACCGCGCGAAAACTGCCATCCGTATTTTAAACATTCAACAATTCTGTTCATAGCTTACTCCTCAGGCGTCGATCAGGCTGCAAAGCTCTCCGGCGACATTGACAACATAATTGGCAAAGGATTCGCGGGCGCAATCGGGAATGCGGGCAGCGGAAAGCTCAAAGTTGAGCAGGCCGTCGAAGCCAACGATGGAAAGGCCCTTCATCGCATCTGCCCAGTCGATCTTACCCATGAAAGGTGCCACATGATTATCATCCCAGGCGAAGTTATCATTGACGTGAAGCATACGCAGGCGGGAACCCACATAAGTCAGCGCCTCAGACTGGCGCAGACCGGCAATGTTTGCATGTCCGAAGTCCCAGCAGATGCCGATACCGAGGGCGTCCGCGATGGTGCAGAGTTCTTCCGGTTCCGCGCAGTAACGATGGAAGGGGAATATCTGCGGCACGGGACGCATATTCTCAACCACGATATTCAGGCCAATCTTCGCCGCATGCTCGGCAAAAGGAGACAGATGCGCCATGACATCGTCATACTGCTGCTGCTTATCAAAGCTCAGACGCGGAACGGTGGTGGTGTTGGGATGAAGCACGGCGAAATCCACACCCAGCTGCTTCGCCGCATCAATGGAGCGGTGAACGCTGGCGTTGAAGGGCGCGACTTCTTCCTCGGTACCGCCGATCTTGACGCCAAAGGGCAGATGACAGACTTCAAAGCGCACACCGATCTTTTCGGAGTCCTGCAGCACGGTATCAATGCCCTGCTGCCAGTTCTCTCCCATCAGATCGATCAGACGGCAGGAAAAATCAGCCGCATCAAAGCCGACTTTCTTATGAAACATCAGACCCTGACGGATATATTCAAAAATATCATCCTTGGGGAAGCTGTGAAGATTGATACCGGAGGAAATACGAAGCTTTTTCATATCAAACATCTCCCAAATCGATTTGCGGCGCACAATGCACCTGATATATGCATTATAACGTCGGGAAACAGGGTTGTCAAGGAAAAGCGGCGGGCATAGCGCGGTTCAGGCGCTCGATTCACATGCTCCGCAAAAGTCAAACATCAAATCTATTGCATATTGTGCCGGACTTATGTTACAATGACTCAAAGGATATTGGATAATGAAAGGATGACTGTTATGAAGATTCTCATGATCGGCGCGCATCAGGATGACAACGAATTTCGCTGCGGTGCTTTGGCATACAAGTACGTGCAAAAGGGTTACGACGTACGTTTTTTAAGCCTGTGCAACGGCTCGGGCGGTCATCACATTCTCACGCCCGAGGAAACGGTTGCCAAACGTGCCGGAGAGTCGGCCAAAGTCGCAAAACTGCTGGGCATCACCTACGACGTCTGGGATATCGATGACTGTTCCATCGTTCCCGATCTGGAAACCCGCCGTCGGCTCATCCGCTATATCCGCAATTACGCTCCTGATATGATCATCACCCACCGTCCCAACGATTATCACGCAGACCATCGCGCGGCTGGTCAGCTCGTGCAGGACGCGGCCTATCTGCTCATCGTGCCCCATGAATGCCCCGACGCCCCTGCCATGCGGAAAATGCCGGTCATCCTCTACAACGAGGACCGGTTCCGCTACCCGCCCTTCCAGCCGGATATCGTCATCGACATCGGTGCCGAGATTGATATCAAGCTGCAGATTGCCGACATCAATGAATCTCAGGTATACGAATGGCTCCCCTACACCGACGGTCACGAGGTTCCCGAAGGCCGCGAGGAACGATTTGCGTGGCTTAAAGGTATGGAGATTACCGAAAACACCACCGACGAAGAAATCATGGCAGCTCCCCGCGGCTATGCGGTTCGCTTTGCCAGAACTGCGGCACGCTTTCGCCGTGAGCTGATTGAGCGCTACGGTGAGGAGCGCGGCGCAAAGGTACGTTATGCCGAGGCGTTTGAGTGGTGCGAATACGGCGCCAAAATGACGGAAGAAATCAGACAGGCGCTGTTTGATTTTTAATTTCACATTTACTGAAAAGAGACTGCTGCAGTCTTTGCAGCAGTCTCTTCTTTTGCTGAAGCATGAGCGTATAGAACAGCGGGATACATAAGTCGCCTTACGTATCCCGCATATTTTGAGAATTGTTTATCTGTAGATCAGCGGGCACTCAATGATACACTGCTCGGCATTGCCGGGACGGCCCTTGATGATGGGATCGCGCTGGCGCAGGCCTTCCTCGAGCTGTTCGGCCGTAATCTTGCCCTTGGGCATGATGTCAAGCGTCGCGCCGAGACGGTCAAAGCCGTCGCGGTTGGTGAGCACGTAACGGGAAGCCCACTGGCAGGCGATGGTATCCAGCGGGATATAGTCAAACTTCTTGCCATCGATGACGAGAGATGCCATCTCGTCTGCCTTCAGAGCATTCATCGGACATGCGGTGATGCACTTCTTACAGTCGGCACAGGTCTTCTGAATATTATTGGCCTTCACGGAATCCGCCTCAAGAGGCGCGTCGGTGACAATGCAGATCACACGCTGGTTGATGCCGTACTTCTCTGTCTTGAGGGTGCCGCTGTAGGTCAGCTCGCCCAGGCCCGCGGCAACCGCTTCAATGGCGCCGTCAAAGGGAGAAACGTACAGGCCGCGGGGGCTGCCGATGAGTGAACCCATACCGATGAGATCGCGGGTGATGAGCGCCTTGTAACCGTTGCGCTTGAGTTCCTTGACAACTTCGATACCTACAAAGGCAAGCTCGGTCTGCACCATGGACTGTGAGAAGATGAACGGGCCGACGGACTCGGCGGGCTCACGTCCTGCACGGGTGGCGGCAGCTTCGGGATAGCTCATGCCAATGACGATCACGTTTTTGGCATCCTTCATATAGTCGCCGGTATTGTAAAGCTTGCGGTGATCTTCGCGGACCACGGGATCAAAGACCTTGAAGATGGTATTCTTGTCAGTGGCGTTGAGGATCGGCTCACCATCCTTGATGGGACGAAGCTGGGCAACGGCATCATCGATACGCTCGGCGGGTGCCACACCCATCATGTCGCCGCCGAATGCCTTCACGGTCATGCTGAGCTTTTCCTTGAGGGTCAGAGCATTGCCCTCGTCGCAGCCGGGCTCCAGATACCAGTCACGTTCCTCAAGAGGCGCGTCGGTGATGATGGCGTAGGAGACAACACTCTCGCCTTCGGTAAGATCATAAGTTACGAAATCATTGATGTACTCACAGCAGCTTCTCATATTCGGCAGCACGCTGTATCCCATCTTCTCAATCTCGCGGGCGATGTCGTAGTTTGCATAGCCGAGACCGGAATTAAGCGCTTCGCCGATGACGGACTTCATACCGCTCTGGAGTTCTTCGGGCATTTCGGCGGCAGAGGGAGCCTTGGCGGTGACGTAGATCACATTTTTGGCGCCGGGAAGCACGGTCTTGGGAGTATAGCCCTTTTCAAGCAGCTTATTGTAATCCACAATCGTGATGCGGTCGGCATGATACTGCAGGCCGATAACGCTCATGCGGTCATACACTTCACGGCTGACAGGCAGGCTGGGATCGGCGATCAGACGACGGCGGCGATTGTAGGGGCTGTAGCTTTCATCCTTGAAGCGCAGGCTCTTGGGCACACAGACCTTGAGGCAGACACCCATTTCACCGCCGCGCCAGCCCTTCTGGGCAATGCGGTCAACGATGACCTTCTCATTGACGATATCCGGGATCTCATCGTCGAGGTCGATATTGAAATGCTCACCCCAGGCGCAGCGCCAGAGGTTCTTGTTGGCAAACTTATGGGTATAAACCTTGCCGTCCACATCGCGGATGTTGAGCATCTTGACACCGTTGACTTCCTTACGGTAAGCATCGGTGGGACAGCAGCGGATGCACTCACCGCACATGTCACAGAGCGTACCGCCGGGAAGCAGAGGCGTGGGTTCCAGTTCCGCATCGGTAATGATGGAGACAAAGCGGTTGCGGGGGCCGTACTCGGGAGAAAGAGCCAGACCGTTCCAGCCCATTTCGGTAAGGCCCGCGCAGACGGAAGCGTAGATATGAGACATATCCGGAGAGAAAACAGCATCCAGCTCTTTATAGTTGCGGTAACGCCAGATGTTGGAGGACACAATCGGAACTGCCTGATAGCCGGAATTATCCAGATAATGCGCGATGGTGAAAGAAATGTGGTCAAGCTTCTTGTTCATGGTATACTGAACGCTGTAGGATTCGAAATCCTGGCTCTTGCCATGCTCGCCGCCTTCCAGCTCCATCGTGGCATCAGGATGATGTACCGCGCAGACGATGACGGTCTTGGCGCTGGGCATAATGCCCTTGGGGCTCATCTTGATGGGAGCCTCGTCAAAACGGCCGATGTTTGCAAAACCGACCAGATCGGCGCCCAGTTCGTGGGCGAGTGCGCGAATCTTCTGAGTCATTCTTCTGTCCATAACAATTCTCCTTTTGGATTATTTCGTTGTATGTCACACCTGATGTACCTGTAGCTCAAGTGCGTACTTTTCTTCCAGCTCCCGTGCAGCCTGTTCAAGTCTTTGCTGCAGCTTCGTACGATCCCCTGCTCTGAATGAGGGTAAATAGATACCGATTGCGGCATCTGTCGTGCCGCCCCCGAGGTTCACCGCTGCCGCCGCCTCAAAGATTTCTCCGCGGTCACGGGCGAAAACGCCTGCCTCCCGGATCCATGCCAGGCGATTGAGCAGATCTTCGACGGAGGAAGTGCGCAGACAACTCGTTGCAGGCAGCCCCACACGCTCCGCATAACTGCGAATAGTCGTTTCATCCCGGCAGGCCAGAAGCATCACGCCGGTAGCGTTGTGATAAAGGCTTGTCTGCCCCTGATTGATATTGGCGGTTACGGGACTTTCATCCTCCACACGAACCAGAACATGCCGATCGCCGCCGCGCCAGATGGTAAGAACACTGCGGGACTCGGTATCCCGGCTCAGGGAAGTCAGAATCCCCGTGGCGGCATTCGTCAATGTGCTTCCGTACTGACCGTTGCGGCAGTCGGCAAACATCAGTGCAGCGCTTCCAAGCCGGTAACCGGCTTTTCCCTGAAGCTTTTCAAGATAATTGCGCTTGTAGAGCACCTGGACGATGTTGGAGGCAGTTGTGGTACGCTCATCAATCGCGGCGGCGATCTCTGACAGCGTCATTCCGCTCTCCGACTCCGCAACAACTTCCAGGATATTGAGGGCTTTATGAAGAACCTTAATCATTTTAACTCCGCAATCCAATATTATTGAACGATATAACAGCAATATTGTAATTTCTGCCTTGAGTTTAGCACACGCGCCTTTCCTTGTCAAGCATTTTCTCGCAAAGATTGCAAAAAAGCTGTCTGACGGTCAGAAATCGCCAGACAGCTTACAATAATGTTGAATTTATGAGATAACAGCGCTCATTTTGTGCTTGCAGCGTATCCGAACTTCATCCGGCGTGTCAGCGGTCTTTTCTCAACGTCACCAGCTTCAGGCTCACCGAGGTAAGCTCAACGCTGCATCGCCAGACTCCTCCGGTCACTGTAACGGTTTCTACCGTATCGGCAGTCAGGTTCTGCTCTGCATGAATCAGGGCAAGCTGCTCATCCGTCGGATTCTCCGGACAGCCCAGACGCTGCCAGAGTCTGAATGTATTGTTATGGGTATCATCGATGGTACAGACTTCCAGCATATAGTCTCCGTCGTCAAGATCACAGAAGCAGAGCTCGTATTCACGGTTCGGATAAGCGCGCGCCATGTCGCATTCGTTGAAATAATAGACCAGTGCCTGCACGCTGTTGCCGTCCGCCGCTGCAATGGTTCCTTCGTCGGCGCCGGGAACCATATCTGTTTTGACCAATCGATCCCCCAGCTTTGACAGAAGCTCATGCGCCGTCTGGATGGGCTTACAGATGTTTCCCTTCGTGGTCAGGCAGCGGTTGCCGTTGAACATCTTGCCAAAAAAGTCCTCTCCCGCAAAGCCCCAGTAAAGAAGCATCGTGATGTTAAAATCATATTTCTCCCGCAGTTCCAGAATCGAATCCACCAGCTTCATCATAAACAGCGCCGAATACTCACTGTTGCGCAGTTCCAGTGGAGGATGATCCGCCACACAGCGTTCGTAGTTGGAAACAACGCCCCACTCATTGAGCATCAGCTCAACGCCTTCAAGTGTCGGATACCGGTCAATCATACGCTTCACCCACAGCAGCTCCTGCGTAAAGCGCTGAACCGTTGGCATCACAAGCGGCCATTCGGGAAGCCACTCTCCGGACATGCCGTAGATGTGAAAAGACAGGAAATCCACGCGGGAACCAGTTTCACCCGTGACGTAATTGATACCGTTTACGACATGATCAAGGAAAGCATACATGAAATGCTGTCGAAAGGCACCGGGGCCGCCGACCCGCAGCTTTGCATCCACGCTTGTGACTGCATCCACAAACACATCGTAGAGCTTGAAAAACATCGGCCAGGAATCAATCGGCCAGTTATCCGGCTCGTTCCAGACTTCAAAATACCAGGTGCGGATCTCTTCCAGTCCAAATTCATCTGCAAGATTGCGGACAAAAGCTTTGAGAAGCGCAGTCCATTTCTCCCAGTTGTTGGGATAGAAATGGTTGAGCAGCTGCGCACCCGTCCCCTCCTGGGTAATATCGCCGCTGATGCCGGACAATGCATCCGGGAGGAAGTCCAGTTCCACGATGGGCTTGATGCCATTCTCGACAAACTTCCGGTACACGCCGTTGATCCAGGCGAAGTCATAGACCGGATTACCGTTTTCATCTTCGGAGTACACATCTCCGCCACAACGAATCCCCTCCGTATCGTAGCGTGAAAGTGTATAGTGATTGCGCACATAGCGGCAGCTGCCAAACTTATTCATGCGATTCATCAGGAAGGCGCCCTCCGGAGAATAGGCCATCGCATAGAGTTCATCTGAGCCGCTTGCCGCCCAGAAGCGGTCATTGACCGATCTTGTCTGACCGGCATACACATTGATTGTCTTCATAGCTGCTTACCGTCCATCATCAGTGTTTGTCAGAATAAAGAGTCAGATTTCCGTCCGCGTCAAAGGTAAGATCGTGATAATCACCCTCGGTCTCAATCGGCATGACCGCCGCTTCCACCGCAGCTCGGGACATATAAACCTCGTCCAGGTTCTTGGTATTGCGAATCAATACCATGCGGATATCGTCAAAATTAACCTGCCCGCAGAGCTTCACACAGCCCTGAAACACTTCCCTGTCATTGGCCAGGATCATCGGAATACGCGTGCTGGACGGCTCGGTAGAGGTAAGTGTGTTGACATAGCAGGTTTCCAGGTCGATTTGCTCATACATATGCCGGGGCATAAAGTCTGCAAGGCCCATGCCGTTTGCATTTCCCTCCGACTTTTCGGTGACATTGAGCACACCAAGCTTGATGGATTCAGGTCCGCCGGAAGCTGCCTTGGTATGGAAGCGTCCGACGATATTTGTATCCATGCCGGTTCCGCTGATTTCCTTGCCGATCTCGTTGACGATGAGCACATCGATGGTATCCAGCGCGATACGCGGCATACGCGCCCAGGCCGATTTGAGCAGCTCCGGTTCCTTTTCAAGAATCTCCTCGCGCTGCAGCACATGAAGCTCCGCTACACGGCTGTAACCGTTCTCGATGGTACAGACGCCGCAGAGTATGTTGAGCTTTTCAAGGCCTATACTGCCGGCAGCAATGATATTCTCCGCCATATTCTCGTAGCGCAGAAAATGCGTCATTTCAGCGCCTTTCTGCTTGGCAAGACCAATGGCAAGCATCTTGACAAGGCCGCTTTCACACTTTCCCCGAAATGAAGTATGGGGCTTTACCCGGTTGAGAAGGATAATGCCGTCTGATTCCACGGCGTTTTTGTCTGCATATACGGGAAGTCCCCGGTCGGTGGTTCCGATCTTCGTGACCTCCATTGATGAGACTACCGGCGCACCCACCGTCTCTTCGGTAATGCCAAACTTGCGCAGGACCTCGGCTTGTCCTTCGCCGGTTGCACCGCCATGGCTGCCCATCGAAGGAATCAGCATCGGCTCGCCGCCCTGATCCCGGACATACTGCACAATGGTGCGCACCATATTCACGTACTGGTCAATACCCCGGCTGCCGCAGGTAATCGCAATCCGGTCGCCCTTTGCAATTGGCCTGCAGGATTTTTCCAGACCGCGGCGCAGGGTCTGCTGCACGTCGTCCAGCGTATCATTATTGAAGCTCTGGCGCACTTTGATAACCTGAGGAATCTGATAATGTTCAAGCATCCTGCTGACTTTTGACATATCCAGGTCTCCTATCTGCATGATATCAGCGCAGGCGCAAACCGTCTGCTAAATTTTATAATTCCACCGCATCCTCGGGAAATGTCATGGAACGGCAGGTGTTTTCCGCTTCTTTCGGCGCAAAACGCATACTCTTGGCATAAGCACCGGGCGTAACACCGGTCAAACGATGAAAGGTGCGGATAAAGTTTGCGTTATCGCCGAATCCGGCGCTCTCACCGGCTTCACGAACCCCTGTGCCGCGGGAAAGCAGTGTCCTGGCACGCTGCACACGGCAGTGAATCACGTATTCCATCACTGAAAAGCCGGTTGCGGTCTTAAAACGATGGCAAAGAGCCGATTTGCTGACATAAAAACGTTCTGCAAGGCTGTCAAGTGTCAAAGACTCCGACAAATGCGTTCTGATGTAGCCGATGACAGATGCAATCACGGGGTCATCGGAAAACCTGGGCGGCATATGCGGAAGCTGCGTCCATTTATCGACAATCAGCGAAATCAGTCGGATAAACGCTGCACTGCGGCGCAGTGAATTGGAAAGTGTATCAGAGGGAAGCAGCATTTCCGCAAACAGCATGCTGCAGAGTTTGAAGTCACTCTCATCCAGAACTGCGCAGCAGCCTTTCTCCGCCACCAGATCAGACACAGAAAAAACACCCAGTCCGTCCAGCGTTTCCTGCGGAAAGTGCATTACATAACGTATATAGTCACAATCCTGCGCACCCAGACTGCGATGCGGCGTCGCAGCGTCCATGACGTACAGCAAGCCATCCCTGAGCGGATAAGAGGTATTATCTATGAACATATGACCACTGCCGGACAGTGGAAATAAAACCTCATACTCGCCGTGAAAATGCGGCCGCTTCATGCTCCAGTTCTCATTGCTGCGCCGTTCCACCGTATAGTTGATATCCATCGTTCTCACTCCCACTTTTTCAGTATACACCATTTTTGCAAGATTTGCAAACTGTTTGTCACTTCATCTATTGAAACATCGGAAGTTGTAGAATACAATATATGTAAAGACCGAAGTACAAGGAGGTCATACCATGCCATCCGGGCTCATTTTGCCTTATACCGACAATTATGCCGCTGTCCTGCGGGATGAATCCCGCACGGTCGGATATGCCGACACGGTTTCCTTCCCCCGCTGCGAGGAAGAAGTATGTGAGATTCTCAGAGAGTTATATGCTGAGTCCACCCCCATTACCGTTCAGGGAGCCAGAACCGGCCTTGCCGCTGCCGCCGTACCCTTCGGGGGACATGTTCTGAACACTGCCAACATGAACAGGGTACTTGGTATGCGCGAAGAAAACGGGCACTTTTATCTGCGTGTTCAGCCGGGGCTTGCGCTGCTGAATCTGCGCAAGATGATTGCAAAGAAGAACTTTAACACCTCGGGCTGGGATACCCAATCCCTTACAGCGCTGGAACTGTTCAAAGCCTCCCCTGCTCATTTTTTCCCTACCGATCCCACCGAAACCACCGCCGCTCTCGGCGGCATGGCCGCCTGCAATGCCTCCGGCGCCCGCAGCTACCGTTACGGTCCCATGCGCCGTCACATTACTGCACTGCGCGCCGTGCTCACAGACGGCAGTGTCATTGCACTGCGTCGTGGTCAATATTTCGCCGACGGTCTGCACTTTTCGCTTCCGACCGTTGATGGCCGCGCAATCGAAGGAGAACTCCCCACCTACACGATGCCGCATACCAAGAACGCATCCGGATATTACGTAGCCCCTGACATGGATCTCATCGACCTGCTCATCGGCTCCGATGGTACGCTTGCCGTCATGACAGAGCTTGAGCTTGCATTATCTGTCCTGCCGGCGGTCTCCTGGGGCGTCACGGTTTTCCTTCCCGACGAGCCTTCAGCCTGTGCATATGCCGAATCTGTGCGTGAACAGCTCAATTGCGCGGCAGCGATCGAATATTTTGATCCCCACGCGCTGGATATTCTGCGTGAGCAGAAAAAGAAAGGCGGCGTGTTTGCAAGACTTCCCGATCTGGAGCTTGCGGGAAAGGGCTCTGCTGTCTTTGTAGAACTTCACTGTGATGATGAAGCTTCGGCACTTGCTGCGCTTTCACAGCTTGCGGGTCTTGCAGAGTCTGTCGGCGGCGACCCTGCCAAAAGCTACGTAGCACGTACCGAGCTTGACAGCGAAACCCTGGGATTCTTCCGCCACGCGGTTCCCGAGAGTGTCAACAGCCTCATTGATGAGCGCAAGCGCGTCCATCCCGGTATCACGAAGCTCGGCAGCGATATGTCCGTTCCAAACGGCCGTCTCATGGAGGTCACCGGGATGTATCGCAGGACTCTCGCCGAAGAAGATCTTCAGTATGCTTCCTGGGGGCATATCGGCGACAATCACATTCACGTCAATATCCTGCCCCGTGATATGAACGAACACGCCCGCTGCAAGGCGTTGTTCAAACGCTGGGCAAAAACCGTCACGGAAATGGGCGGTGCGGTATCCGCAGAGCATGGTGTTGGCAAACTGAAAGCCCCGTTTCTGACCATCATGTATGGGGAAGAACATATCCGCCAGATGCGTGCTCTCAAGCGTCTGTTTGATCCCGGCTATCAGCTCGGACGCAACAATCTGTTCAGCATGGAGGAAGAGTCATGAGGATCGTCGTATGTGTCAAACAGGTTCCGGCGTCCAATGAAGTTGCGCTGGATCCGAAAACCAATACCATTATCCGTGACAGCCGAAATGCCGTCATCAATCCCTTCGACAGTCATGCGCTGGAAGCCGGTCTGCAAATCAAGGATCAGCTCGGGGCTGAAGTTTCTGTTCTGAGCATGGGCATTCCCGCGTGTGAGGATATGCTGCGTGACTGTGTTTCCCGGGGTGCCGATCAGGCAATGCTGCTGACTGACCGAGCCTTCGCAGGAGCTGACACGCTTGCCACCTCTTATGCTCTTTCCAAGGGTGTACAAGCACTTGGCGGTGCAGATCTTATCCTCTGCGGCAAGATGGCCGTCGACGGCGATACTGCTCAGATCGGTCCGGAGCTTGCCCAGCGACTCGGCATTCCCCATGTGACCGATGTGAACTGGATTGAAGCTTATGAAAACGAGCTGATCGTGCGGCGTGAGCTCGGAAGCCGTGTGCAGACGCTGCGTGTTCCGCTGCCGGCCGTGATTACCGTCACGCGTGATCTGGGCGTGCCGAGACTTCCCTCAATTGCAGGAGTTCTGCGCTCTGCATCCCAGGACATTCTGGTCAGAAATGCCGGACAGATCGGAGCCGATCCTGCGCAATGCGGTTTGAAAGGCTCACCTACTCAGGTTGTCAAAACCTTTCTTCCCCAGCGTTCGCGAAACGTCACCGAGATCACAGGAACGACTGAGGAGAAATGCCGGAAGCTGATCGATATCATGAAAGGAGTGCGCGGCAATGGGTCTGGTAATCAATAAGGATTTGTGCATCGGCTGCGGACTATGCGTCGATGCCTGTTCCTCCTCTGCACTGAGGCTGGAAGATGGATATGCCGTCCTTGACGAGAGCCTCTGCACACTCTGCGGCATCTGCCGCGAAAGCTGTCCGCAGGAAGCCCTCCGCATTGAACGCGACGAGGTCAGCACCTGCGATGTCACAGCATATCATGATGTCTGGATATTTGCCGAGCGCGAAGATGCCATGCTTCCCGTCGCACTCGAACTGACCGGATGCGCCAGAACTCTCGCCGATGCGCGTGGATGCAGGGTTGCAGCGTTACTTCCCGGCGGAACGGATGCCGAAGCAGATGTCTTAATCGCAGCAGGCGCTGATATGGTTCTGACAGGCAATGATGTACTGCTGACCTTGAAGCTTGAGGAGCCCTATGCGGAGTGGTTCAGCAGGCTTGCCAAAGATCGTAAGCCTGAAATCATGCTCTTCGGCGCCACAGCCTTCGGTCGTTCTCTTGCTCCGCGTGTGGCGGCAGCGCTTGGTACCGGACTCACGGCAGACTGCAACGAGCTCACGATTGATCCTGAGTCCGGACTGCTGCATCAGACACGTCCCGCTTTCGGCGGCAACCTGATGGCAACCATTATCACCCCCACTCATCGTCCCCAGATGGCAACGGTTCGTCCCGGGGTCATGCCGGTTCCTGCAGCCGATCCTTCCCGCAGAGGTACGGTAGAGCAAGTCGGTGCAGAGCTTCGGCAGGGTCTTGTCAAGCTCCTTTCTGAAACGCAAAGCAGCGGCGGTTCCGACCTGCAGAAGGCTGAAATCATCGTTTCTGCCGGACGCGGCATTGGACAGCGCAAGAATCTGCAGCTTGTGCGGGATCTGGCTGAAAAGCTCGGCGGCACAATGGGCGTATCCCGTCCTTTAGTGGAGATGGGCTGGGCAAGACAGGATCAGCAGATCGGTCAGACCGGCTGTGCCGTTGGTCCGAAGCTGCTCATCACCTGCGGTATCTCGGGTGCCATTCAGCATCTTGCCGGTATCGCAAACGCCGAGACTATTGTTGCCATCAACACGGATCCTGACGCCCCCATTTTCTCAGTCGCGGATTATAAGCTCGTCGGAGATGCCGTGGAAATCCTCAAAACGCTGATTGAGATTCTGTAAAGTATAATCACTATACAGAAGAAGACCTGACCGCTTGTCGGCCAGATCTTCTTTTTTCTTTCGCTTTTTAATTCTAATGGTTTACGCATTCCCGATTCTATGGTATACTCAAAGAAGCTCCTGCATACCGAAATCCGACATAAATCCGTAAAGGAGGATTCTTTTATGCGATCACCGCTTAATCTGGACGGAATCTGGGATTTTTCGTGGTACGGCGATCAAAAGCCCGCCTTCCCCATCACTTACAACGATGTGACTGCTGTTCCCGGCTGTTTTGATCTCTCCGAGCCCTATTGCGGTAAGCGCGGATGGGCAGTTTACCGCCGCTTTGTCACCATCGATGGTAAGGTCAGGCTCTTCATCGACGGTTTAGGCATTGAAGCTGCCGTGTACTGGGACGAAAAGCAGATCGGCGCGTGCAAGTACGCCTATATGCCGGAGGAATTCTGGTTTGATGCTGGCGAAGAGCGCCGTCATGAACTGACGATTGTCATCAACAACTGCCACAACGGCATTTTCCATCCCTATTTCGATTTCTATGCCTACGGCGGCATCTACGGCAGCGTTACCATCGAACGTGTACCCGAGCATGCCGTAACGCAGGTGCTTGTTTCCACAGAGGATTACAAAACCGGACTCATCAAGGTTTGTGCCAAAGCCGCCGACAATTATTCCGGCAAGGCTTCCCTGTCCTTCGACACCGGATTAGGTGCCGAAAGCGATTTTGTTGACGGCGCATTGTGCTGCAAGCTCCAGATCCCGGATTATAAGCTCTGGGATACTGAGCATCCTTACCTCCACGAGCTCACACTCAAAACCGAAACGGATGAGGTGAGTACGACCTTCGGTATCCGTCATGTTGAAACTCAGGGTCGTCAGATTCTGCTCAACGGCAAAGCCATCAAGCTTCTGGGTTACAATCGCCACGAGAGCTTTCCCCTTCTCGGCGCCGCCGTACCACCGAACATGATGGAGGTTGATCTCAAGCTCCTGCGCGACCAGGGCTGCAACTTTATCCGCGGCAGTCACTACCCCCAGCGCAGACGCTTCCTGGAACTCTGCGACCGCATGGGCATTCTGGTCTGGGAAGAGACGCTCGGCTGGCGAATCTACCCGCCGGTGCTTCACAGCCCTGAGTATCTGGAGACACAGCTCGAGCAGGCTCGTAAGCTGACCCTTATCAGCTACAACAATCCCTGCATCATCATCCGCGGCTTCCTCAACGAAAACGGCAGTCAGACCGAGCCCACCCGTGACGTCATCAAGGCTCTCTACGATGAAATCCACGCCCTTGATCCGCATTGCCTGATCTCCTATGCATCCGACAATCATCAGAAGGACGTCTGCTATGATCTCACTGACGTTGTTTCCGTAAACGTGTATCCCGGTTGGTACGATGCAAATCACGAAGAGACCTCCGGCATCCACAACATCCGGCCATTCATCCGTCGGCTCTCCGACGATATGCCGCAGGACAAGCCTTTCCTGATCACCGAAATCGGTGCAGAAGCGCTCTACGGATTCCGTGATCCGCTGAAGGTCCGCTGGTCGGAGGAATATCAGGCCGAGCTTCTGATGGAAGCCTGCAAATACGCTATGGAAAACGACGACTGTGCCGGTATCGCCATGTGGCACTTTGCCGACGCACGCAGCTTCGTCACAGGCAATGAGATTTACAGCCGTGCCCGGGGCATCAACAACAAGGGCGTTCTTGACGAGTACCGCCGTCCGAAATTGTCCTGGTACAGACTCAAGGAGTATTTCAAATCTTTCAGCAAATGATTCTACCGAAAGGAATTTACCAACATGAGCAACGAACTTCATGAAATCACCTATCTTTCCCGTCTTGACAACTCCATGCAGCCGGCCTTTATTCTGCCTGCCGAAGGAAATGACCCCCGTCCCCTGGCTGTCTGTCTGCACACCTGGAGTTTCAGCTACGATTCCGGATCCACCGACCAGTTTGAACTCGCCTGCCGTGCGCGCAACTGGCACATGATCTATCCCCACTTCCGCGGCCCCAACTGGAACCCGGAAGGCTGCGGCTCCGATCTGGTAGTCTCAGACCTTGAGTGTGCAGTGGAGTATATGCAGGCAAACTACAACGTGGATGCCAGCCGTATCTACCTCGTCGGCGGTTCCGGCGGCGGTCATGCGTCTCTTCTGATGGCCGCACGTCGTCCCGAGCTCTGGACGGCTGTTTCCTCCTGGTGCCCCATCAGTGACATCGCAGCCTGGTACACCCAGAGCAAGGCGCTCAAGAAGGATCCGGCAAATCGCGGTTACGATGATCACATCTTCGACGCCTGCGGCGGCGATCCCGTCACCAATCCCCAAGCCGCTGCCCAGGCAAAGCACCGCTCTCCCATCACCTGGCTGTCCAACGCCCATGAGAATGTGATTCTTGACATCGGCACCGGCATTCATGACGGTCATCGCGGCAGCGTGCCGATCTCTCAGGCTATCCTTGCCTTCAACGAAGTGGCGGACCCGGCTGATCGCATTAGCGCCGAGGACATTGCCTACATGGTCGAAACGGAACAGGTTCCCGCCCATCTGCAGTTTGAGGGCGAAGATCCCGCATACGGTCCCTACAAGGTGCTTATGCGTCGTGTCTCCGGCAAGGTTCGCCTGACGATCTTTGAAGGCGGTCATGATTTGGTTCCCGGTCCCGCTTTCGGATTTCTGGAACAGCAGACAAGTGGAAATGAGCCTGTCTGGAACTCCGGCGATCATTATGACGCCCTGAAGGCAGCCCTGAGCAAGTAATCTGCACATACAAAAGGTCCCCGGTACAGAAAATGTACCGGGGACCTTTCAAAAGATTCTGATCAGAACAATCTGTCAATTGCTTCAACCGCCGTATCGCAAATCTTTTCAAGCGATCCGGGGGCTAGTTTTGCCCAGAAGGTGTAATTGAGATTGGTCTCATGTCCGTTGAAGCGGTATGCCTTCTCATGGGGCAGATAGCCGACGTATTTGTTGGCGCAATGCGTGACATAGGTCATCGGCGCACTGGAGCGCAGCTTGATGTCAAGCTGTCCGTCCGTGAAGGGCTCTCCCGCAAGTGCAACAATGGCCAGCCCACCGATGCGGAATACCTGTATCGGATACATAAACTCCGGCTCACGCTTTTGGCAGCACAGCACACTGTAAGTGGATGCCGCAAGACACCATTCATCATCGACACCACCGTTTGGATCCATTTTGATCTTCCCGTCTGCCATCAACTCCTTGACGCGCCGCAGGCGTTCCTCCGGAATATTCCGATAGGAAAGCGGTATTTCAAGATACGCATAGTCAACAACCCCGGATTCATCCGCCCCGTCAAAACGCATCGAGCAGATGACACGTTCGGCAGTTTCTGCAAGCGCCTCGCCCATCATCTCCGCATTCATCAGAAAATCAGGCTCATAGGGATTGTAGGGATTCACGTTGCCGCAGCAGCCGTTGAGCACGGTTGGAATCTGTCCGATGTGCAAGCTGCGCTGCAGCACTTCTGACCATACGCCCGGCCAGTCAGAGGATACGCAGTGGTAGCGCGAGGGAGTGCAGTAATCATTGACCGGATGACAGGTGAAGTGCAGCATACTGCCTGCAATATTCATCTTTTCATCCTTGAAGCATACGACGCCTACTTCCTCGTCCATCGGGCTTTCTTCATAGAGAATCTCAGGTCCTTTAGAATCGAGCTTGCCGGAATGGCGTGGGAACATGGACAGGGTGCCGTCACGCATGATAAAGCGGCGGCAGAAAGCCAGTCCGTGCCGAAGGCCGGACTTCACATCCATCTTTAACGGTCGAAGATCGTTAAAAGCCAAACGCGCAGCCTTTGCGGCCTGATCGCATACAAACCGGGAGTAGTCACGATTCGTGCCCGTGATGTATTCCCGATCGCCGGTCAGGTCGATGGGGAAGTCACGGTCCATCATGATTTCACCGACTGCCGGTGCAGAATGTGTCTGTATGGAAAATACCATGATTGCTTCGTACGCAAATCCCAGCTCTTGCATAACCGCCTGTTTGATTCGATCGCAGTATTCCTTGTTGATCAGCAGAACGTCCAGACCAATCACGCATACCGTTTTTTCACCACGAAATATCGTGGCCTTGGCATAGAGTCTGTGACGAACAAACTGCGCAGGACGATACACACCAATTGCTCCACCCGAAAGGTGGACACCCTCATTCGGAGTTATATCCGCCGTACCAAAGCCGACGTTAACCGTACACGCAGTTTTTGTATTACTTTTCATTATGTGCGCCTCCAAATACTTTATAGTCTCTGCAGGCTTACTATATCACTGCAGCTAACAGTGGTCAATCCCATTTCTTGATTAAGTATTCGCAATTAGTAACCCGAAATTTTATCCGATAATAGAAATTTAGCTGCAGGAAAAAGCACACAATTCGTTAATTGCATTCAAAACCCCTTCTGTATCGATTTTTTCATAATGTTTATACTCCACCAACATCGCACGCGCTCCCATACTATGAGCATATCCGATCAGATACCCCATTTTAGAGCCGTAGTATGTGTCCGTATGCGTAAGTCCTGTATGAGCAAGGAAGATTTCAGCCAGTTCGGCATCTCCGTATGTACCATTGAGCCAACCATGAAAATCAATCAGAATGTCAGGCTCGTTCTCATGCAGAAAATCCCGAAAGGCACGGCTTTCCGCCGCTCTGAATCCACCGTCTTTTATGAAATCACGGTTCATGTCAATCCATTGAGACTGTCCTCTGCCATATCCGACTTTTGCAGGCATATAAACACCGTCAGGATTGAGCATCGGGCAGATGATCAGTTCTGTGCTTCCAAGAAGATCCGGATGTTCCGCGTAAAAACGGAGGATCTTCAGTGCATTTTCTGAAAGATAGGCTCCGTCGTTCTTTTTAATCCCCTCGTATCCATGTACAGCGAATGTCAGAATAATACGCTTGTCCGGTTCATCGCAGCCTTTGAGAATGTATGCATCAAGGCTTCTTCCCTGAACCGAAGTGCCGTATTGAACCTTTTGAACAGCGTCGGGATAGGATTCGACAATGCTGCTTGCCTCGCCCGGTAGCCATTCCAGCAGTTCATCAAGCGTCCCGGCAAAGCCAGGATTTTGCAGCACATAGCTGCGTACAGCACGCTGATGCGATGGCATAGCCAGAACTTCCGGCATGATCATCCTTGCTGCAAGAAGTCTTTCGACAGTCTCATAGTCCAGACCTTGCGCCTGCATATCCCGCATGACAGCAGGCGAATACACTTCCACGTCTGCATCAGCAGGTATTCCAAGTTCCTCACGTATACTGCGGGTCGAAGCACTTGTCGCCGGTCTTTGAATCTCTGCCTTTGCCGCAGCAGTCTTACTGCTTGCCTGTACGGATGTTGTCACAGGCATCACAGACACTGACGTTTCACTCGCTGATGTCAAGATTGAAGAATCCTGATGCAGCTGTATATCAGGACTGCCTCCGCATGAGCAAAGTGCTGTTATCAGTAAAACCACCGGCAAAATCATACACCAGAACTTTTTCATTAACTCAGACCAACCGTTTCCGTTTGTTTACGTGGATATCGATACACAAATCAGTTGATTTTACCATATTTCTTCTTTCTTTTCAATGGCTGACCAGCAGATTTCGTATTTTCGTTCAGATTTTTGCGTAAACGCCGCTTTCTTTGTTGACAAATGAAGAAATAGCCACTATAATAATACGGATATTATATTTTAAAGGATGGTATCGTATGAATCCGAATCAAACCAAGAAAAGTAACCCCCTGGCGCTGATTCCCATTGCAGTCTTTCTGGTGCTGTACCTCGGTCTGGGACTTATCTTTGAGTATTGCCTCAAGATCGAAATGGGATTTTATAAGATCCCGATCGTCGTCGTGTTTCTGGTGGCGCTTCTGGTTGCCTTTATGCAGAACCGCGGCTTGAAACTCAATGATAAGCTTGCCGTAATCGGCAGCAGTGTCGGTGATCCCAACATCATCACGATGATCCTCATCTTCCTGGCCGCAGGCGTCTTTGTCGGCGTCACAGGACGCGAAAGTGCAGAAGCCGTTGCTTACTTCCTGCTTTCCGTCACGCCTGCATGGGCAGCCGTTGCGGTGCTCTTCATCGCTTCCTGTTTTGTCTCCACCGCCATGGGTACTTCTGTCGGCACTATTACGCTGATTGTTCCCATTGCAGTCGCCGTTTCCAATGTTTCCGGCTTCTCGATGGCTCTGTGCATCGGTTCTGTTATGGGCGGCGCCATGTTCGGCGACAATCTCTCCTTCATTTCCGACACCACCATCGCCGCCTGTAACTCTCAGGGCTGCCCCATGCGCGACAAGTTCCGCGCCAACTTCAAGATTGCCCTCCCTGCCGCCATCATCACCCTTGCCATCATCCTCATTCTTTCTTTCAGCACCGGCGTCGGCCACATCGACTGCCCTGACTATAATCTTGTTCTCCTTATCCCCTACATTCTGGTTCTGATCGGCGGTATCGCAGGCATCAACGTGTTCGTTGTCCTCATCATTGGCATCGTCTCCGGTCTTGCCATTTCTCTGCTGACCGGTACCACGGATTTCATCACAATGCTGGGCAATATGGGCAGCGGCGCCGACGGTATGTTTGAAACCATCATGGTGACGATTCTTGTTTCTGCCATGTGCGGCCTGATTCGTGAGCACGGCGGTTTCGAAGCCCTTCTTGCATTCATCCGCCGCGTCTTCCGCGGACGCATCGGCGGCCGCCTGGGTGTTGGTCTCCTCGTCGGCGCCATGGACATCGCAACAGCCAACAATACCGTCGCCATCGTTATGGCCGGTCCCATTGCCAAGGAAATCAGTGTCGAGTACGGCATCACGCCCAAGGAATCCGCCTCCCTTCTGGACACCTTCTCCTGCATCTTCCAGGGTATCATCCCTTACGGCGCCCAGATGCTCATCGCAGTCTCCACCGCCATCAATCTCGGCAGCACCATTTCTGCCTTTGATGTCCTGCCCAGCCTGTTTTATCCCTATGTGCTGGCTCTCTGCTCGCTGGTATACATCATCTGGGGCGCGGGCAAGAAAAAGGCCTAAGTGCATCGGTTTATCTGCAAGCAAAAAATCCAGGGGATTTTCCCCTGGATTTTTCATACATTCTGTTCAGGCCGTCTCACAACCGCATACATCATCTGTGGAAAATCCGGCGGCACCTCCGTCATACCCTGCCGAACAATCTCCAGTCCGCTCTGCTGCAGCTCGGCTGCGAATGTATCAAAGCTGACTATTCTGCAGGAGGTTCCTGCGACCCGAAGATCACGCCCGGACTGTTCATGCACACGCTCCTGCATCTCAAATGCCGCAGAAATATCACTTCGTCGTTCGTTCACGCCATCTCCCATCGTGCAGATGAGGGCAATTCCCCGGGGCTTTAAATGTTGGCGAACAAACGCATAAAATGCCTCGCGATCCCGGTCCGGGACAAGCATATGAATGACCGCAACGGCGAAGATGAAATCAAACTGCCGGTCAAGCTTTTCCGTCAGGCAGTCGAGAACCTGAAAGTGGTCTGCATATTCCGGGAGCATTTTGCGGCAGTATCCCACTGCTTCTGCAGAGACATCAGACGCCGTCAGGTCAAAATCCGCTTTCAGCAATGGGAACGCATCACGTCCTTCGCCGCATCCGATTTCCAGTATTTGATGGCTTTCCGCGATCGAAAAAGCATCCATGATCTCCCGCACGATCGGGGATGCTTCACTTGAAAACCACTGCAGATTCTGGTCATGCACCTGACGATACCGGTCATCATAGGCCTTGTAATACGGACGTTTCTCCATGCAGCTTCCTCCTTTGTGACGTCAGATCAATCTTGTTTATCATACCATAATAAAAAGGCTTGCACAACTGTTCAGATGACAATTCATCGTGATACGAAACACAGCCCGGCAGTTCATGAACTGCCGGGCTGTAATAATCGTGTCAATTAAAGAGCGAAAATACGCTTGGCGTTGCCGGACATGATCTTCTGACGGTCTTCTTCGGGAATCACGGCCTGCATAACCGGGTACAGAGAGAAATGAGGCGTCATGTAGGGATAGTAAGAACCGTACAGCAGCTGATCGCAGCCGCAGTACTTGTACAGCGTCTCAAACTCATTGAACAGCACCAGGTTATGGGTCTCAACGAAGAAGTTCTTATGCTTGCGCATCAGGCCGACATAGTCACGGGCGTGATAGAGAAGCTTTCTGGTATGGCTCTCCACGATGACGTTGAGGCCGGGATGATTGGTGCAGATACGATCCATATCGTCCCAGGTCGCTTCGGTATGCCACAGCATCAGCGGCATGCCCAGCTTTTCCAGGGTATCCAGAATCGGGCCGATGGCATACTCCTGCATGGAATGAATATAGGTCTTGGGGAACATACGGGCAGCCACAAAGCCCTGCTCCATCATGCTCTTCACATAGGCTTCGCCCTTATCCTCGGCATAGCCCATCTCCGGCAGCACGACCATGGCGCCGTAGAGACCGTCGCGGCCTTTCAGCATTTCGGCCAGCTTTGCATTGCCCTCGTAGGCATCGCGGAAGGCGGAATCGGAGAAGGTAACGATGCCCTTTTTGAGACCGAAAGCCTCATAGTCCTTCATCTGCTTGTCAAAATCATCATAAAGGACAAAACCTTCCTCAAAAGTGGGATCCCACCAGAGATCAATATCGAAAATATCGGACTGGGCAATCCAGTTCTTGAATTCATCGCTGCGTTTCTGAATGCTCATGGTATTACCTCCCCTGTTTATTCTTCGCCGAAATAGATACGTGCGGCGGTATACCGCAGGATCTTTTCTTTATCCAGCGTGCTCAGATTGGAGCCAAGCACCACGCCCATCATGGGACGCTGCTCAATCATCGTAAAGTCGCTGCCGTAGACAATTCGGTCGGCGCCCACACCGTCCACAAGCTCTTCGATGAAGCCGTTGAGCCAGATGTCACCGGTAATGTCATAGTAAGCGTTGGGATACTTCTTACCGATTTCAATGGCAGTCTTGATGCCCTCATAACGGCCGCCGCAGTGACCGAAAACGAAGGTGACGTCGGGATACTCACGGATATACTTTTCAAAAAGCTCCGCAACCGCGTAGGTCTGATTGGGGTTGTAGCTGGAACGCGCCCAGGTGTGGGACATCAGGGTAAGGCCGGTCTTTCTGGCAGCCTCCCAAACAGGGCGGTAGCGCTCGTCGTCGGCATGCACATGGGATCCGCTGGGATGGATCTTGATACCGACGCAGCGGGGATCGTTGTGATAGCGATCGATCACATCAAGGGATTTCTCGATGTGAAGCGGATCATAGCCGAAGAAACTGAAGACTCTGCCGCCGCTCTTCTTATGGGCCTCGAAGTCATCGAGGATGCCTTCCTCGGGACGGTTGTCAAGACTCAGGCAGTTGGCGCTGATACCCTTCTCAATGTCCAAACGATCCATCAGGGCAACCAGACTTTCGATGGAGTAGTCGGGGACCATGCGGCCAACAGAGGGACCCAGATGCATGTGCGCATCAATGATTTTAAAACTCATGGATACTCTATCTCCTATACATAGATTTGCTTTTTAACGTTATTCCTCATGGAAGAAAATACGTGCAGCCGTATGACGCAGGATCTTCTCTTTGTCGAGATTTGAAATGGACGATCCAAAGACCACACCCAGCATCGGACGCTGTTCGATCATTGTATAATCGCTGCCGTAGAGAATCCGGTCCGCACCGATCTTCTCAACAAGCTCCTCCAGGAAGCCGTTGGGCCAGATATCGCCGCCGATATCAAAACAGGCGTTGGGATAACGCATACCGATGTCAACCGCGGTTCTGATGCCGTTATAGCGGCCGCCGCTGTGGCCGAAGATAAACGTCACGTCGGGATATTCGCGGATATACTTTTCAAAGAGCCCCGTGAATGCATATTTTTGCCCGGGATTATAGGTCGAAGTGTCCCAGGTATGAGACATGATCGGCAGATTCAGCTCTCTGGCTGCCTCCCAGACCGGTCTGAATGATTCATCGTCTGCAAAAACACGGGAATTGTTGGGATGAATCTTGATACCCACACATTGAGGGTCTGCTGCGTGGTCATAAATCACTTTCAGAGACTTCTCAATACATCCGGGATGATAGCCGAAGTATGTATATATTCTGTGACCACTTTTTTCATAGATGTCAGCATCAATCGCAAGACCTTCCTCCATGCGGCAGCCGTTATAAGGAAAGATCAAGAGATTTGCGCTGATTGCCCGTTCAATATCAAGCCGATCCATCAGCGCAAGCGCAGACTGCCAGGTAACATCGTCTACCCAACGCGCAGCCTCGGCACCAATGTGAAAGTGTCCGTCAATTATTCCGAACCCCATGTGATTCCCTTCTTTCCGATTGGATAACGCATCACCTTCCGCAGTCTTGTCCGGCAGAAGGTTAATAGTCACTTAATCCATTAAGCAATTCGAAACAAAATCTCACAACCTCATTCTAGCATTAAAGAGCAAAAACCGTCAATGAGCAAGCT
>SVMB01000008.1 GCA_015067675.1 Oscillospiraceae bacterium
GACAGTCTTCTGGAACGAACCTCGTTGAGGATCATGGCCAGAATAACAGCCAGCGTGGTATTGAGAAGAATGAATACGATGTTGTAGGCAACGGTATTGCGGGTGATCACCCATGCATCGGTGGTCTTGAACAGGAACTCGAAGTTCTTCAGACCGATGAACTCGGAGCCGAAGATACCCTTGCGGTAATTGAACTTCTGGAAGGCCACGATAACACCGAACTTGGGCAGGTAACTGAACATGAAGACGACAGCCACTGCAGGCAGGGCCATGAGGTGCAGAACCCAATAGTCCCGCATGTGTTTGGCTAATTTTTTGAAGAACATCTTACTCCACCTTTCCGATTTCTTGCCGCGCTTGGACATTCTGAAAATATGTACAGTCGGCATCTGCCGACGGGCGCGCAGTTTTCTTTTCCCGTGCAGAGAATTTGTTAGCGACAATTGTAGATTCTGTGCATCATGTAATTCAGAAACTATTTGTATTTATTGAATATAGCATATTATAAACCGTCTTTCTATTTTTCGCAATTGACTTTTGTGCCTAATATATCCCTCGCGTTTTATACACTATGCACAATCAACCCTATTTTTTCCGTCAAAACAAATGATTCTCATTCGTAATTTTTGTGCATTTTACTTCTTTTTATTTCTTAGAATCTATGCATTTACCGAACATTCATCATTTAATTCAATATTATCAGATTACTTTTGTCTCATTTCAGGAACTATTTTGAAAACATCTCATTTTCTTTCTGTACATTTCTTCCAACGGTTGGTTTTATGCGCAAATTGTCGAATATGCAAATTTCTCTTACGTTTTTGCAAAGCATTTAAAACAAAGGCAAAAAAATGCCAAATTCCATCCAATTCTGCGCTTTATTTTCACAAATCGTCCCAAAAAGCGGATGAAACGCGCATTATTCACAGTTTTGTACTCCTTTTTACTGACTCGCTGAAATTCTTCCTCCGGCTCTTGCGGCTTTGCCGCAGGCATGGTATAATAACGGTACAATCATTCTATCATTAAGTGAGGACCTTTTCTATGCGCATGCGACGCAAAAAGAACCTGATTCCCCGCCTGGAGCGCTGTGCTCAGGTCACAATTGATGATCCCGCGGCACTGCGCGGCAACTGGCGCAGTCTTTTTCCCGCCGCCCGTGCTCTCCATCTTGAACTGGGCTGCGGCAAGGGGCAGTTCATCCGCAAGCTTGCCGCTCTGAATCCCGATATCCTTTATATAGCCATGGAGAAGGACCCCAGCTGCATCGTGATGGCCATGGAAAAGGCTCAAGCGGAGAATATCCCCAACGTGTTCTTCATCCTCGGCGACGCTGCTCTTCTCCCCGATTTCTTTGCTCCCGGCGAAGTCGATCTGATCTACATCAACTTCTGCGATCCCTGGACGCGCAAGAACAAGTACGCCAAGCGCCGTCTGACCCATCGCAACTTCATCGCCCGCTACAAGCAGATCATTGCCGTGAACGGTCATCTTTGCATGAAGACCGACAACGTACCGCTCTTTGAGTTCTCCGTGGAGGAAGTACCCGCCTGCGGTCTGGAACTCATCAGCGTCACCCGTGATCTGCACGCCACCGACATTCCCAACATCATGACCGAATACGAGACCCGCTTCTCCGAGCAGGGCATCAAGATCAACCGTCTCGAGGCAATCTTCACCGAGGAATGCCTCAACACCCCCATCCCCGGTGTTGATACCGACGAGGATGAGGATGATGACGACGAGGACGAAGAAGCCGCTGAAGTAACGGAATAATCCCATAAAGCAGAACACGCCCAAAGGTATAAAACCTTCGGGCGTGTTTTTGACTTATTTTTGAAGCGCGGCTGCAAGCTTTGCAAATTCCTCCGGGCTCAGCCGCTCGCCGCGGATGCGCGGATCCCATCCGCATTCGGTCAGCACGGCTGCCGCCTGCCCCTTAGGGCAAAGGCCCGCCATTTCCAGGCCGTTTGACAGGGTCTTGCGCCGCTGGGCAAACGCCGCGTGAACCACGCGTGAAAACATCGGCCAGAGTTCTTCCCCAACCGCCGGCGTTTCCCGCTTTTCAAAGGTAATCACCGCCGAATCCACATGCGGCTGCGGCACAAAGCAGGACGCCGGCACCGTGAAGAGCTCCCTGGCATCGTAATGCGCGCGCAATAGCACCGTCAGAACCCCATAACGCTCGGTTCCGGGCTTTGCCGTCAGGCGGTCGGTGACTTCCTTTTGTACCATGACCGTCATGCGCCGGAAGAAATGCTGTTGGGCAAGAGCCGTGAGCACCGGCGTTGTGATATTATAAGGAAGATTGGCACAAAGAGTCGGCGTCAGCTCCGATCCCATTTCGGCGCAGATCGAGGCAAAATCCGCTTTCAGCGCATCGCCGTTGATGACACGCAGGTTATCAAAGCCTGCCATTGTCTCCTCAAGCACCGGCAGCAGCCGGGTATCAAGCTCGACAGAGGTGACCTTCGCCGCCGTGCGGCAGAGCTGATTGGTCAGCGCACCGTGACCGGGGCCGATTTCCACCACGCAGCAGCTTTCATCAACGGTAGCTGCGATATTCTGTGCGATGCGCGGCTCCGTCAGAAAGTTTTGTCCCATGCCTTTGGAAAACTGGTGTCCGTGCTTTTCCAGCAGCGCCCGGATCCAGACCGGATCGTACAGATTCATATGCTTCCCTACTCTTCTTCGATGATGTAGACCACAGCCTTACGGTAACCAAAGCTGTAGCATTCTTTTAAGGTATCAAAATACAGGTCTATGCGGTTTCCCTTGATCTTGCCGCCGGTATCCTCAGCGGTACAGACGCCGTAAAACCAGGTGCCGTCCGGCGCCTGGACGTAAAGCTTTGAATTGAGCGGAATCACGCGGGGATCCACTGCGATGGCGCCGAAGCGCGCGGTGGTACCGGTCTTGGTGATATTGAAGCTCTTACCCTCGCAGGTATAGGCCGTGGCGCCCACGTTGAGCTTCTTGGAATAGTTAAGTACCGTGCCGTCATCAAAGGAGAGGGTTTTGCTCTCTTCGTTCACGGTCGGCAGCACGTAGGTACCGGTCTCCACCACGGCAGTGGTGGGTTCTTTGGTCACCACAGAGGAGGTCAGCGTCCGATTGACCTCTACACCGTCATGGTATTCCACTTCCCAGGTTTCCCGCAAACTGCCGTTGATGCCTTCGGTGAGCACAATCGTCTCTCCCACCATCATCCGGTCGTTAGGCACTTCCTGGATTTCGTACTTGATGAGGACATCCTTTGTTTCCTGCTTGCCGGTAACACGGGTAATCCGCAGCTGCATGCCGGCATAGACTTCATCGCCTGCCTCACAGCTGAGAATATCCCGGCTGCCCAGCGTCACACCGGCTTTTGCCAAAGCCTCGGACACGGTTCCGCCGTCCGTTCGCAGCTCGATTCGTTTGCCGTCCACATCGATTGTCAGATCCAGCACGCCGCCGGCATCAACATACTGCAGACCGCTTTCCGTTCCGTCGGCACCGGTCATGAGCTGAAAGCTCAGCGGTTTGAGATCCTCCGGAACAGGGGCCAGCTTCGGCATGAGAAAGGAGATACTCAGCATCGCAGCTCCCATCAGCAGCCAGATTCCCGGCAGACGCGAACGCAGCTGCGCAGCGGCAGTCCGTTTTCGTCGATACTGTTGCATTGTAATGACTCCTGTCAGGTTTCCCGAATTATGTCGTTTCAATTATGTAAAGAAACCGAACCAGCGAAGAGGAGAGCATTCTTTCCCGTTCGCCGGTTCGGCCAATTGATCATCCACTGTTCGGTTTCCGGCGGAAAAGTTTGCTGTCTGCTCCCGCTGCATTAGAGCCATTATACACTTGTGCGCCATTTTTGTCAAGTTTTTAGTGTGAATTTCCTGTGTTATGTAAAATATAGTGTATTTTTAAATGTATTTAGTTCGTTTTTCGAACCGGTATTTTCAGAGTCAAAAAGCGCCGGTTTTTAAACCGGCGCTCATCATGGTTCATGATACGGTTTTACTCTCCCGAAACAAACACTTTCTTCCAGACCGACTCACAATAAGAGCATTTGGTGCAGTTTTTGTCACAGGATGTGGTACGTTCGTACCAATCTTCGGGGAAACGATCGTTGTCGATGACGCGGGGAGCAAAGAGCGGGCCGTGGCCGGGCTCAAAGAGGTCGGCGAGATTGCCGTGAAAGGATTGGCGCGCATAAGCATCGATGACCATGGCAGGCAGCGCATGCATGCGGGTAGCAAGCTTTGCACAGTCAGTCAGCCCCACGTAATGGTGCAGATCCTCCGGGCGGATCCAGGTATTCTGCAAAAACGCATGCCGGTTTTCACTCTTTGAGAAGTAGCCGCGGCAGGCGCTGGCACCTGCCCAGGGGATATTGGCCTTGGACAGAATCCCGGCCTCATGGGCAACGGCATTGTCGTGGAATGTCTGCATGGAGCAGTTGCGCAGGCAGCCGCTGTTGACCAGCATCGACACACCCTTGCCGTTTTTGCGCAGATACTCCGACAGTTCCGTCAGAGCCTGCAGATCACGGTTGATGTCGCGGCAGATGCAGAAGGAGTCAAACAGATGCTCCACATACTGCACACCCTTGATGGTGCCGATGCGCATATTGACAGAGGCTCGCACGTCGATATTCCTGTCAAAGCGATGGACGATCTCCGCTGTGACAGGAGAAGTCGTCGTCACAACCGCCGGGGCGCAATCCTTATATGCCAGGTATTCCAGCACCGATACCACCCGACGCTCGTGTGCAAGACTCAGTGCATCATCGCCGTTGCAGGCGGCGTTGAGCAGCAGGTCAAGCTTCACGCCCATGTCGGCAATCGCACCGATTTCGTCGATGAGCCGCTCGGTGGCGTCAAAATCGGTATACCCGCTCTCATCGCCCAGAGGGCTTCTGCCGCTGGCCATGCCGGTGAAGGCAAAATACACCTCGCCGATGGACTCACGGTAGCGGGAAACGATCTCGGGGAAGGGCATCTGCCCCTCCCCGGTCATGCTGTAACCCACGCAGAGCGGAATCGGCGATACGCGCTTCACAGCGGACTCAGTCGGGTTCTTTTTCATGGGTCACGTACTTGGCGTTGTAATCGGGATCGATGTAGGTACGGTTGCCGTTCTCGCTCCAGTCAACCTGCCAGGGACGGTTGCGGCGGAAGGGCTTCTTGAACTGATTCTTGATGACGCCGCGGGCTTCCATGCTGATCATGCAGGCACGGGTACAGCCGCGGGCGCCGCAGACAGCCTGTCCGGTATTATAGAGGTTCTTGGGTTTGTGCGTAAAGGGCGTATGGGAACCCTTGATGATATCATCGCGGCCTTCCATGTAGCCGTCTCCCTTGCCGGGCTCGGTGTATTCGCCGCCGCGGAAGTAGTCGGAGCACTTCTTCAGATCGATCTCACCCCACTCGACCTCGTGGCCGGCTAGGGTGACCTTGACGGTCTTGGTCTTGCTGATGCAGCCGCCGGGGCAGGCATCGGCGCAGGCCATACACTTGTTGCACAGCTTCGGGCCGTCGTAGATCGGATCGGGCTCCAGCTCCATCTCGGTGAGAACGACACCGATGCGCTGACGGGGACCGAACTCAGGCGTCAGGAACATCTTGCTGTAACCGATCTCGCCCAGACCCGCCAGATACGCGGCGATACGCAGATGAACCATAACGTCAGGAGCGGGCTTGCCGGGCTCGACGGGCACACTGTAGCCTTCCCTGAGGGAACCGTCGTTGGTGATGGCACGCCAGTCGGACTGATGGCCGATGGGGATGGCTTCGTAGCCCTCATCCTCAATATGCTTACAGAGGTTGATGACGGTCATGGGGATGTAGTTGTAGGTAAGGCCGCCGTAACCCATTGCGGAATAGTTGCTGAAGAAGGTACCTTCTTCGATACCGCGCAGGGAGCCGCGCATGACGCGGAAGCACATTACGATCATGCTCTTAGCTTCGGGCATGATGTAGCGGGGATCCATCTGCTTGGGAGCGCCTTCGAAGCGATCCATCGAAGCGATACCGACGAGATCCGCGCCCAGGCTCTTGGCCAATGCCTTGACTTCTGCTGATGTCATGGATTGCACATCCTTTCTGATTTGATACAGGCATTGTATCATGCTGCGCTTTCGCTTACAATTCAAAAAAGACCTCAGTTTTTATAATTTTCGACGATTTGTCTTGTAATCTTCCCGCAGTCTGCTATAATTATTTCATATGCAGTCCGTCTGCGCATTCTTTTCGTGCTTTATCGTCATTTTTTTGCATTTGTCAGGATCGATCTTTTATGAAAAACGCAGATTTCACCGTATCCAACGTTTCTTTCGTCTACTACAGGAAATACAGTTCCAATTACGCCTTAAATGTTCGCAGCCGACGCTACAACGGCCTGACGCTGGTACTCTCCGGCAGCCTGTGCATCTCCTTTGATGACCAGACATACTCAGCCGGCCCCGGCAGCATCATTCTCCAGCGTACCGGTGACAGTTACCGGCTCTCCGTCGGCAGTGAAGAGGACGTGGAGTACATCGTCATCTCCTATCTGACCGAGCCTGCCGGGATTGTCCCGGAGCTTCTGCCGGAGCACGTCTTTCGTACCGAGCATATCCGTCGTTACCGCGACGCTTTCGAACAGGCTCTGCGGGTATATAACTCCCGGGGTATCTGCGCTTCACCTCTGCTGCGTGCGCTGGTTCAGGAGATCCTCTGCAACATCATCCGCGAAAGTTATCCCAAATCACTGCTTGCCGAGAACAATCCTGCCGCCATCGCCCGCTTTTTCATCGAGGAATACTTCGATCAGGACATCTCCTCCGACGATATTGCCGAGGCGGCCGGCTGCTCCGCCTCCCATCTGCGGGTGCTCTTTCGCCGTGCCTACGGCGAAACGCCGATTCAGTTTCTCAACCGCATCCGGGTCGAACGCGCCTGTGAGATGATTTCCAGCCGGATGTTCCGTCTGGACGAGGTCGCCGCTGCCTGCGGTTTCCAGAATGTCTACTACTTTAACCGCGTATTCAAATCAATCACCGGTACAACCCCGGGGAAATACTGATCCGGTGAAAGAAATCTTCTGCGGCCGTCAATGCACAACGCCTGTGTTCTTTTTTCGCAGTCATCTGAATAACTTGCGTTAATGACCAGAATGTGATAACATATGAAATACATCAAAACGTTTTCGGGAGGATTCAATATGAGCGCCGCCAAGCAGCTTTTGCCCCAGGTGCCCCGGTACTTCAAAGCAAACCTGCATACCCACAGCACAATCTCCGATGGTCAGCTTTCCCCGCAGGAGGTCAAGCAGCTTTACAAGGATCTGGGTTATCAGATTCTTGCCCTTACCGATCACAATATCATTGTCGATCACTCCGACATGACGGAGCCGGATTTTCTCATGCTCACCGGTGTGGAGGTCAATTACAATCACAAAAACTATCGTCCCGGCTTTGACGGTCCGGTGTATCATTTCAATCTGATCTCGAAAAAACCGGATACACTCTGGATGCCGGGCAGCGCTCTTCACAGATATCCCGGAGGGCTCGAATACGAAAAGTATATGTACTGCGAGCAGATGGATATGTCCTACAGTTCGCACGGCGCCAATGCCATGATCGCAAAAGCCAATGAGATGGGGTTTCTCGTGATGTATAACCATCCCACCTGGTCCTGCAACAGCTATCCGGACTACGCTCCGCTGAAAGGCTTGTGGGGAATGGAGCTGCGCAACAGCGAATGCTGTATGCTGGGCAATAACGAGAACAACGCCCGGGTCTTTAAGGATCTTTTGAATCTGGGTAATCAGCTCTATCCTCTGGGAACGGACGATATGCACAAGCCCAGAGCAGCCGGTCTTTCCTGGATTATGGTTGGCGCACCGCAGCTTTGCTATGACAGTGTCATAACCGCTCTGGAAAACGGCGATTTCTATATGTCCTGCGGGCCGGAGATTTCCGGACTGTCGATCACCGGCAGCACCTTAAAAATCACCTGCTCTGATGCCCACCATATCACCCTGGAAAGTCATGGCCGTTTTGCACGCCGCATGTCTGCCGAAGGCGGACGCTGGATCCGTGAGGCAGAATTCGACTTGACCGGCTTTTTTGCCAAAGCCGACAGCGAAGATATGTACATCCATCTCACCGTCACCGCACCCGACGGCAGCTATGCCGCTACACGCGCCTACTGCTTAAACGAGCTTAAACAAGAATAAGAAACCGGGGCTGTCTCATGTTTTTGAGACAGCCCCGGTCATTGTTTTGCTTCACTGCGTTCAGCGGCCTTCAGCCAGCATATCCTCCATCACAGAGCCTTCCGCCTGCGGGAGAGCATCGCCCAGGATACGTGCATAGGTCGGCGCTTCGTCGATAACACGGCCGCGTTCGCGGTATGCACCGGCTCTGAAGGCCGGGCCCTTCGCCACGAACACCGGCTGCGCGCCGGTCTCGGGTTCGTAGCCGTGGGCTGCATTGCCGAGCCTGTAGTCACTGAAGTCGATGGGGTTGAGCAGCGGCTCTTTCCAGTCGTCGGAGAAAGACGTATAGCCGTCGGTCTCCACAATAAAGGAGAACGTGCCGTAGGTGCCATACTCCTCACGAACCTCGTCCGCCGTACGGATCTTTCCGATGCCCCATACTTCGCCTGCTTCCAGTGATTTAAGGAATCCGTACACCCGCTTTACCAGCGCCTCATCGTCCGGATCCTTGAGAAAGATCGTGGTGGACATTCCGCTTGCCTGTGCAAATGCACGCCAATCGGTCACATTGCCGGCTTCATCCACATCGATGAATCCGGCGCGGCGCAGCAGCACATTCATCTTCATACGGCGTACGAAATCCCGCTGACCATGGTCACTGACCAGCACGAAGTTGGTCTCGTCATAGATCCCGGCCGCCTCCAGTGCTGCAATCACTTCTCCCAGCCAGATATCCACCTGATCCAGCGCATCCCGGATGTAATCGTTGAACACGCCGTAGCGATGACGATGACTGTCCAGCCAGCAGTTGTGTACCAACAGCAGATCCGGCTTCTGATTGCGAATCAGCGAGCACATACAGCCCATGATGAAATCATCGAAGGTATTGCGCAGGTAAAGCCGATCCTCCCGGCTGCGCACCGACGGATAGCGGTGCAGATTCTCCCGGACAGCCTGCAAAGCCTCTTCATTGGCACCGAATCCGGCAAAGCTCTCCTCGATGGGCTCGTTATCATAGAAGAAAAACTCATTGAGCAGATAATCGATGTTGGGGTTATTGCCGGTAATGGGCCAGTAAACGGAAGCAGTGGTCTTTCCCTGACGTTTGGCGGCGGCGAAGATGTCCTCCACCTGCAGTTCATCGCTTTCCAGGTGCCAGAGGGTACGACCCAGCCCGGTCTTGAAGTGACCGTTTGTATAAATGCCGTGCTTGCCCGGTCTGCAGCCGGTCATCATGCTGGCATGAGCGGGATAGGTGACGCTGGGATAGATGGTACACATCTTTTCAACCTGTGCACACTTTTCAAACAGCCGTGCATAGTTGGGTTTTGTTTTCAGATAAGCAAGATCTTCACTCACCATGGCATCCATGGACAACACAATCAGTTTTTCACTCATACTCTTTTCCCTTTCCGAACAGCTGCTCTGCCGACTGATCTTTTTTCTGCCAAAAAGCAGTATCAGTATAATCCAACAAGCCTCAAAAATCAAGAGGCCGCCCATTCCAACTGTCACTTTACACAGTTTTTACAAATCCATAGTTGTTTTTTAGTTATTATGTAGAATCCATTTACCTGTGCCATTTATATTTTGACATTTTTACATTTAAGTGCTAGAATATATACATTTCAAAGAGAGTGAGGATTTTTTATGGAAAATCGCGAACGACTTTCATCCCGTCTCGGCTTTATTCTGCTGAGCGCCGGCTGCGCCATTGGCTGCGGCAACGTCTGGAAGTTCCCCTGGCTCGCCGGTCAGAACGGCGGCGGCGGCTTCGTGCTCATCTACGTGCTGTGCCTGCTGATTCTGGGTCTGCCTGTCATGGTCATGGAGTTCTCCCTTGGCCGTGCCTCCCAGGCTTCTCCCGTCAAGATGTATCAGAAGCTTGAAAAGCCCGGTCAGAAATGGCATATTCACGGCTATCTTGCTCTTTTCGGCAATGTCTGCCTGATGTCCTTCTACACCGTCGTTGCCGGTTGGATCATCCACTACTTCATCAAGTTCCTGACCGGTCAGTCTGCTACCCTTTCCTTCGGCAGTATGATTTCCAACCCCACGGTTAATATGGTCTATATGCTCATCGCGGTTGTCATCGGCTTCCTCGTTCTGAGCTTCAACCTGCAGGGCGGTCTTGAGCGCGTCACCAAGTACATGATGGTCGCTCTGCTGTTCCTCATGGTCATCCTGGCCATCAACTCCGCCACCATGACCGGCGCTGCTGAAGGCCTCAAGTTCTACCTGCTGCCCGATTTCTCCAAGATCACGCCCAACGTCATCGTCGGCGCCATGAATCAGGCCTTCTTCTCCCTGAGCCTTGGTATCGGCTCCATGGCCATCTTCGGCAGCTACATCGACAAGAAGCGCTCCCTGATGAGCGAGTCCATCAATGTTATCATTCTGGACACCTTCGTCGCCATCACCGCCGGTCTGATCATCTTCCCCGCCTGCTTCACCTTTGATATGGAAGTCGGCGCCGGCCCCGGCCTGCTCTTCGACACCATGGCCACTGTTTTCAACAACATGAACGGCGGCCGCCTGTGGGGTACCATCTTCTTCCTGTTCATGACCTTCGCCGCCATGTCCACCGTCTTTGCCGTGTTTGAAAACATTCTCGCCTGCGTGCGTGAGCTGACCGGCTGGAGCCGCCCCAAGGGCTGCATCGTCTGCGGCATCGTCATCGCCATCACCTCCACCACCACCGCTCTGGGCTACAACCTCCTGTCCGGCTTCGTTCCCTTCGCCGAAGGCACTGCATGGCTGGATCTGTGGGACTTCATCGTTTCCTACAACCTCCTGCCTCTGGGTTCTCTGTGCTTCGTGCTGTTCTGCTGCTTCAAGCGCTACGGCTGGGGCTGGGAGAACTTCATCGCCGAGGCCAATGCCGGTACCGGCCTGAAGGTCCAGAACTGGATGAAGCCCATCTTCTACATCGTGGTTCCGATCGCCATCATCATCATCTACGTCATGGGTCTCATCAGCTTCCCCTGGAACTGATTTTATCCGACAACCATCAACACATAACCGCACTTCAAAGCCTGCCCGGCATCGTCCGGGCAGGCTTTTTTCACGAGGTACTGCAATTCGTGCCTGTACAGCGACAATTCGTGCCCAAATCCCCCGTTCCGTGAAAATCCATGGTATACTTGTAGACACCACTTTTCAGGAGGGAACATAAAGCCATGAAAGCCATCATTGCCATCGCAGGCGGCAGCGCCGGCGGCAAGACAACCTTTGCCAGAAAACTCCAGAGCCTTCTTGAGTCCTATCGCGTATGTATGCTCCACACGGACACCTATTTCAGACCCACATCTGAGCGTCCTTCCGTACAGTCTCATCTCAACGATAAAATCTATGTGGACGACAACTGCCCGGACGCCATCGATTTTGACCGATACCATGCCGACTTTGACGCGGCCTGCGCCTCAGACTGTGAGGTCATCATCACCGAAGGCCTGTGGGTTCTCTGGGATACCTACATCCGTGACCGGATCAATCTCAGAGTATATGTGGACTGCCGCAGTGACGAGCGCATCGTACGGCGGCTGCGCCGCAACATGGGCTGGGGACTGACCTTTGATCAGATTGCCGACTTCTATCTGGACATGGTGCGCTTTCGTCATGAGCAGTATATCGAACCCACCAAATGGACTGCCGACCTGATCATCAACGGCACCGGAAATACGGATATTGCCTGCCGGATGTGCGCAGATCAGATCGAAAAGCTCTGTGCCCGGGAGGATGTATGAGCCGTCATGCCTATCACTTTGCAGCCAATGTGAAGTTTATCTTTACCCATATTCTCCGCTTTTCGCCCCGGATACTTTTGCTGCACGCCTGGACCGTTCCGTCAGGCATTCTTGTTTCTGCCGGTTCCAGCTTCTTTGCCGGAGCGCTTGTTGAGACCATCCGAAACGGAGATCTCACCGCCATGGTCTGCGTCACCGCAGGCTTTATGCTGCTGCGGCTTGCGCTGAATGTCGGAGACCGCTATATTCAGAATCGGTTAAAGTCCCTCAACCATCACTTCAAAGCCTATTTCATCGAGCAGTACGCCATGAAGTGCATGCATCTGGACTATGAGCTCTCCGAATCCCCCGAGATTCGTGACCGCGCTCAGCGAACGCACAACCAGCTTTTCAGCAGCGCCCGTAAAGTCAGCAGTACCCAGAGTATGAGCACGCCTTTGAGCGTGGACGCCTATCCTGCGCTGTTTGCAGCCATCCTCTCACGGCTTTTGGGCATCACGCTCTACACCGGCATCATCTCCATACTCAATCCCTGGCTTGCCCTGATTCTCCTCTTCATTTCCTGCGTCTCCTGGTTCACGCAAAAACGCCTTGCCGAGTCAAGCCACGCCTCGAAGAAAGACGCCATTCCCGTCGAGCGCAGGATCAATTACATCGGACGTGAGGCCCGCGACTTTGCAGCCGTCAAGGATATCCGCCTCTACGGGATCTCCCAGTGGTTTCATGATATCTTCGAAGAGCAGTTTTCCGTGTGGAAACGCATCATGAGCCGTCAGTCCCGGCTCAAAACCGGCTATACGGCATTGCTCGAAGGCATCAATGCACTGTTTCGGCTGGCGGTATATCTGTATCTGTTCGCATCCTTTTACCAGGGTATCATCTCCGTTTCGGAATTTGTGCTGTATCTTGGCATCATCACGGGCTTTGGCACCTGGGTACTGGAGCTGGTCGGCAGCATTGAACAGGTCATTCAGGTTACGCTGGATGTGGACGACATACGCAGCTTTCTGGAACTTCCGGTCAACTCCGGCGGCAGCATTGAGCCTGACCCTGCTGACTGTTCCATTCGTTTCTCCGACGTCAGCTATGCCTATCCCGGAGACCGTGAGCATCCGGCCGTGGATCACATCTCCTTTGAGATACGCCACGGCGAAAAGATCGGCATTGTCGGCACCAACGGTTCCGGCAAAACCACGCTCATCAAGCTTCTCTGCGGACTCTATGCTCCGCAGTCGGGCACTATTACCATCGGCGGGACTCCCCTGCCGGAGCTTTCCCAAAGTGCACTGCGAAGCATGATTGCACCGGTCTTTCAGGATATTTACCTGCTGCCCACAAGCATCGCCCGCAACATTGCCCTCGACCGCGAAATCGATCATGAAAAGCTCAGCGAGTGTATCCGGCAGGCAGGACTCTCCGAAAAGATTGCGTCTCTCCCCCGCGGCACCGAGACAACGCTGCTGAAGAGTGTTCTTGATGATGCCGTAGATCTTTCCGGCGGTGAAGTGCAGAAGCTGGCGCTTGCCCGCGCCCTGTATAAGGGCGGCTCGATTCTGATTCTCGATGAACCCACCGCCGCGCTTGATCCCGTGGCCGAAAACAGGATGTATCTGCGCTATCACGAGCTCACCCGAGCCAAAACTGCGGTTTTCATCTCTCATCGCCTGGCCTCAACCCGCTTCTGTGACCGCATTTTATGTATGGACAAGGGTAAAATCGTCGAATGCGGCACCCACGATGAACTGATGGCTCTCGGTGGACATTACGCGCAGATGTTTGCCATGCAGGCACAGTATTACAATTGACGGAGCACTTATGAAGCAGTTAACAGACGAATTCAGACTCATTCTTCGCGGTATTCGGTACATCCACCGGCTCGCCCCCGGAAATCTTCTGGTGAAGCTCATCAAAAACACCCTGATGGCCGCACTCCCCTTTCTCGATCTGTACTTCTCCGCCCGCATCCTCGACGTCCTGATCGCAAAAGAGAGCATCACAAAGGCGATCATACTGGCCCTTTTACTGGCGGTAAGCCATTTCGCCGTGCAGCTTGGCAGCGCCGTGATGGACATCAAAAACTATGAGATGTTCAACGGGCTTTATCGCCGGTACAATATGATGATCAGCGCCAAGGTCATGGGGTTGGACTACGAAAAGGTGGAAGATCCCGAGACTCACAAAGCCGTGCGCCACATCGACAATGCCATGAAGATCAGCAATTTCGGACTGATCAAAGTCCACAGCCGCATTCCACTGCTGTATCAGCATCTGCTGTCGCTGATTCTGGCGCTGGTGTTCATCATCGACGTTATTGCAAAGCCCTCCCCTGCCGGCAGTGTATATGCAGCCCTTGCCGATTCTCCCTGGGCTTTGCTCATCCTTCTCGCCGCCATCATCCTCGCTTCCTGCACCGGCGTTGTGGGTAATTCCCGCATCTCTGCCAATACCTATACGCTGCTGGGCGTCTTTTCAAAGCTCAACTGCGTCTACGACTACTATCTCAATCGCTATCTTGCCGGACAAAAGGCCGGCAAGGATATCCGGCTCTATGAGCAGTATCGGCTCATTTCCGACGAGCTTTCCCTCACCAACCGCAAGTCCCGCGACATCGTGGACGGCATCAACCGCACTGAATTTCGCTGGGGCGCCGGTAACGATCTGTCTGCATTTGTGCTCACGCTTCTGTCCTACCTGTACGCGGGACTCAAGGCGCTGGCGGGCGCTGTATCCATCGGCAGTGTCATGAAATTCAGCGGAGCCGTTGCCCAGTTAGGTCAGTCCGTCTGCGGGATCGTGGACGCCCTGTCACAGCTGCACGCAAACACCCCCTATCTGCGGGATTTTCTCGACTTCATGGAGCATGAAAGCAGGCTTTACCGCGGCACGCTGACCGTTGAAAAGCGAGATGACAACGAATACGACATTGAATTCCGCAACGTCTCGTTTCGCTACCCCGGGAGCGATACCTACGCTTTGCGGCATGTGAATCTGACCTTCAAAGTGGGCGAAAAACTTGCCGTCGTCGGCATGAACGGCTCCGGCAAGACCACGTTCATCAAGCTTCTCTGCAGGCTCTACGACCCGACGGAAGGTGAGATTCTCCTCAACGGCGTGGATATCCGCAAATACGACTACAGCGAGTATCTTGCCCTCTTTTCCGTGGTTTTTCAGGATTTCCGGCTGTTTTCCTTCTCCCTCGGTCAGAATATCGCCGCCAGCCGCAGCTATGACGACGCCCGTGTGGTGCAGTGTCTTGAAAAAGCAGGCCTCGGTCAGCGTTTTGCGCATATGCAAAGCGGCACCGATACCTGCCTGTACCGGGACTTCGACCCGGAAGGTGTGGAAATCTCCGGCGGGGAAGCACAGAAGATCGCGCTTGCCCGGGCACTTTATAAAGATGCGCCGTTCATCATCCTTGACGAGCCCACGGCTGCGCTGGATCCCGTGGCGGAATATGAGATCTACGAGCGGTTCAACCGCATCGTCGGCGATAAAACCACCATCTATATCAGCCATCGCCTTGCCTCCTGCCGCTTCTGCGACCGCATCGCGGTATTTGATGGCGGGCACATCGTCCAGCACGGCAGTCATGAAGCACTGCTTGCCAAAACCGCCGGCCGCTATTACGAACTCTGGCAGGCCCAGGCACAATATTACGTTTGAACAGCAAAAATGCCGGGCACTCAGGTTTTGAGTGCCCGGCATGGCTATGCATACGATTTGTCAGATCAGGTCGGACTTGTCGGGATCAAACTCCAGCACGGCTTCGCCGCAGACACCGCGCAGGCAGGGAGAAATACGGGGATAACGCAGATCTTCGATCTCGCTGAGTGATACCGGAATTGCATCAAGCTGCCTCTCGATATCGGTGCAGTCGTCCAGCGCCGCGATCGCCCAGGAGCTGACCAACCGACGGTGCACCACCAGCTTTTCTTCACCCTTATAGAACGTGCGCACGACACGTATTCTTTCACCGTCGCGCAGCAGCTCTGCATCGCCGTCCAGCGCCTGCAGACACAGCGCACAGTCGCCGTAGTCGAAGATGAACCATTTTCCGTACTGCCGTACTTCCCTATCAAAGTGCTGGAAGTACCATTCATCGGTGAACTCCGAGGTCACGTTTGCTAAATGTTCCACCATGCGGATGACCACCGCGCAGTTGTCAGTCTGCGCGGAATAGGTCAGCAGATCCGGGATGTTTTCATCCGGGAACAGGGTTTTATCCTTCCACCCGGTTGAAATATGGCTGCACTCCTCACCGCCGCAGACCGCGTGGTAGCGCAGGAAGCTGGTCTCATGCCGCAGCGCAATGGCGCTGACCGGCATCGACTGCCAGCTAAGTCCCCAGGCTCCGATGCGGTCGTCCCGGTTCTGGCCGCAGCCGCACATGACCGGGAAACGGCTGATGGTGCCCAGGCGGATATTCTGTCCCTTAAAGGTAGAGGCATACGACTGGCCGAAGATGCGCTCTCTGTGAAAGGATTCATCGGTCAGCGTCGGGACAAAGGCAGGCGCCGCTGCATGGAGGATGATGGAACCAAGGGTTAAAGCATTGATTTTCCCGTCATCATCCGCCAGGGCTTCAATGTCGAATTTGACATGCTGGTTGCTGCCGTATTTGGGAAGTCCGGAAAAGTTATAGGTACGAATGGAAGGCGTAAACTCATACTCCCCATGGAAGGCAACATAGCTCAACATTCCTTCGCGCACAGCCAGAAGCCGCTCATAGAGAGGATTGGACTTGTCCATGCAGATCAGCGTCGTCTCAAAGGCGTCGTTGAGCACTTCCGCGTAACCCTTACTGGTATTCTCACCCCAGCCCCAGCCGTATTCGTCGGTATAGTCGAGCCAGTTCTTCCAGAAATCCAGCGCAGTCTCCACCAGTTCAGGCTTTTCCGTCACCGCTGCAATCAGCATCAGCATCGAACCGTCGCTGGCGATCTTGTTGGGGTAGTAATAGCCTGCGCTGCGGCATTCGCCGGAAAACCACACCGAGGATTTGACCAGCATATCCCGAATCAGCGCTTTTTCATTCTCCGGCACCTTCTCCGGGCAGAACAGCAGCGCCATGCCCAGATACTTCATCGCAAAAAACGCCGCATTCGTATCCTGAATCCGCGGCTCTTCCCGGAACCAGTGGATGTTGCCGTATGTCTCGGAGTCAGGGTCGGTATCCTGCAGGGAAGCCAGCTCCGTGAGCATCTTCTCACCGTCGATGGGCTGCTCCAGATAGCGGGAGATAAAGTAATGAGCTGCGGTATCACGCGACGTACAGGCGCTTTCCAGATGTGCGATGGAGGTGATGTGCGGCTTTGTATACTGGCGTACCATGCCGTTGTCCAGTTCAATGGGCTTGTAATACTTTTTCAGATCCAACATTTTCCCATGCTCCTTTTTCATCCGTATACCGTCAAGACAGTTTTCGGCGATTTTTCAAGGCTGATACGATCATTATAGCGTCCACTTTTCCCGATGTCAATCCAGAAAAGCGACTTGTTGAACAAATTTCCCAGTGCGCGATTGACTACAAACAGGTACAGAAGTACGTGTTCAGCCGACCACCACGTAGCCTGCGCACTGTTCAAAATGCTCCGGTTCCCCCAGGTCAGATCGCCCGGGCAGCTGCCCTTATACAGCGCCCTGGCAATGATCTCCGGCTCCACAAGCTGGATACCGTCTTTGCACCAGGGTTTCTCCGAGCTGTTGGCGATGACGATTTTGCCATTCTGATCATAGCCGACAGCCATTACATAATGTGCACCCTTGGAGAAGGGATTATCCGGGAACTCCGGCGTCGGCTCAGACCAGAAGATAACCTGCTTTCCCTGAGACAAGGCATCACCAATATGTGCCATTACCGCATCCAGACCATCCGACGGTACACCAAAGGCTTCGGCGGGAATGCGATGGGCTCTGAGCACCTTCACAATGCCGCCGGTGGTAGCAAAGTGATGCTGTACGGGACTGCCGTTCTCCTGCGGTGCGCCCCAGGTCTTACGGCAGTACAGATACTCCGCCATCGGATCAAGCTCAACGCCATGCAGGCGTGCTGCCATCGCAGTACAGCAGTGTCCGCAGCCGTTGTTGCGGATGTACTGTGCATATTCGCCGGTGTCCCATCGATTCTGATGCCAGACGGGCGTGGAGCCGCCGTTGATTGAGACAACGGCAGGGGCTTTCAAATCACCGGTGTATATGTAGGTTGCGTATTGCATTGTTTTTCTTCCTTTCAAAGGTTTTGTATTTGTTATCAGCATACAGGAAATAAACGTTGAAGTCAAGAAGGCGCGCCGATTTTTCCGGATGCAAAAGGCATCGGCGGATCTGAGCCGCCGATGCCTTTTTGATCACTTTGTAAAATCCTCGCGCATGGGCGTGAAGAAATCGAGCATCACGCCGCCTTCCAGCGCCACGCAGCCGTGAATCACGCCGTTCTTCTTCACCAGCGTATCGCCGGCCTTCACCTCATAGGTCTCATCACCCACGGTGAAGCGGAAGCGTCCGGAGACGATGTAGGTTACCTGCGTATGGGGATGGCTGTGCAGCGCTCCCACCGCGCCGGTTTCAAAGGTATTTTCCACGCACATTGCATCATCGGAATAGGCCAGCACGCGGCGCACCACACCTTCGCCGCCCGATTGCACCTGTGCATCCTCATGCGGAAGCATAACCTGGTTCATGTAGTCCTTTACGTTCATCTTTTTTATCCTTTCTCCAGCAGATTCACATCATACGATCTGCATTCTTCTACAGGATACCATACCAGATCATTTTTAACATTCTGTGAATAGATGCCCCTTCGCCGGATTGTTGCGCCGTAACCTTCATCCGCCGTCAGCTTATGCTGCCAGCTCGTAGGAAAACTGGTTTTCCTCGCAGTATTCATGCATGACGCTGCCTTCCACGACGGTGAACACGGCCTTCGTGCCCAGATCACCGAAGAGCGCGCCTTCGATCGTCTCAAGGCTGGCAGGCATCGTCAGGCTCTCCAGCGCATCGCAGCCCACGAAGATTGACGCGCCGATGGACTTCACACCCTCGTGTACCGTCAGTTTCCGGAGGGAAGCGCAATTGTAGAAGCAGCCCTCGCCCAGAACCGTCAGCGTATCCGGCAGAGTCACGTCCACGAGCGCCTGGCATTCGTAGAACAGGCTTTCCTGCAGCTCGGTTACGCCTGCGGGAATCGTGATTTCCTCCAGCGCCGTGCAGAACGCAAAGGTCATGTCGCCAAGCTTTGCAACACTCTCCGGCAGCGTCACCTTCGTGAGGGAGCTGCATTCGTAGAAAACGCCCTTGCCCAGCTCGGTCACACCTTCCGGCACTTCAAAGGAAGTCAGAGCATTGCAGGCGGTAAAGAAGCCCTCGGGAATTGCCGTAATGCCCGTGGGAAGGGTGATGCTTTCCAGTTTTGTGCAGTTGGCGACGCCATAGGCACCAATCTCCGTGATCCCCGCAGGCAGGACGATCTCGGTCAGGCTTTCGCACTCACGAAAAACGCTGGCGCCCATTTTGGTCACGGTTTCGGGGATTTCAATCGTCTGCAGCACTTTACAGCCCTGGAAAAGACCCTCAGAAAGCTCGCTCATCGTATCCGGAAGGGTAAGTGACTGCATGGAGGCACAGCCAGCGAAGGTGTAGGGACCAAGCTCGGTGATACCGGCAGGCAGCTCCACGGTTTTGAGCACGCTGCAGTTTGCAAAGGCATATTCGCCGAGATTTTTCAGGTTTGCAGGCAGCTTTACCTCGCGCAGAGAGGCACAGTCGGCCAGCACATGACTGCCCATGGAGGTGATGTTGTCATGGAGTTTGAGTTCAGTGAGGTTTTTACAGCCGTAGAACGCACCGCCGCCCAGCTCCGTCACAGTCTCGGGCACGATATAGGAATTAAAGCCCAGGCAGCCGTAGAAGAGATTGTCGGGGATACGGGTAATCGCCGCAGGCAGGGTTACGCCGGAAAGGCTCTCGCAGGAGGCAAATGCTGCGGCGCCCAGTTCCGTCACGCCCTCCGGAAGCTTCATCGCCCGCAGGCTGACGCAATTTTCAAAGGCACCGTCACCGATGGCAGTCACGGTTTCGGGAAGCTCAATGCTCACAAGGCCCGTGCAGCCGGAAAACATATAAGCCGGCACGGCGGTCATGCCCTTGGGCAGGGTCACTTCGGTCAGTCCCGCGCAGTCCTGCAGCAAACCGTCGCCGATGCTCACAAGGCTTGCAGGCAGCTCCACCTTGGTCAGTGCGCGGCAGTTGCCAAAGGCCGCTTCACCAACGTGGGTCAGCTTTGAGGGCAGCAGCAGCGTGGTCATCGCCGTGCAGGTATAAAATGCGCCATCACCGATCTCGGTGAGACTGCCCGGCAGCGACACACTGATGAGAGAAGTACAGGAACTGAACGCGTCGGCGGAGATACCGGTCAGGTTGCGTGGAAGATTGACCACCGTCACGTCGGTGTTGCCCTGGAAGGCAGTGCTGAGATACTTGACGCTGGCCGGAACATTGACCGTGCCGCCGGCGCCGTTATACTTGATAAGCACCTGATCGCCCGCGACCACAAACTCGCCATCCTGAAAGTCAAACCAGGGAGTATAGGCAAAGGCGTGGGAACCGATCCTGGTCACCGTAGCCGGGATGATAACCTCACACAGGGCATCGCAGCCGTCAAAGGCTCGATCCCCGATAAACGTAACCCCATTGGGGATGGTCACAGACTCGATGGTCGTGTTGACATAGAAGGCCTCGGCACCGATACCGGTAACGGGCTTGCCGTCAAGGGTTTCGGGGATGACGACTCTGGCTTCTTTTCCCAGATAGGAGGTGATCACTGCGTGATCCTCATACACCTCATAGCCGTACTCTTCGCTCACGGCAGTGCTCAGCGGCTTTTGTTCTACCACGGGCGCAGGTGCGCTGCCGCAGCCCGCCAGCAGCACCGCAATGAGGCACATGGCAAGGCTGAGCGCTGCGATAGATTTCAGATTCTTCATAACTGGTTCTCCTTTGCAAAAGACAGGGGGTGGCTCTGCTCCCCGTTTCCGGTTGCAGCTCCACCCCCACGGGTTAACCTTGATCAGGCAATTTTACCGGCCATGTTGTAGCCGAAGGAAGAGATCTGGGCAGTGAAGCCCTCCATACGCTCGGCAACCCAGGCGTTGTACTCCTCGGTGCGCAGGGCTCCCTCGATAAGCTGGGTGCGAACCTCGGCGTTCTCGCCGACGTAGTAGAGGATGTGGCAGCCGAACTCACTCACGACGATCTCGGCATCGCCGGTCTGGCGGGCATCGTCATAGAGCCAGTTGTTGACCTCGGTCACAACCTGGTTGCGGGGAACATTGGTATACAGGCCGCCTTCAACCACGGCGGTATCATCGGAATGCTCGTCGGCCAGAGCGCCAAAGCTCTCGGCAGTCGCCTCACCGGCCTTCCACTGGGCCAGGATTTCCTGAGCCTCGGCCAGAGCCGCAGCCTCGGCCTCGGCGGTCACGGTGCCATCCTCGCCGGCTTCGGCGGTGATAAGGATATTGCGGAAGTCACGGGAATTGTAGAGGTTGTCCTCACGCTCGATAAACTGAACCACGGTGTAGCCGTAGGTCTGCTCAAAGATCTCGGCATCACCGGAGGCACGCTCGGCATCAAAGAGCCAATCGCCGTAGGGAAGGGTGCTGACATTGGCGTAGGGAGCGTTGTTGGTCCGGGTAGCGGAATCGTCCTCGTAGTAGGACTTGGATTCCTCATCGACGATATCATAGATAACGTCGGCGAAGTTTTCACCGGCAGCCAGACGGGCGATGATGCTCTCGGCCTCGGCCTTGGCGGCAGCCTTGGCAGCATCAGCGTCCTCACCCTCGGCAGCAGCGCCGTTGATGCTGTAGATGCTGTAGCTGACATACTCATAGGCATTGGGATCGGCCTGATAAGCAGCGTCAAGCTCCTCGGCGGTGTAGGTCATACCTTCGGCGATCTGGGCAGCATAGGTCTCGGCGATGAATGCCTTGCGGGTATTGGCCTCGTAGATGGCGGCATTCATGCCGGCGCCGTAGACAGCCTGCAGATAACCGTTCTTGCTGAAGCCATAGGCCTCGGCGGCGGCATAGGTACCGGAAATAAGACCGGCAAGCTCTTCCTCCTGCTCGGCACTGAGCGTAAAGCCGGCCGCGGCAGCCTCTGCATTGAGCATGGAAACGTTCTCGATGTTTGCAACGGTGGATTCCTTGATGTAATCGGCCCAGGTCTGATCCTCGGAGTACTGCTGCTCATCAAGCGGCACGGAGGTATCAAGAATCATGGACACGTAATCGCCGTAGGTGCTGTAGAGGTTATTGTAAATGGTCTGGTAGGAGCTGTAGTAGTAGAAGTTAAAATCGGCGGGGGTGTAAGTCTCATCGCCCACGGTGACGGCGTTGGCCATACGGTAGACAGCGCCCGAAGAGAACAGGGCAAGGGGAGTAATGAGAATCAGCACGGCCAGGATAATGGCAACGGTGATGATCGTCTTTTTGGTCTGGGTACGCTTGGCGGCGGCGCGGCGCGCAGCCTTTTCGGCGGCTTTGCTCATGGTGAATCATCCTTTTCGGTATATTTGCGAAGTCGGTGTGTCCGCTCCGCATGAAATCATAGACAGTTTTACATTATACCCGAAAGCTCCCCAATTTGCAAGCATCAAAGCACGATTTCTTTTGAACCAGTCGTAAATTTTCCGTACCCAATCCCGATTTTCTCCATTTGAGGCATCTTGACCCGGATTTCATCCCGCAGCCAGCTTCCACGCTTCTTCCGTACACGTAAAAAAGCGGGGCTCAGATGAGCCCCGCCTCCGTCAGACAGATCAATACGTTCCTCAGCAATCGCTGCAGCCGCACAAGCCCCCGAAGCCGCCGCAGAAACCGCCGCTGAGCCACAGCACGATCACCGCGATGATCACCAGAGTCCACAGGCAGCTGTTGTTGCCGCAGCCGCAATTGCCGTTGGAAGAATAGGTCATACCGTTGCAAGACATAAGATAGCCCTCCGAATTCATAACTTGCGGCCGGTCTTTCTGACCGCCACACTACAGTATATACGGATGGCTTCCATTCGGTGACAGGACAGCGTTCGTCCTTTTTCACCGGTCTTATCCGACGATGACCGTCGCCCGGTAGGCCGCGTCAATGGCCACGGTGCCGGAATCAATCAGAATATCCAGCAGGCGCACGGTTGCGTCCTTCTTCGCCGTCATCAGCGCCTTATATGATGAAAACGCCACATGGTCGCGGTAGAACACGCTGCTCATGGCATTGACATCGGCAAACGTGAGCATACCGATCTGCTGCGCTTTCTCAGATGCCTTTGACCAGACAAAATCACCGGCTGCGTCATTATATCCCAGCGCACGCAGCAAAAACGTCAGATACTGTTCGCGGGTAGCGCTCTGGTCGGAGCCGTACTTGTCTGCACTGATGCCGTTGGTATATCCACGGGCGTAGGCATAGGCCACGTGGCGGTCTGCCCATGCGGGCACATCCTTGAAGGGATGCTTTGCGGTACTCGCCAGCGCCTCGTCCTCCTCACCCAGCAGACGCACCAGCATCACCAGCGCCTCAACACGGGTAGCCTCGCGGGTCAGTTCAAATCCTGCATTGGTGCCCTTGAACAATCCCATCTCCCGCAGGGCCTGGGCATACCTGAGATACTGCTCGGTGTAGACACCCGGTGTCACCGGATCAGAGGGCTTTTCGACGATGCCGCCGGAAGAAGCAACGCCCAGCAGCTTTGCACTGCCCGAGACCGTGATCACGGCATTACCCGCTGATGCGCGCAGGCCGCAACCTCCTGTATCGGCAATGATGTAGAGATGCCCCGGCACCAGCACCGTACCGTCGGCACAGCCGACACCCTCGCTTGCGTCCACCAGCACAGTTCCCGCTGCGGCGACAACCTCAGCCGAGCCGCTGACGAGGGTAAACTTGGTTCCGAGTGCACCTGTGACGACGGAACCGGATGAAAGCGTGTAGCTGCCGCTTGTCAGGGTACGCATGGCGCGGGCGTTCATGGTATCCAGCCAGAGCTCCGAGCCGATCTGCACACGCAGGCTGCCGGTGGAGAAGTTTTTCTCAAGGGTCTCCTCAAGCGCCGCGAAGGCGCTTTCCAGCATCTGCTGCGTCTGGCTCATGATGTAGGGCTGGTAGGTATCTGTCAGATAGCTGCGGGTAACCACAGGGTCCGCCGCAGTGGTCAGCACGCCCGAGAGCAGGATCGCCGTCATCAGCAGTGCCATGAATCGAAGTTTCAGTTTCATGAATGCTCCTTTACCTGTTACCGAGAGGGGCAAAGACCCGCATCGCCAGCCGTTCGGACAGCGGCATACTCTCCCTTGCCTCCTGCTGGGCAGGAATGCGGCAGCACAGCGTCATCAGGCTGTCCGCCAGATGGACATTCTCCACCGCCGTACGGGATCCTTCGGCCTGAATATCCACCGATGTAAAGTTCCAGATGCCCCGCACCCCGCAGCGCATCAGGATATCGGCCGTACTCTGTGCCGCGCTGCCCGGACAGGTCAGCACCGCCACCGCAGGATGAAATTCCATGCAGAACTGCTCCAGCATCGCTGCGTCCAGCACGGTAACATCGCCGATCACGCGGCCGATTTTTTCCGGATCTGTGTCAAAACACGCAGCAATGCTGACACCGCAGCGTGAAAATACGCCGTCGGTAAACAGCGACTGCGCCATACTGCCCATGCCGACGATCACGCCGCGGCAGCCTGCCTGCAGATTCAGGATCTCTGCCAGTCGGTCACGCAGCGTTTCGGTGTTATAGCCGTAGCCCTGCTGACCAAAGCCGCCGAAGCATGAAAAATCCTGACGCACCTGCGAAGCGGTGAATCCCAGCGCCTGCGCCAGTTCATTGGAGGATACGCGTGAGATTCCCTGACTGCACAGTGACTGTACATATCGGTAATAGCGGGGCAACCTGCGGATAACAGCGGATGATACTTTTGCGGCCATGGATTCTCAACTCCTTTTTGATCGTATCCTGCTTTGCGCCTTCTTTACAAGCTCTATTATAGCGGTTTCGTCAATGTTTGTCAAATGAACTTTTTATGCGGGCAAAACCTGTGATTTTCGCTGAACTTGAGCCGCTTTTTCTTTTTTGATTGACACTTCTCTTACGCCGTGGTATAATATTTCCGCAGTAAAATGACGGCCCGGTGCGGCATGCGCCGGGGTTTTTACGTTTATACAGAAAGGAGTAGCACCGGTTGTCCGCCGGTTTGCACACTTGATACATGGCTTTACAGAAACTCTTCACTTCCGAATCCGTCACTGAGGGACATCCCGACAAGCTCTGCGACCAGGTGTCCGACGGCGTGCTTGACGCGGTACTGGCCCAGGATCCCATGGCCCGCGTGGCCTGCGAAACCTGCACCACCACCGGCGTCGTGATGGTCATGGGTGAAATGACCACCAACACCTACGTTGACGTGGAACAGATCGTCCGCGATACCGTCAAGAAAATCGGCTACGACGGCTCCGGCGACAGCTTCGATTACAAGACCTGCGCCGTGCTCACCGCTATCCACGGTCAGAGCCCCGACATCGCCATGGGCGTTGACTCCGCTCTGGAAAACCGCGAAGGCGGCAAGGATGCCTACGACCTCATCGGCGCCGGCGATCAGGGTATGATGTTTGGTTACGCCTGCCGCGAGACAAAGGAACTCATGCCCGCGCCCATCACCTTCGCCCATGAGCTGACCCGCAAGCTCGCGGAAGTCCGCAAGAACGGCCGTGTTCCCTTCATCCTCCCCGACGGCAAGAGCCAGGTCAGCGTTATCTACGACGAGAACGGCAATCCTGAGCGTTTTGACAACATCGTCATCTCCACCCAGCATCTGGCCAGTGCTTCCCTTGAGCAGATCCGCGAGGCGGTCATCGAGGAAGTCATCTACCAGGCTGTGCCCATGCGCATGATCGACAAGAACACGAAGATCTACGTCAACCCCACCGGCCGCTTCGTCATCGGCGGTCCTCAGGGTGACTCCGGCCTCACCGGCCGCAAGATCATCGTTGACACCTACGGCGGCTATGCCCGCCACGGCGGCGGCGCCTTCTCCGGCAAGGATCCCACGAAGGTTGACCGCACCGGCGCCTACTATTCCCGCTACATCGCCAAGAACCTCGTTGCCGCAGGCCTCGCCGACAAGTGTGAGCTGCAGCTGGCCTACGCCATCGGCGTTGCCCAGCCCGTGTCCGTGCTGGTAGACTCCTTCGGCACCGGCAAGCTGGATGACCTCAAACTCGCCGAAATCGTGCGCAAGCATTTCGATATGCGTCCCGCTGCCATGATTGAGCAGCTGAATCTGCGCAAGCCCGTTTACCAGCAGGTCGCCGCCTACGGTCACATGGGCCGTCCCGACCTTGACCTGACCTGGGAGCGCACCGACCGTGCCGAAGAGCTGAAAGCCTATCTGGGTTAAGTGAAGTGTTAATTTAAGCCGCCGTTCAAAATGAACGGCGGCTTTTTGTGTACATTCAACGTTTTTACCGCAGGACGTTTTTCCAGTCTGTCACGCGGTGGAGCAAGGGAACAGCCACTCAGGCACGGCGGAGATTCCAAATGAGCAGGCATTCATCCCAAGGGAGCGGGCGGTCATAAATGCCCGCCCGTACACTGGTGCAGATCGCATTATAGGTGCGCCGTACCCCTGATGGATTTGATGTTGTCCCAGATCCCCTCTCGGGTGATCGACATAGGCAAATATCGACGGGGATAAATAAATATTTTGCCGTGACAGCGGCTAAGAGAAATTGGAAACGCGATCTTCTCCGCGGCAGACGTTGGACGAACCGAGTACCATTGTACGTGCGGGCATTTATGACCGCACGCCACCTATCGGCTTGATGCCTCTTTCTATTTGCTGCTACCGCTTTCCCGCAAAATACTTTACACTGCTTTAGATGTGAAATCACATTTCACCTGCGCGGATATTTTCCCGGCACATCTGAAGCACCGCTGATATAATCCACACTGACATTATAATACTTTGCAAGAATCAAAATACTGTCAAGCGGGATTCTGGTTTTACCCAATTCATAGTCAGAATACGTTTTTTGACCGATGCAAAGTAATCCGGCAACCGTTTTTTGTGACAAATCGCGATCCTCCCTAAGCGCACGGATACGCTGCGTGTAGTGCATTTTCTTCACCTCAAAAAACACTATATCTCAGAGTTTATTACACTATTGACTTATAGAGTTATAAACTCTATAATGGTTTCAAAGTCTGTACTCTATACCAGATATGAGGTGATAATATGGATCAGCCTACCTGTGCAGATTGCCTGTGGTTCGTTCGGCACTATATCCGGATCGGCTCCGGCTACACAGCCATACGTTCCGGACTGTGCTGTCAGAGACGCGGCAAGATCCGTAAATGCTCAGACCCGATCTGCAAACGGTATTGCGATAAAAACGCCTCTCCCCTGACCAAATGATCCGAAAAGGCCGCGATTCCATGTGAATCGCGGCCTTTTCGCATTTATGACGTCTTTTACCGCCTGCGCTTGTCCGTTTTGCCCATCAGACGCTCGTAGTCACGGTCGAGGCTTTTGGAAAGACGCTTGGAGATCGGCGCATCGGAGGAACGGGCGGTTTTCGGCTGATTTTTACCGTTTGCAGTAGGATTTCCTGCATTTTTGCCGGGATTCCCCGGCTTTCCGGAGGACTTTGCGGCGTTTTTGGCAGGCTGCCGGTTCTGTTTGCCGCCGGCTCTGCCCTTTCCGGCAGCTTCGCCGCCTGACTTTGCATCACGCGCTGCCTGACGCTGCTCGGCACGTTCCTTCCACTCAGGCTTCACCAGGCACTCCGGCCCAAAGCCGATCAGGTCTTCTCTGCCCACCTTGCGCAGTGCCTCGCGGATGATCCCCGCATTCTCCGGGCGCACCGTCTGCAGCAGCGCCCGCTGCATCCGCTTCTCCTTTTCATCGGTAGCTACATACACAGGCTTCATCGTCAGCGGATTGATGCCGGTATAATACATCGCGGTGGATGCGGTGCCCGGCGTGGGATAGAAGTCCTGCACCTGCTCGGGGTTTAAGCCGTTGCGCCGCAGCCAGGACGCCAGCTCCACTGCGTCGGCGAGGGTACTGCCGGGATGGCTGGAAATGAGATAGGGTACCAGATACTGCTCCTTGGCAAAGCTCTTGGTCAGCTCAAAGAAGCGCTTCCTGAACCGGTCATAGGTGGCAATCGGCGGCTTGCCCATGCAGCCGAGCACGCCGTCCACGCAATGCTCGGGGGCAACTTTGAGCTGCCCGCTCACATGGTCGCGCACCAGCTTTTTGAAGAATGTCTCGTCCTTGTCCGCCAGCACGTAGTCAAAGCGCACGCCGGAGCGGATGAACACTTTCTTCACCCCCGGCACCTTTTCGATGGCCTTCAGGAGCTTGACGTACTCGGTATGATCCGCCTTGAGGTTTTTGCAGGGCGTGGGCGCCAGACATTTTCGGTCAGGGCATACGCCGTGTTTGAGCTGCTTTTCACAGGCGGGATAGCGGAAGTTCGCCGTCGGACCTCCCACATCGTGGATGTAGCCCTTGAAGCCCGGCATTTGGGTAAGCTCCTCTACCTCGCGCACCACGCTTTCAATGCTGCGGGAACGCACGGTGCGTCCCTGATGGAAAGCCAGCGCGCAGAAGTTGCAGGCGCCAAAGCATCCGCGGTTATGGGTGACGGAGAACTCCACCTCCTGAATGGAGGGTACGCCGCCAACCTTATCGTAGGACGGATGATACCGGCGGGTATAGGGCAGCGCATAGACCGCGTCCAGCTCCTCCCGCTCCAGCGGCGGCATGGGAGGATTCTGCACCACCGCCCGGTCACCGTAGAGCTCGATGATGGCCTTACCCGTGACGGCGTCGGTATTGCGGTACTGCACGCCGAAGGCTTCGGCGTAGAGCCGCTTATCGGTGGAGAGTGCGTCAAAGTCATAGGTCGCGGCCACGGGATAGTGGACACGGTTATTCACGGGTGCTGCATACACGGTGCCGCGCACGTCGCGGATCTTCTGTACGGGGATGCCGCGATCCAGGAGCTCTGCGATGCGCAGGACGCTCTTTTCACCCATGCCGTACATCAGGAGATCGGCTCTGGCATCCAACAGGATGCTGCGGCGTACCTTATTGTCCCAGTAGTCGTAGTGGGCCAGACGGCGAAGGGAGGCTTCCAGACCGCCGATAAGGATGGGCATGTCGGGATAGGCCTCGCGGACACGGTTTGCGTAGACAATACAGGCGCGGTCGGGCCGGAGGCCTGTTTTGCCGCCGGGGGAATAGTAGTCGTAATTGCGCTTATGTTTGGATGCCGAGTAATGGGCAACCATGGAGTCAATGTTGCCGGCGTTGATGAGAAAGCCCAGGCGCGGGCAGCCAAATTCCGTGAAGGCATCAGTCGAGTGCCAGTCCGGCTGAGGCAGAATCGCCACCCGGAAACCTGCGTTTTCAAGCACTCTTGAGATGATCGCCGTGCCAAAGCTCGGGTGATCCACGTAGGCGTCACCCGTGACCAGCACGAAATCGGGATAATCCCATCCCCGCGCCTCCATCTCGGCACGGTTGATGGGCAGAAGTTCATGATTCATATAAAAGGGTTCCTTTCCGGTTCGGGGATAGGGTCAGTATACTACAAAACGTAGGATTTGTCCACGCTGATGACGGCAAAACAGTTCTCGTTTTCCTCTCTGATCCTTGCCGACAGCGTTTTGACAACCTCGGAATCCTTCATTTCAAAATCCACCGGCACAACCACGTCAAATATCAGATTGGTGTGAGTCGGCCCTGCCACCATGCGGAAGTCATGAATGGTCAGCCGTTCATCCAGTGCCCGGACAATCCCCCGGACCATTTCCTGCATGGCGCGGGTCTTTTCGTCTGTGACCATGACCGGATCCATGTGGACAACGGCCATACAGCCCAGCTTCTGCGCAAGCTCCCGTTCAATGTTGTCCACGGTATCGTGCATCGTCAGCACATCGGCGTCCGCCGGTACCTCGGCGTGCAGGGAGACAATCTGCCGCCCCGGACCGTAGTCGTGCACGATCAGGTCATGGATGCCGCAGACCTGGGGGTAACTGTGTACAATGCTGCGCACATCCTCCACAAATTCCTGTGAGGGCGCCTGACCCAGCAGCGGATCGATGGTGTCCTTCGCCGCGTTATAACCTGCCCAGAGCACCAGTCCTGCCACCAGCAGACCGCACCAGCCGTCAATCTGCCAAGGTGTCAGCAGCCCGATGACGGTACTTGCCATGACCACCGCCGTGGCAATGGAGTCCGACAGGCAGTCCGAGGCCGTGGCCTTCATCGCAGAAGAGTCCAGCATCCGTCCGCAGCGGCGGTTGTACGCCGCCATGTAGAGCTTGACGGCGATGGACACACCGAGAATCACGAGGGTCAGCGCATTTGCCTCCACTGCCTCGGGATTGCGGATCTTGTCAATGGCGTCGCCCAGCAGATCAAATCCCATGTGCAGGATCAGAAAGGCCACGATCAGGCCGGAGATGTACTCAAACCGTCCGTGTCCGAAAGGATGATCCGCATCAGGGCGCTTTCCCGCAAGGCGAAAACCCAGCAGGGTCACCACCGACGATCCCGCGTCGGAGAGATTGTTGAAGGCGTCCGCCGTGACGGCAATGGAACCGGCAAGGGTACCCGCCAGATACTTGATGGCAAACAAAAGCACGTTGAGCGCGACACCCACAAATCCGCAGAGCATTCCGTATGCGCGGCGCACACCGCTGTCCTTTGTATTCTCCCGGTTGGGAATCAAGCGCTTTGCCAGCAGTTCAATCATACTGTATCAAACCTTTCCGTTTTTTCACACAACCAGCCGTATTACGGTGTCAACTCCGTCATTTTCCGCCGGCAGACAAATCTCATAGCCGTTCGGCGCAGCGTTGAGTATGAGTTTTTCATCCTGATACCATGCTTCCCGGAAGATTTTGCCGTCAGCCGGGCATTCCAGCATCAGAACACCATCCGCCGGACGGTTGAGCACGTGCAGATAAACCGTTTTCCCGTCGGGTGATTCGGTGGACACGCCCCACTGCGACGCTTCAAGCACCGCATTCGGCGCTTCCACGTAGGAACGTCCCGGAACCGTGCCGTAAATGCCCTCATGGGCGCAAAGCAGCCCGCCAAGCTGACACAGCAGCGCTTCCACGCCGTCCTCCCAGTTCTGATCCAGATACGGCCCGCAGGACCAGGCGATACCCGCGTTACACTGGCCTTCCACGGCAATGGTGCGCACGGTGTACCGGTAAAGGCTGCGGGCATCGGTGGGAGCGTGACCGCCCATAGCCCACCAGTTGCCGATCTGTCGGTTGACCTGAGAATAGTGTACGGGCAGGGTATCGGAATCCACGCTCTCAATGGAACCGTAATACTCCGACACGATGAAGTCGGAATTGGGATGCTTTTGCGTATTGGCGGTAACGCCTGTGTTGACAAAGATCACGGCGTCGGGATTGCAGACACGTACAAAGTCGCAGACGCAGACCTCCGGGCCGCCCTGGTCAAACCAATAGCCGGCTATTTCCGTGCCGTAACGCTCATGAATCTCCCCGATCAGACGGATGAGAAATGCGCTTCGTCCGGCAGGATCCTGATACCAGCCCATTTTCTTCAGATCCGCTTCCTCTATATCGTGGTCGTCGTTTGGCGGCATATAGAGTACCAGCGGGATCCCGTAAGGCCGAAGGGCGTCGAGCAGTTTCCCGATCGCGTCGGACTTCCCTGCGCACTTGTGGGCGCATCCCGCGTCCTGCATGGTTTTCGATGGAAAGAGCAGATTGAATCCCGCATGGGCTGCGGTAAACACCACGTATTCCGCGCCCATCGCATGGGCCACAGCTGCATACTTTTCTCCGTCAAAGAGCGCCGCCGCTTCCTCGGCGGATACCGCCGTTGACATATCCGTCTGCGAGCGTACCGTGCCGCCGCGGGCGGCTTTGGCGGAATTTGCATAAGTAGGATAGGTATAGTGGGTAAAAAGTCCCACACGGGCATGGGAAAAATAAGCTCTGTCAATCTTTTTCATCTTCATCGCTCCCTTATCCGATGCAGTATATCCGCTATCATTATAGCACGATGTGCCGCCTGTTAACAGACCCCGCCGCATTTTTCCCGCAGATTCCCAAAAAACATTTTAAAACCGATTTCTGCGCTTTTTTACATTTGCACATTTGACATGCGCCTTTCTATATTGTATAATAGAATATCATGGTGTGTTGAATCCCGCTTTCGGCACATAAAAACCCGAAGCAGACACAGCAGAACAGTTGGCGGTACTCAAAACCGCAAATCATGCGGTTATATCCGCCACGCAGAATGGTAAGGAGTGTCAAATCATGTTTTTCCAGCCCGAAATCGAAACGATAGACCGCGCGTCTCTGAGAAAACTGCAGTATTCCCGCCTGCAGCAGAGCCTCGAGCGCTGCTATCACAACGTCCCCCTCTATCGTCAGCGTTTTGACGAAGCAGGCCTCAAGCCCGAAGATATCCGCTGCCTTGAGGACATCACCAAGCTCCCCGTCACCACCAAAGCTGACTTCCGCGACAATTATCCCTTCGGTCTGTTTGCTGTTGACCGCAAGGAAGTATTACGGTATCACGGTTCCTCCGGCACCACCGGCAAGCCCACCGTCGTGGGTTATACCCGCAACGATCTCGATATGTGGTCTGACATCGTCGCCCGTCTGTGCATGGCTGCAGGCGCCCGTCCCGGCGACACCGCGCAGATTTCTTTCAACTACGGTCTGTTCACCGGCGCTCTTGGTCTGCATATGGGCCTTGAGAAGGTCGGCTGCGGTGTTATCCCGCTCTCCGGCGGCAACACCGAAAAGCAGCTCATGATCATGCGCGACTTCGGTACCAACATTCTCATCGCCACCCCCTCTTACGCTGCCTATCTGGGCGAAATGGTGCAGGAACGCGGTCTGCGCGATCAGCTCAAGCTGCGTCTGGGCCTCTTCGGCGGCGAAGGCAGCACCGATACCATGATGCGCAAGATTGAACAGAGTCTTGGCATCATCGCCACTGATAACTACGGTATGTCCGAACTCATCGGCCCCGGTGTTTCCGGTGAATGTGAGTTCCGTACCGGTCAGCATATTGCCGAGGATCACTTCCTTATCGAGATCCTTGATCCCGAGACCCTCGAGCCCGTGCCGCTGGGCGAATACGGCGAGATCGTCGTCACCTCTCTGACCAAGGAGTGCTGCCCGATCATCCGTTACCGCACCCGCGATATCTCCCGCATCCTCACCGATCCCTGCCCCTGCGGCCGTACCATGTACCGTCTGGAACGTCTGCGCGGACGCAGTGACGATATGCTCATCATCAAGGGCGTCAACGTCTTCCCCTCTCAGATCGAAGGCGTGCTGATGACCTACGACAACGTGGGCACCAATTATCAGCTCGTCGTGACCAACAACGGTTACATGGATAACCTCGAGGTCCAGGTCGAGCTGCAGGACACCAGCCTTCTGGAAAGCTTCCAGATGCTGGAGAAGCTGACCGGCAGCATCAAGGAAAAGCTCCGCTCCGTTCTGGGTCTGTCCGCCAAGGTCACCCTCGTCTCCCCCGGTACCCTCGAGCGCGGCGCCGGCAAAGCCAAGCGCGTGCTTGACCTGAGAAATAAAGGATAAAAGGTAAGATACGATGGCCAAGAAGATTATGCTGGGCAATGAAGCCATTGCCCGCGGTCTGTATGAAGCAGGCTGTAACTTCGTTTCCAGTTATCCCGGTACCCCTTCCACGGAAATCACCGAGGAAGTTGCCAAGTATCCGGAGATTTACGCCGAGTGGGCTCCCAATGAGAAGGTTGCCTGTGAGGCTGCGTTCGGTGCCTGTGTTGCAGGTGCCCGTTCCTTCGCCGCGATGAAGCACGTCGGTATGAACGTTGCCGCCGATCTGCTCTTCACGGCTTCCTACACCGGCGTCAACGGCGGTTTTGTTATGACCGTCGCCGATGACCAGGGTATGCACTCCTCTCAGAACGAGCAGGATAGCCGTCACTATGCCCGTTCCTCCAAGGTGCCCATGCTTGAGCCTTCCGACTCTCAGGAATGCTGCGATTTCGTTAAAATCGCTTACAACCTCTCCGAAGAGTACGATACCCCCGTACTGCTGCGCACCTCCACCCGTGTGGCGCACTCCCAGAGCTTCGTGGAGACCACCGATCGTGTCGAGCACGCGCTGGCCGACTACACCCGCACACCCCAGAAGTACATCATGGCTCCCGCCAATGCCGCCCGCCGTCATCCCGTCGTTGAGGAGCGTACCTGCAAGCTTATCGAGCTTGCCAATACCGACAAGCTCAACCGTGTCATCGACAACGGCGCCAAAATCGGCGTTATCGCCTCCGGTATTGCTTTCCAGTATGCCCGCGAGGCGCTGGGCGATCAGGCCAACTACCTGAAGCTGACCATGGTCTGGCCGCTTCCCACCACCCTGATTCAGGAATTTGCCGCCTCGGTTGACAAGCTCTACGTCATCGAGGAGCTCGACAGCTTCATCGAGGAGCATGTCCGCGCTCTGGGCGTCGAATGCGAAGGCAAGGCCCTCTTCTCCCCCATCGGTGAGTACACCGCCGAGGGTATCCGCGCCGCCGTTCTGGGCATCCCCTCCGCGCAGGTCTTTGACCAGCAGGATGTGCCCGTTCGTCCTCCCGTGCTCTGCCCCGGATGTCCCCATCGCGGCCTGTTCTATGTGCTGGGCAAGATGAAGCTTTTCGTCTCCGGCGACATCGGCTGCTACACGCTGGGTTCCGTCGCTCCCCTCTCCTCCATGGATACCGTCATCGATATGGGTGCCTCCGTCTCCATGCTCCACGGCCGCAACATTATGCGTCCCGATGAGTCCGAGCGCTGCGTCGCCGTCATCGGTGACTCCACCTTCATGCATTCCGGCATCACGGGTCTCGTGAACGCCGTTTACAATCAGTCCGCCTCCACCATCATCATCGCGGACAACTCCATCACCGGTATGACCGGTCATCAGCAGAACCCCACCACCGGCCAGACCCTCAAGGGTGACGTCACTGCGGCTGTCAACCTGGAAGAGCTGTGCCATGCCTGCGGCGTCAAGCGCGTGCGCGTGGTGGATCCCTATGATCTGACTGCTCTCGAGAGCACCCTGCGCGAAGAGCTGGCGGCCAGTGAGCCTTCCGTTATCATCTCCCGCCGTCCCTGTGCGCTGCTCAAATCCGTCAAGCACGGCAAACCCTACACCATCGATGCCGATAAGTGCAAGGGCTGCCGTATGTGCATGAAGATCGGCTGCCCCGCCATCAGCTTCGCCGATGGTCACGCCTCTATCGACGCTTCTCTGTGCGTCGGCTGCGATCTGTGCAATAAGCTTTGTAAATTCGATGCTATTAAAGGGGGTGCAGTCTGATGCTGAATATTATGATCGTTGGTGTCGGCGGACAGGGTTCGCTGCTTGCCAGTCGTATACTCGGCAGCCTGTTTGCCAGTGCCGGGCTTGATGTCAAGCTTTCTGAGGTTCACGGTATGGCCCAGCGCGGCGGCAGCGTTGTTACGTTCGTTCGCGCAGGCCAGCAGGTTTCTTCTCCGCTGATTCCCAAGGGTGAGGCTGATGTCATCATCTCTTTCGAGGAATCCGAAGCTATGCGTTATCTGCCCTGGCTGAAAAAAGATGGCACAATCGTGCTCAATACGCAGCACATTCTGCCCATGCCTGTTCTGACGGGTGCTGCCGCGTATCCCGAAAATATCACCGCCCGCATGCGCGAGATGGGCGCGAAGGTCGTTGCCTTTGACGCTCTCGAAGCTGCCATGAAGGCCGGTTCTCCCAAGGCCGCCAACGTCGCGCTCCTCGGTGCTGCCTCCGCCGTCATCGGCCACAGCCGTGAGGAATGGGAAGCCGCCATGCGTGCCACCATCAAGCCCGCTCTTCTGGAACTCAACTTTGCCGCTTTTGAAATCGGCTATCAGAACAAGTAACAGAAAGAGTCTGGCAAATCCTGTTTTTACGCTTTTCCAGACCGGGAAGGAATATAATAGAATATGGTCACCAATTACTGGAACAAAAAAGCTGAAACCATGTCCCGCGAGGGTATGCGCGCCCTGCAGGGCAATCGTCTTGCCTCTGTCGTTCGTCACACCTACAACAACGTCCCCGCTTACCGCAAGAAGATGGAAAACCTTGGCCTTGAGCCCGGTGACATCCGCTGCATCGAGGATATCTCAAAGCTGCCCTTCGTTGACAAGTATGATCTTGCCGACAATTACCCCTACGGCCTCTTCGCCGTTCCCATGTCCGAGATCGTCGAGATCCATGCTTCCTCCGGTACCACCGGTAAGCAGAAAGTGCTGGGTTATACCCGCCACGATCTGGAGATCTGGGGCGAGGTCATGGCCAGAACTCTGGCCGCCGGCGGCACAACCTCTTCCGATATTTTCCACTGTTCCTACGGTTACGGTCTCTTCACCGGCGGTCTCGGTGCCCATTACGGCTCCCAGACCATCGGCTGCACCACGGTTCCCGTGGGTACCGGCAATACCAACCGTCAGATTCAGATCATCCGCGACTTCGGCTGTACCGCCATCTGCTGCACGCCTTCCTATATGCTCTACATCGCTGAGACTCTGGAGCAGATGAAGGTTGATCCCTCCGAAGTGAAGCTGCGCCGCGCATTCCTGGGCGCCGAGCCCTGGACCATTGAGATGCGTGACGACATTGAGCGCCGTCTCCCCCTGCGCACCTACGATATCTACGGTCTGACCGAGATGATCGGCCCCGGTGTTGCCTTCGAATGCGACGCCCGCTGCGGTCTGCACGTCAACGAGGATCATTTCTATCCCGAAATCGTCGATCCCGATACCCTCAAACCCGTCGAGGACGGAATTTACGGCGAGCTGGTCTTCTCTACCCTCACCAAGGAAGGCATGCCGCTGCTGCGTTACCGCACCCGCGATATCGCCTCCATCACCCATGAGACCTGCGAATGCGGCCGTACCCTCGCCCGCATCACCAAGCCAAAGGGCCGCACCGACGATATGCTCATCATCCGCGGCGTCAACGTCTTCCCCTCTCAGGTGGAAAGCGTGCTGCTGGGCGTCACCGAGGCTTCTCCCTACTACTTCATCATCGTTGACCGTGTCGGCGCCCGTGATACCTTCGAGATTCAGGTCGAACTGACCGAAGGCTTCCCCATCGACGAAGTCCGTGCCGTGGAAAAGCTGCAGAAGCGCATCGGCGCTGCCATCGAGTCCGCTCTGGGCATCGGTGCTACCATCCGTCTGCTGCCGCCTCACTCCCTGCCCCGCGTCGAAGGCAAGGCCCGCCACGTTGAAGACCGCAGAAATCTCAAGTAAACCCTAAAAAGTGTAAGCAAACCCCTTAACTATATATCAGGAGGTTCGGTTTATGTTTATCAGCCAGATTTCCATTTTCGTAGAAAACAAGCAGGGCAGTCTCGCCGCCATCACCGAGATCCTTGCCAATGAGAACATTGACATTCGTGCGTTCTCCATTGCCGACACCACCGATTTCGGCATTCTGCGCATGATCGTCAGCGATCCCGACCGTGCCATTGCCGCTCTGCGTGCCAAGAACATCGCAGTTTCCCTCAACCGCGTCATCGCCGTGCAGATCCGCGACGTTCCCGGCTCCATGCACAAGGTTCTGGGTCTTTTGTCCTCCAATGGCCTCGTCGTCGAGTACGCCTACGCCTTCATCTCCCGCAAGCGTGAGGATGCCTACGTCATCCTGCGCGTTGATGAGAAGGAAAAGGCTGCCCAGCTCTTCGAAGACAACCACGTCCACACCCTGACCCCTGAAGAGGTGTACAATTTTTGAGTCTGATGTTTTCTGAAAAGATCCTCCGTCTCGGCCAAGAGGTCGAGACGGAGGTCAAACCGTTTTTAGAGGCCGCCGAACAAGCGGCCTTTTCGGGTACTTCCCGCGTGCTCTCCGCCTTCAGAGAGCACCGTGTCTCCGACACGATGTTTGCCGGTACCACCGGCTATGGCTACGACGATCAGGGCCGTGACGTGCTGGAAAAGGTCTACGCCGATGTATTCGGCTGTGAGGACGCACTGGTGCGCATCCAGTTTGTCAACGGTACCCATGCCATCGCCGCAGCGCTCTACGGCGTTCTGGCCCCCGGCGACCGCCTGGTCTGCCTGACGGGCTATCCCTATGACACCCTGATGGGCGTCATGGGCTTTGGCGACAATCCCCTGCGCGGTTCTCTGGCCGCTTACGGCGTGAAGGTAGAAGCGGTTCCCATGAAGGACGGCCGTCCCGACCTGCCCGCCATTCTGGAAGCTGTACAGAAGAGCGACGTGCGCGCCGTCATGATCCAGCGCAGCCGCGGCTATGCCGAGCGCGTGGCGCTGGGCGTGGACGAGATCGGTGCGCTGATTGCCGCAGTCAAGGCTGTCAAGCCTGACGTGCTGGCGGTTGTTGACAACTGCTACGGCGAATTTGTTGAGGAGCAGGAACCCACGATGGTGGGCGCGGACCTCATGGCCGGCTCCCTGATCAAAAACCCCGGCGGCGGTCTTGCCCTGTGCGGCGGTTACGTTGCGGGTAAGCATGAATGGGTGGAAGCTGCAGCCGAGCGTCTGACCGTTCCCGGCATCGGCCGCGAATGCGGCTCCAGCCTCGGTCAGAACCGCAGCCTCTATCAGGGTTTCTTTATGGCCCCCCATGTGACCGCGCAGGCGCTCAAGACCGCGATCTTCGTCTCCGGCCTCTTTAAAAAGCTGGGCTTTGATCCCGATCCCCTGCCCGAGACCGTTCGTCACGACATCATCCAGACCATCCGCTTCCGTGCTCCCGAACCGCTGCTTGCCTTCATGCGCGGCATCCAGTCCGGCGCGCCGGTGGATTCCTTTGTCACGCCCGAGCCCTGGGCAATGCCGGGTTATGACCATCCCGTCGTGATGGCAGCCGGTGCCTTTGTTCAGGGCGCGTCCATTGAGCTCTCGGCCGACGCTCCCATGCGTGAGCCCTACACTGCGTTCATGCAGGGCGGATTGACCTATGAATCCGGTAAGCTTGGTGCACTGCTGGCGGCGGAGGCGCTTTTGGAGAGCCGATGAAGCCCAAACTTCTGCCCATTCTTGCCATTTACGCCCTTGGTTTCGGCTTTGGCCTGACCATTACCGTGCTGGCTCCTGCCATGGATGCCATCACCAGCGATTTTGGCATCACCATGGCCGAAGGCGGCCTGACAAACACGCTGCTCAACGTGGGCGGCACTGCAGGCGTCCTCTTTTCGCTGTTTTTCAGTGATCGCTTCTCAAAAAAGCTCAACTACGGTTGTTCTTATGCGTTGTTGGCTCTGTCGCTGCTGCTCTGCTTCACCGCAGGCAGCTATCCCCTGTTTCTGTTCTACCTGCTGCTGATGGGTATCGGCGGAAAAATCGTCGATACGCTGGGCAATCCCCTGGTGCGCAGCTGCGCTCCGGGTCAGACCAGCCGGTATTTAAACCTTCTGCACACCGTCATCGGTGTCGGCGCCTGTGCAAGTCCCGTGCTCATGCAGCTTCTGCTGGATGCCGGTCTTTCCTGGAAGCTGGCGCTCACCCTCATTGGTGTGCTGTGCCTGGCATTCTTCGTTGTCTGCATGCCGCAGATTCCCCGCGGCACGCAGGATGAGGATGCCTCTGCCGAATCCGGTTCGCAGGATTCAAAGCTGACCCTTTGGGCCATTCTCCTCGTCTGCCTCTGCGTCTTTTTCTACGTCGGTCATCAGGTTATCGTCAATACCTGGGCTCCCATGTATATGCAGACCACCCTCGGCCTTGACGGCATCTTCGCAAGCCTGTCAACGGCTGCGCTCTGGGCAGGCATCATCGCCGGACGCCTTATCTGCGCCCGTTTTGCCCGTACCGAGCATGCCATTCCCCTTGGCATTTGGGGCGATCTCATCGGCGGCATCGTGCTGACCCTTGCCATCATCAGCTGCAACGGTATTATCGTGCTCATCGGCATCCTCATCACCGGCGTTGCCACCGGTGCGGTACTTCCCATGTGCATCGATCTGCTGACCAGCCGCCGTCCCTCTCAGGCCGGTCGGCTTTCCTCCTGCATTTTCCTTTCCATCGTCGTCTCGTCGATGATCTTCCCGGTCATCGCAGGCGCGCTGGCCGATACCTTCGGCTTTACCTCGGCAATGCTTCTGTCCGCGCTGGCGCTGCTCCCCGCAGCTCTTGCGGCACTGCTTGCCCGTCCCCTTTTCAAATAGTTTATCTCGGAAAGGAGTCATTTCATGGCTGACATGATCAAAAATGGTGTTCACGGCGCAAGCCGTGTGGAATCCTATGTCGCGCCGAAAGATCCTGCCGTATGTGAACATCTGGAATGGTTCAAAGATCAGAAACTGGCGCTTATGATCCACTTCGGTATCTATTCCCAGGTGGGTATCTATGAGTCCTGGCCGCTGTCCGACGGCGACGCCCATTGGTCGCGCAAGGATGTGGATTGGGAGACCGACGCAGAAACCTTCCGCGAGCAGTACACAAACCTGAATCGCAGCTTCAATCCCGTACGTTTTCTGCCTGAACAGTGGGCGGATTTTGCCTCCGAAGCAGGTTTTAAGTACCTGATTTTCACCACGAAGCATCATGACGGCTTCTGTATGTTTGACTCTGAATACACCGATTACAAAGTCACTGCCCCCGATTGCCCCTTCCATACCCACAAATATGCCGACATCGTCGGTTCCGTCTTTGACGCCTTCCGCGCCAAAGGCATGGGCATCTCAGCGTACTTCTCCAAGCCCGACTGGCATTGTCCCTGGTACTGGGCTGAGGGCATGGAGCGCAAGGTCGCCCACGGACGTCTTGCCACCTATGATCCGGCAGATCATCCCGAGGTTTGGGAGCAGTTTGTTCAGTTCACCCACAACCAGATGATGGAGCTGGTCACCAAATACGGTCCCATCGATGTGCTCTGGCTGGACGGCGGCTGTGTGCGTCCCCAGAACGGTCAGGATATCCGCCTGTCCGAGCTCGTGGCAAAAGCCCGCGCGCATCGTCCCCAGCTGCTGGTCGCCGACCGCACCGTGGGCGGCGAGAACGAAAACATCATCACGCCCGAGCAGAGCATCCCCGATACGCTCATTCCCGTTCCGTGGGAGAGCTGCGTGACCATTGGTACCGGCTTCTCCTTCCGGTTTGAGGATGAGTACAAGACTCCCAGACGTCTTGTCAATATGCTCTGCGACGTGGTCTGCCGCGGCGGCAACCTGGCTCTGAACATTGGCCCGCAGCCTGACGGCCGTCTCCCCATCGGCGCCATGCGCTCGGCCCTTGGCATGGGTGAATGGCTGAAGGTAAACGGCGATGCCATCTATGGTACCCGTGTCTGCGCACCTTACGAAGCAGGCAATCTTGCCTTTACAAAAAAGGCCGACTCCGTCTATGTCATTGCCCGTCTGGAAGAGGGTGAAACCCTCGGCCGGAAGCTCTTCATCCCCTGGACAGAGGAAGTCGGGTCCGTGACCCTGCTCGCCGACGGCTCGGATGTGGAGTTTGTGACGAGTGATATCGGCATTACCCTGACACTGCCCGAAAGCCTGGCCGGAACCAATCCCATCGCCCCGGCTTTCCGTCTGGACAAGTAAGTTATCAATCTACAATTTACTTAAAGGAGATCTGACATGCTCTCTGATATTGAAATCGCCCAGGCTGCAAAGCCGCTTCCCATTCGAAAGATCGCGGAGAATCTCGGTATTTCCGAGGATGAACTGGAATACTACGGCAAATATAAGGCCAAGCTTTCCGAAGAGCTGTTCCTGCGCGTCAAGGATAATCCCGATGCAAAGCTGATCCTTGTTACCGCCATCAACCCCACTCCCGCAGGTGAAGGCAAGACTACGACCACGGTTGGTCTTGGTCAGGCCATGGCCAAAATCGGCAAGTCTGCCATCTGCGCCCTGCGTGAGCCCTCCCTGGGTCCGGTCTTCGGCGTCAAGGGCGGCGCTGCCGGCGGCGGATACGCTCAGGTTCTTCCCATGGAGGACATCAACCTCCATTTCACCGGCGATATGCACGCCATCACCGCTGCCAACAATCTGCTCTGCGCCATGATCGACAATCATCTTCAGCAGGGCAATGCTCTCAACATCGATCCCCGCCGCGTCTGCTTCAATCGTGTCATGGACATGAACGACCGCTCCCTGCGCAACATCATGATCGGCATGGGCGGCCGCTCCAACGGCGTTCCCCGCGAGGATCACTTCATGATCACCGTCGCCAGCGAGATTATGGCCATTCTCTGTCTCGCCGCCGACGTCACCGATCTCAAGAAGCGTCTGGGACGTATCCACATCGGCTACACCTACAAGGGCAAGGCTCTCTTCGCCCGTGATCTGCATGCCGAAGGCGCTATGGCAGCCCTCCTCAAGGATGCCATCAAGCCCAATCTCGTCCAGACCCTCGAGGGTACCCCCTGTATCATCCACGGCGGACCCTTCGCCAACATCGCCCACGGCTGCAACTCCATCCGTGCCACCAAGCTTGCGATGAAGCTGGCCGATTACTGCATCACCGAGGCCGGTTTCGGCGCTGATCTGGGTGCTGAAAAGTTCCTGGACATCAAGTGCCGTCTTGCCGGCATCGCGCCTTCCGCCATCGTTCTGGTAGCCACTGTCCGTGCCCTCAAGTATAACGGCGGCGTTGCCAAGGAAGATCTGGCGGCTGAGAATCTCAACGCGCTGCAGGCCGGTCTTGCAAACCTTGCCAAGCATATCGAGAATCTGCGCGGCTTCGGTATCCCCGTCTGCGTTGCCATCAACCGCTTTGGTACCGATACTCAGGCAGAGCTCGACGCGGTTGCCAAGCTCTGCGCCGATCTGGGCGCCAGCTGTGAACTGTCTGAGGTCTTCGCCAAGGGCGGCGACGGCGGCATTGAGCTGGCCCGTAAGGTCGTGGAGCTGTGCGAGCAGCCCTCCGAGCTCAAATTCACCTACGATTCCTCTCTCTCCCTCAAGGAAAAGATCGTCGCCATCGCCACCAAAATCTACGGTGCCGACGGTGTTGATTTCCTGCCCGATGCTGAGAATGTTCTGGCCCGTGCCGAGCGTCTGGGCTATGCCGATGCGCCCGTCTGCATGGCAAAGACCCAGTATTCCCTCTCCGATGATCCCACGAAGCTGGGCCGCCCGAGAGGCTTCCGTATCACCGTGCGTGACGCCGCACTCCGTGCCGGTGCAGGCTTTGTCGTCGCCCTGACCGGCGATATCATGACCATGCCGGGTCTACCCAAAGTTCCCGCTGCCGAGAATATCGACGTGGACGAGCTGGGCAACATCTCCGGCCTGTTCTAAATTTCAGCTATATGGTACAGGAATATATCAGCCGCTCTCCTGAAGAAACCGAGCGTATCGGTGAGCAGACTGCCGCCGCACTTCGTCCCGGCGACGTGCTTGCCATGAGCGGTGACCTGGGAGCCGGTAAAACCGCCTTCGTCCGGGGACTTGCCCGCGGACTGGGGCTTGATGACCGGGTAACCAGCCCGACGTTTGCCATCGTCAATGAGTATCGTGAGGGCAATATCCCGCTTTTCCACTTCGATATGTACCGTCTTGGTTCTTCCGAAGAGCTTTACGACATCGGATGGGAGGATTATCTGCGCGAGGGCGGCGTATGCGCCGTGGAATGGTCGGAAAATGTGGATGACGCCATGCCCGCCGACTGTCTGCGGGTTGACATCCGCCACCTTAGCGATACCGAGCGGCAAATCACCATCAGCAGGAGCAATGCATGAAAATACTGGCTTTTGAATCCAGTGCAGGCCCCGCCTCCGTCTCTCTGTGCGAGGACGAGCGGCAGATTGCCTGCATCTGGCAGAACAGCGGCCTGACCCACAGCGCCACGCTGCTGCCTATGGCAGAACAGCTTCTGGCCTCCTGCGGTACGACGCTTTCCCAAATCGATCTCTTCGCCGTGGCTCATGGCCCCGGCTCCTTTACCGGCCTTCGCATCGGTGTTTCCACCGTCAAGGGGCTGGCGCAGGGGCTGGATCGCCCTTGTGCGGGTATTTCCACGCTGGAAGCCATGGCATACAATCAGCCGCGCGGCAGCTCAATTCTCTGCTGCGTGATGGACGCCCGCGTCAAGCAGGTCTACAACGCCCTGTTTGATCTGTCCGGCGAATACCCCGTGCGTCTGTGCGACGACCGGGCCATCGCCCTGGATGCGCTGCAGAGTTCTCTTGCCGGTTATGAGCACATTACGCTCACCGGCGACGGTACTCAACTCTGCCTGAAGACCCTGCAGCACTCCTCCATTGCCGCTGCCGCCGAAACGCTTCGCTGGCAGCATGCCTACGGCGTTGCCCGTGCAGCATTTCATCACGGTGTGAGTGGCTCGGCAGCAGCGCTGGTGCCTCATTACCTGCGTCTGCCGCAGGCAGAGCGCGAGCGACTGGAACGGCTCGCCCGTGAACAGTCCCAACAATCCAACTGACATCTTGTTTACAGGAGGTCTTTCTCATGAAAGTTATCATCGGCGCCGATCCGGCGGGATATGAACTCAAAGAAGCCGTCAAGAAGCATCTGACTATGGAAGGCGGCCTGCTTGACAGCGAAGATATCAAAGACGTGGGCGTCAACTATCTGCCCACCGGTGAAATGATGGATCCCAACCAGCGTCACTATCCGCTGGTTGCCGAGAAGCTGGCGCTTGAAGTCGCTGCCGGAAACTATGATTACGGCATCCTCATCTGCGGTACCGGTATCGGCATCGGCATGGCTGCCAACAAGATTCCCGGTATCCGCGCCGCCACCGTCAACAACCACTACGAAGCCAAGTACACCCGCCTGCACAATGACGCCAACATTCTCTGCATGGGCGGCCGCGTCATCGCGCCCGAAATGGCCTTCGAGCTGGTTGATATCTTCCTGACCACCGCTTTTGAAGGCGGCCGTCATGCGATGCGCGTGGATATGATCCGCGAAATGGAAGTCAAGTATCATCGCTGAGGTAACAGCTTATGGACATCATGAATGAATTCCGTCGCTTTCTCGACGAAAACTGGGATACGCTGGTAAGCGACTGCTGCGAGCTGGCACAAATCCCCGCCCCCTCCCATCATGAAGAACAGCGTGTGGAATGGGTCAAGAACTATTTCGAGCGCTGGGGCGCTGAGAATGTGATCGTGGACGACGCGCTCAACGTTATTCTCCCTCTGGGTGCCGAGTCCGATCAGCTCGACGTCTATATGGCTCACACCGACGTTGTGTTCCCCGACACCGATCCCCTGCCCCTCGTGCGTGAGGACGGCTTCATCCGCTGCCCCGGCATCGGTGATGATACCGCCCACGTGGCGATCATGTTGTTGGTGGCCCGCTTCATCCTGGAAAAGAAGCTGCGCCCCAAGACCGGCGTGCTCATCGTCGCCAACTCCTGTGAGGAAGGTCTGGGCAACCTCAAGGGCGCCCGCCGTCTCTGCGACGATTACGGCAAGCGTATGCGCTCGCTGATCACCTTTGACTCCGGTCTTAACAATGCCGTTGACGTGGCCGTCGGTTCCCAGCGTTACCGCGTCACCGTCAAGACCGAAGGCGGTCACTCCTTCGGCAAGTTCGGCAACCGCAATGCCATCGTCTATCTCTCCCGTATGATCGATACCCTCTACCAGATGAAGGCTCCCGAGTACGGCAAGACCACCTACAACGTCGGCCTCATCGAGGGCGGCACCTCCGTCAACACCATCGCGCAGGAAGCCTCCATGCTCTTTGAGTTCCGCTCCGACGACGCCAGAGGTCTGGCCGCCATGGAGACGCTGTTCAACTCCGTCATCACCACCTACCGCGCCATGGGCGTGACCGTGGAAGTGGAGCTTCTGGGCATTCGTCCCTGCAACGGCGAGTTGGATCCCGCCGCGATGGACGCGCTGCGTGAGCGCATCACCCGGCACAACCTTGTCGCCAATGGAAAGGATACGTCCTTCCACTCCGGCTCCACCGATGCAAACATTCCCCTCTCCCGCGGCATCCCCGCCCTGTGCTGCGGCCTGATCCGCTCCACCGGTTCCCATACCCGTGAGGAGTCTATGGAAGAAGCCTCCATGCGCGAAGGTGCCCTGATTGCCGCCGCCATGATGTTTGACAGCTTCATCATCGAATAAGCAAAACTTTTTGTGTTTTCAAACGTCAAAAGTCCAGCAGCATATGCTGCTGGACTTTTTGGTAATCCCGGGAGGAATCCTTTTATGACCGATGCCGCACGCAGATTCCGGTGTACGTCTGCCGTTTTGTTTGCCGTCTATTCCCTCTTCATGCTTTGGCTGCTCTTTGGTCAGCGCATCGTGCAGTTGCCGCAAAATGAGGACTATCTGCAGCATATTACAGCGCGAATCAATCTGATACCCTTTCGTACCATTGCCGAATTTGCCAAAGCTTCTGAGCGGGGAATCTCCTCCAGTCACGCGTTCATCAATCTTGCGGGCAATGTGGTGATGTTCATCCCGCTGGGAGCAGCGCTTCCGGTGATCTGGACGCGTTTCAGAGGATTTTGGCGCTGTATGGGCACGGCGTTGCTCCTTCTCCTCTGCATTGAGCTTCTTCAGCTCTTTTCGCTGCTCGGCAGTGCCGATATTGACGACCTGATCCTGAATCTGATCGGCGTCTGCATCGGATACGGTGCTTTTTCCGTCCTGAAGCGGTTTTCTCCCCGGCTTTTCACCTGATTTTACCGGCTGCGGCATTTGCCGCAGCCGCTTTTTTGTTTACATACCGCTGCCGGAGCTTATACACCGTGGAGGGAACAGCCGTGGTCATGGCAAGCAGCGCCATGGCACCCAGATCCCTTCCCGTCAGTGCCGTAGTACGCATCAGCGGCCCGCCCACGTAGATCATCAGTGTCTGTACAAGCGCCACGAGGAGCATGATGAGCATGAAGCTGGGATTGCGCCACATGCCGGAAAAGATGCGGATACGCGGCGTACGGATATGAAAGCTGGCGCTCACGGCGGTGAAGATGAAGAGGGCAAAGAAGCAGGTCAGAAAATACACCGGATTCTCCGTGAACCCAAACTGGGCGCGTGCCCAGCCGCTTTTCAAAAATCCCAGGTTTAAAAGCATTGCATACCCGCCCATGACCAGAACCTGCCCCAGCATCGTACGGTTGAACACCGGCTCTTCCCGCTTCTTCGGCGCCTCCTGCATGGTTTCCCTGCGCGGCGGCTCTCCGGCGAAGGCAAGCCCTGCCAGCGTATCCATGATGATGTTGACCCAGAGCATCTGAATGACCGTAATCGGCGTATCGATGCCGATCATGGGCGCTGCCACCGAGACACCGACTGCGCAGAGATTCATGGTCAGCTGAAAAACGATGAACTTGCGGATGCTCTTAAAGATCGTGCGGCCATAGAGCACTGCCCGGGCGATACTGCGCACATTGTCGTCGAGGATGATGATATCCCCCGCCTCCCGGGCAACCTCCGTACCGCTGCCCAGAGCAAAGCCCACGTCGGCGATTTTCAGCGCAGGCGCGTCGTTGACGCCGTCGCCGGTCATGCCCACGACCAGGCCCATTTCCTGTGCAATCCTCACCAGACGCGACTTGTGTCCCGGCTGCGCCCGGGCGATGACCCGCAGCTTTGCAAGTCTTGATTTGAGTTCCTCGTCACTGAGCCGATCCAGAACCGACGCCTGCAGGACTCCCTCCCGTGTGCCGTCCCATACACCCGCAGCCCGTGCCACGGCGCAGGCAGTCTCCTCATTGTCTCCGGTGATCATCACTACCTGCACGCCTGCAGTGTGCAGCTGCTGTACCGCCTCCGGCGTACTCTTGCGCAGCGGATCCCGCAGACCCACAAGGCCGATGAGCGTGTCGCCATCCTCCGTCAGACACAGCACCCGCAGTCCGCTGCCGGTATGCCGCGCAAGGCATGCCCGGACAGTCTGCTGGGACAAGGGCCTCTTTGTCCCCTCTTCGTCCAGATACCATCTGCATCGCGGCAGCAGGATTTCCGGTGCGCCCTTGGTCAGCGTCCGTACACTGCCGTCGGATTCCCGCAGGCGTACAGCCGAGAATTTACGTATCGAATCAAAAGGAACACGCTCCAGAACCTGCCAGCCCATATACTCCCGCGGCAGCTTCCATACAGAAGCCAGCAGCGCCCGGTCGGTGGCATTTCCCCCCACAGGCTTGCCCTTTGAAAGCGATGACTGGTTATTGTAGAAGCAGGATACGGCGTATCGGATACCGAGCTTTGTCTTTTTCAGCCTCGCCGGGTCGTATTCCCGCCCGGAACCGTCCCAAAAGCTCACAACGCTGAGTTTGCCCGACGTCAGGGTTCCGGTTTTATCGCAGAAGAGGAGGTTCAGGCTGCCCGAAGTCTCGATCCCCACCAGTCTGCGCACCAACACCTGGTCCCGCAGGAGTCTGCGCATGTTGGCTGAGAGCACCACCGTGATCATCATCGGCAGTCCCTCGGGAACAGCAACGACCACCACGGTGATGGCAAGCGTCAGCGCGTGCAGAAGCTTTGTCAGCACAAGCGTCGGCGTGGTCAGGATCGTCTCGATCAGGATGGGATTCCAGTGTGACGCCAGCACGATGGATTCAAACAGATCCGCCAGTCCCACCAGAACCGCCGCACCGTATCCCAGGCGGCTGATGGTTCGGGCAAGCACTCCCAGGCGCACCTTCAGCGGGCTTTCCCGGGTACGCTCCTGCAGTTCCGCCGCCAGAGCGCCGTAGACAGTGTGATCGCCCACCTTCGTTACCCGCATCACACCTTCGCCCGAGCAAACCACGGCTCCGCGAAACAGAGACGAGCTATCCAGGAAGTCCGGCTTCGCGCACTCCCTCCCCGCCCGCTTTTTGGCCTCCCGGCTCTCGCCGTTGAGCGCCGACTGGTCAAGTGACAGCTCCCCTTCCACGAGAAAACCGTCCGCCGGGATCCGTTCTCCCGCCTGCAGCAGCACCACATCCCCGACAACCACCTGTGCATGGGGGATTTCCAGCGTCTCACCGTCTCTGCGCACCCGGCAGGACACACTCGTCAGTTCCGTCTGCAGCCTTGCAAAGGCCTGCTCACTACCCCGCTCGGAAATCGACGATACCAGCGTTGACAGCAGAATCGACACCGCAATCCCCAGTGATTCGTACCATTCAAAAGCCCGGAACCACAACGCTATATTGACGCCCAGAGCGGCCAGCAGGATGCGTATGATTGGGTCAGACAGATTCTCTGCCAGCACACTCAAAAAACGTCTGCGCGGCCTCTCAGACAGGCTGTTGCCGCCGTATTGTTCCCGTGCCTGATTCACCTGTGCCGTGGTGAGTCCACTGTGCTCCATGAAAAAACCTCCCGCCTGTACAGAGCTGTTTATCACAGTCTATGCAGGCGGGAGGGAAAACTTGACCTGTTGCGCCGGGGTTACTTTTCCAGAGTATTCACAGCCATGCGAAGCTCTTCGATGATGCTGATGTGCTGGGGACATGCCAGTTCGCACTGGCCGCATTCCACGCACAGGGAGGCCTTATTGCCGTTGCGGGTATTCCAGGAGTAACCGGAACGGGCGCCGGCGAGATTGTTGTAGGTACGCAGGTCGTTGATGATGCGGAAAACCTCCGGGATCGGGATGTTCTGCGGGCATCCCTTGGCACAATAGTTGCAGCTGGTACAGGGAATGCGTGCAATGCGCGCGAGCGCTTCCTGTACACGGCCAACCACGGCACGTTCTTCGTCACTGAGGGGCTGGAAATCACGCATGGTGCTGATGTTGTCTTCCATCTGCGCAATGTTGGACATACCGCTTAAAACCGTGATGATACCGTCCAGTGAAGCGGCATACCGCAGAGCCCAGGAAGGAAGAGAGGCATTGGGATTGGCTTCGCGGAAGATGGACCCCGCAGGCTCGGGCAGATTCGCGAGATTGCCGCCCTTGACGGGCTCCATGATGATGACGGGCTTGCCGTGACGGCGGGCGGTCTCATAGCAAAGGCGGGACTGGACGCTGCTGCTTTCCCAGTCGGCGTAGTTGATCTGCAGCTGGACAAATTCCATGTCCGGATGCCTGGTCAGGATCTCATCGAGCTTTTCGGCGGTGTCATGGAAGGAAAAGCCCAGATGTTTGATCAAACCCTTAGCCCTCTGCTCACGGGTGAAGTTCCACAGATCGAATTCTTCAAACTGCTGGGTACGGTCGTTGCCCAGATTGTGCAGGAGGTAAAAGTCAAAATAGCCGGCGCCGGTGCGCTCAAGGGAGGTCCAGAACATCTGCCGCGCTTCCTCGGCGGTTCTGGCACCTGCCCAGGGGGGAAGCTTCGTGGCAAGCTGGAAGCTCTCGCGGGGATAGCGTTTAACCAGCGTCTCGGCGATGGCAAGCTCGGACTTGCCGCCGATGTAACCGTATGCAGTGTCAAAATAGGTGAAGCCCGCTTCCATGAAACGGTCAACCATCTCCTTCATCTGCTCGATGTCCACTTCCTTATCGATCATCGGCAGGCGCATCAGGCCAAAGCCCAGCTTTTTGATATTCTCACCCAGATAGGACATGGTGATCCTCCTTCTATCTCCAGGCCTGCGCGTAAAAACCGGCTGCAGGCACTCTGATATGCATCATTCAATATGGCGGTATGCAAGATACTACATAAGTATAAACGGTTTCCCCCGCTCACGTCAAGAGGAAGTGTGCAAAAAAATCACTGTTTTTCAGCGTAAAACAGCCGCTCCAGTGTCTTTGCAACACCGCATTCGGCACAGGTATCATCGGTGATCTGAGCTGCACCGTCACGGTCGGCAGAGCTTCCCTTGAGGGCATAGCCGCCCTTGAAGGCCTGCAGCATACCGTAGTCATTCCATTCATCGCCGAAGGTCAGCACCCGCTCATCCGGGATACCGTAGAGCTCCTGTGCTGCGCGCACACCCACGAGCTTATTGACGCGCTTATCAAAGATCATCGTACGATAAAACCGCACGCCGTTTTTATCTTCACTGTGCAGTGTCTGCCAGAAGAGATCCTCACAGTCTGCAAGGGCTGATTCAATTGCCGCATTCTTCGCAGGATCCCGGTGGAAGAACACGATGCGGTTGGCCTTGGTATGCGGTGCCTTCGACATATCCGTGATCGGCATGCTGCGGCTAAGCTCAAGGCGATTGGACCAGTAGCTTGACTCAATGGCTTCATCCAGATACCAGAAGTCGTTGCCGTATTCGATGTATATCTGATGGGGATCGGGCGCGGCGGTGAGCGCGCGCTCCCAGATCATGGCAATCTGCTCTTCGGAGAGAACCGTCTCACGGGGCGTGAAGCTCTTATCCTTCGGATGCAGAATCAGCGAACCGTTAAGGCAGATCATCAGCGTGTCCAGACCCATGGCATCGTAGACCCAATCGCACATAACCTGCGGACGTGCGGAGGCGATGACGGGGATATGCCCGTCGGCTTTCAGGCGGCGGATGATGTCGCGTACGGGATCGGGCAAAGTCGAAACTTTGGGCAGCATGGTGCCGTCGAGATCAAAAGCAATCAGATATTTTTCCATGACACTCTCTCCTGTAAACCGAACCGGCAGGCAAGCCGCCCTCCGGACTAAATAGCGTAAATCTGCGGATGTCCGCTTATCTCCGATTTTATTGTAGCACGATCCCACACACAAAGCAAGCATTCATTTGCTCCCGCTGCAATTTCTGCAAGTTTCTCCACTCTTGCGGCCTGAAATTGTCTGTGGTATACTGGATACATTCCAAAACCCGGAGGTGTCCGCTATGTCCGCCCCTGCTCTGCCGCGCTGTCGCTGGTGCAATCCGGCCAATCCCGTCTACGTCGCCTATCACGATCACGAATGGGGTGTTCCGGTATATGATGATCACAGGCTCTTTGAGATGCTGATTCTGGAAAGCTTTCAGGCAGGTCTTTCCTGGGAATGTGTTCTGAACAAGCGTGAGCATTTCCGCCGTGCCTTCGACGGCTTTGATATAATGACCGTCAGCCGATACGACGCCGAAAAGTGCGAAGCACTGGCCTGCGACCCCGGCATCATCCGCAACCGGCGCAAAATCCAGGCTGCGGTCGTCAATGCCCGCATTTTCCTTGAGATTCAGGCCGAATACGGCAGTTTTTCGGCCTATTTGCGGCACTTTTCCGGCAGCGACGTAATTTTTGAGTCTGACAAGACCTCATCCACCCTCTCCGACCGTATTTCCGCTGATTTACGCCGCCGCGGCATGAAATTCGTCGGCACGACGATCATCTACGCCTATCTGCAGGCCATCGGGATCATCAATTCCCACGAAGAAGGCTGTTTTCTCTATCGCAAGGCAGCAGTCACACCTTCCCAGCCGTAGCAAACCAAAGCGCCGCCCTCTCATGGGCGGCGCTTTAACATCATATTCAGTTGAGCAGCGCCACACCCAGGTTGAGGTAGGCCGCAAAGCTCAGCCATACGAGATACGGAATCTGCAGCAGTCCCGCCGCAGGGCGGATTCGATGGAAAGCCAACAGCATCCACAGCGCCAGCCCCCACAGAAGCAGCAGCCATGCAAAGGACAGCGTAAACATCTGAGCGTTGAAAAACAGCAGCGGCCATACAAAGTTCACCGCAAGCTGCACTCCGTACACCGCCAGAGCGCGCATTCGGGCCGGATCCTTTGTCTCCCATACCAGATACGCAGAAATACCCATCAGCACGTACAGGATCGACCAGACAATCGGGAACACAATTGCCGGCGGCGACAGCGGCGGCTGCGTCAGGGATTCATATACCGCCGATGAGCCCCGGGTCAGAAAGCCTGCCAGCGTTCCCACGCCAAGCGAGATCGCAACACTCAGAACAAGCGATTTCACCTTCATAAAAACACCTCCGTTTACTGCCAGTATACGCAGCAAACGGAGGTGTTATGTATGTTTTGGGGTGTATGGGCTGCAATCAGGCGTCGTAACGCTCACAGAAGCGGTGAATGATTGCCGCGACCTGCGCACGGCTTGTTCCGATTTCCGGCATCAGCAAACCGTCGCTGCCCTGCAGCAGTCCCTGGCTACAGCCCACTGCATAGCCTCCACAGCATAGGGCGAAATCTTCGCCCTATCGCGGAACTCATCTCCCAGCACAGGAGACGGGCCGGTCACAAAACCCTTTCTGACCGCATAACGGTAGAGAATCGTCACCAGCTGTTCGCGGGTGACATCATGATTGGGGGCAAATCGTTTCGCACTCATGCCTGTGACAAATCCGAGCGCACTGGACCACCGCACGGCCTCTGAATACCAGGTCTCCTGCGAAACGTCCTCGTACTGCATCAGGTAATTGACCACCGGCTTTTTTTCAAGCCGCCACAGCACCGTTACCAGCATCGCACGGGACATGGGGGTATCCGGCTCAAAGGTATCGTCCGACATACCCTGGAACAGACCCCGCTGCACAACAAAACCAACATCATCATGGAACCAGTCCTGCGCAGACATGTCCCCATAGGGATTGACCCACGGTTCGGCTTCCGGTTTGGGATCAGGGGCAGGAGCCGGATCGGAGTCAGGCGTGGGATCGGGAGTGGGCACCGGATCGGGGTCAGGCGTGGGATCAGGAGTGGGAACCGGATCGAGGTCAGGCGTGGGATCAGGAGTGGGCACCGGATCGGGGTCAGGCGTGGGATCAGGAGTGGGCACCGGATCGGGGTCAGGCGTGGGATCAGGAGTGGGCGCCGGATCGGGGTCGGGCGTGGGATCGGGAGTGGGCGCCTGACCGGAAGTGATCACGTAGGTTCCGCCTGCGGCAACTGTAAAGGTAATATAGCCGTCCGCAAGGGTTGAAGCAATAACCGTGCCGCCGAAAGTCACGTACGCGTTTTCGAAGGTACATGGAATGCTCAGAGAGGGTTTCTGCTCGATCAAAACATCCGATTCCTGCACCGTCACGCGGATCTCGGTATCGGTCTGCTCAATCTCCAGCGACGCATCGAAGTCGGCCAGCGCCGCTGTGCACAGAAGCATAGAAAGCGCAAGAATCAGGGACAGAATACGTGAAAATCTTGTCATGTGGCACCTCCCTAGTTTATCGTCCAGTAGCCCAGCACTTTACCGTTTTTGTCCTCAACGGAGACGCTGAGACCATCATTCATCGTGACGGCATCCTCACTGAACTTGTACTGCGATGCAAGCTCATTGAGCATGGGGACGTTTTTATTGTCTGCCAGCAACTTGCGGTTTTCATCATCGTCACGGGGCTGCACTCTGCCGTTGACCACCTCGCAGTTGGGGCTGCCCCAGCGGGGATCGGTGATGACGCGGCCGGACCCGCGCACGATATTGTTAGCCTTGCGGTACACAATCTCGCCATCCTTGGTTTCACCGAAGAAGTTGCCGAGGAACCAGTAGGTACCCTCGGGGACGTTCACGTCAAAGTCGTGCTGATTGTCGATGAAATCGCAGCCGCCGATGCGGAAGTAATAGGGTGCAGTGTTTTGCCGCAGCGAAACCAATATGATAGCGGTTGTATTGCCCTCAAATACAGAATGACCGAAGTCTGCACTATCCATATTTTCAAGATAAGCACCAACTGCGTTGTTTTTGAAATAGCACAAATCCTTCGGAATAATGGAACCGCTTCTGGTGCTGCGCATTCCGTACTCATAGTTTTCAAAGCTGCACCGATGGGCAGTGGTGTTTCCGCCGTCTGCAAGAATGCCGCAGGTAAAGGTATCGTTTTCATAGGTCACCTTATACTGTTCATTCGCCACAAAGCTGATGTTCTGAATGTCATTAAGGTGATTTTTTACCACGATTCCGCCGGAGACTGTGGTGCGGTTTCCGCTTGCATCCTCGGTTCCGATCAGTTTGATTCCGTTGTATTGGGCATAGATGATACCTTCATAGGTTACCGGCGGCAGCTTCAGATCGACATTGTGGCTCATCATGTTTGCCGGATTTTTGCACCACTGATAAGCTTCCACCTTGTCCGGATCATTGGCCGCATAATATCTGTCAAAAGCCTCAGAGCTTGCCAGAATTGCGTTGAGTTTTTCTGTTGTATCAATCGGGCCGTATCCATCAACATTTTTGGACAGATCCAGCTCAAAACTCTGCACGGCACCATGTTTTTTGAAGGTGGAATACAGTTGGAAGACCATCGGATCCTGATCCGGCAGATCCAGCGTGATTTTGGTCTGAATGACGGCAAATCCGTATGAACCTGCGCGGAATTCAACTGCCGGGACATTGACTCCGCCGCGTTCAAACGTGGAATCGGTGATGGACAGGAAGCATTCATCAGAACCGTCGGCATTGGTAAAAGTACCGATTTCACATTCCAGTCCGGTGACATACTGGTACATATCAAACGCTTCGGTCACGCTGGCTATGCCGTAATCCTGCATGATGCCAACAAACTCCGTCCAGACGCGTTCATTGGTACTGCCGTCGGGATTGATGTTTCCGTCCGATTCGCCGGTTCCCGGGAGACGGAGATTCAGAACTTCACCGAGCCCGGAATGCCACAGTTTAGCAAGAGAAATGGCGTACTTTTTGCCCTCGTACTCAAAGGTCGGCATATCCGTTACGGCGTAGGCAGGCTCCGAGACATCAAAGCTCAGGTTCTGCCCCCCGTTCCCGAAGTTTACAAAGAACACAAACTCATATCGTCCGCTGAACTTTTGCGAATCAATCGTAAATTTGAAGGAACCCGGTGCTCCCGTCTGATCCATCGAAAGCCATGCAGGCAGAGAAGGATTGGATGCTTCATCTGCGCCACTGCCGTAGATCACCGTCGTTGTTGTGCTGCCTTTCAGACTATCGATCACACCTACACTGATCGTCTGGATGATCTGGGGATTTTTGCATGACAGCCAGAGGCTCTCTGACTGCCCATCCATCGTGAACACCCTGCCGTTGTCCACATACGCCGAGGCAGAGGGAGTCGCGGCAGTGTAAAGGCCGACTTCGGGAAGTACAGGATTCAGCGCAAGTTTGTAGGTTTTGCCGCCGGTCGTGTAGACAAACTGTCCCGCGCCCATTGCGTTGAGCTTCCAGACACCCTTCGTCTGAGTCTTTTCCAGCGTGGAGGCATTCTTTTCCTGAACAAGGGTGATTCCATCGTCGATACGCTGATAGTTTCCATCCGCATCAGAGAGATAGAAGCAGACATACCTTGCTCCGATCGGATAATCATACACTTTCTCTTTCTGTCGGTTGGGATTCTCCTGCGGTACACCGTACATCATATCCGCGATGCTGTATACCAGCCCCGGGCGGTTATCTTTGACACGGATACCGCGGTTATTATTCCAATTATCTGCGTCAATCCTCACATTCAGGTCAAACTCGGCAGGGAATTCGTCTTTCAGCTTAATCTTTACACCATAGACAGGTTTTTCCTCCGTACCAAAGTTTTTAAACTCACAGCTATCCACATATTCCTCACCGTGCTCAATCTTGTGGGTTGGATTCACAAGCTGATCACGTGTCAGAAGCAGATAGAAAACACCGCTATTGTCTTCCGTTACTCGGAATTCTGTAAGAAGTGTATCAACCGATACTGTCGGAGCACTGTAGAAGCCGATAGCAGGCAGCTCTGATCTCACCGGAATCCGGTATTCCTTTTCGCCGTCTTTGTATACAAGCTGCGCCTCGCCGATGCCGTTTGCATACAGATGGCACATCTGATCGTAACTTGTGCCGTTGTGTTCCAGCGTCTCGATGGAGAATACATTGCCGGACTGTTCCAGCGTGACCTCGGAAGCCGGGATCGTTCTCGTGTTCTCGCCGTCCTGAAGCTCCAGCTTCAGCCGCAGGCTGCCGTTCGGTGTCAGGTTCACCCGATGATCGTAAGGCTCCACCGGAGTCGGCACATTATTGATAATATTCACACGCTTATACAGCAGCTGCGGACGGGAATTCGTGACGTGGATATCCGTTCCGGCACATCCGTCTGTATACGCCCATTCAACAATCAACTCAAAATTCTCCGGCAGATCGCCATCTTTGTCCAGCGTGATTTTGGCACCGTACAATGGAGCAGCTTCTGTCCCGTAGTTTGTTACCTCCGAGAGGGTGACCGCATCTGAAAAAACAGGTTCGTCGTTATGAATATAAAATGCGTTCAGTTCGCCATTGAACTCAGGCGCATGGGCCAGCAGAACATATAACTCTTTATTCAGGTCTGTAAGCGTGAATTGTTCGATATATGTTTCAGTCGAAGTCCCGCTGTAGAAACCGATCTCCGGCAGCAGTGAACGTAGTTTAACGGAGTATTCTACGCGTTCATCGCCCTCACCAACCACATACACAATCTGCGCCTCTCCAACGCCGCTTGCCCGCAGCAGCGTGTAACCCGCAAAGGCCGAATTTTCATTGGCCGACTCGATGGTGAAAACGCTGTTATCCGGTGTCAGCGTGACATTAAAAGCTGAGAGCGGCTGGTAGGCTACTCCGTCATAATACTCAAGCATTACCCACCAGTCTTCTCCAAGCGGCAATTCCATTTCTTTTTGGTGGTTTCCCGCACTGTAGGCACCTTTTTCGTTGTCATAATTCACATTGCTTATGTACAGCCCCACCGGAGGTTTTTCACCGTCTTCCGTCTGCGCCCCATCCGTCGCATAAACCGGCACTGCGAGCAGCAGCAGTGCCATAAGCAGCAGGATCGTTTTCTTCATCTTTATCCGCCCTTTCAATCACGTTATGTTTATCACCATTATAAATCACTCCGCGATACAAAACAATATGCTGTCTGCATACCTTCCGTTTCCGACACATCAATTGAAATTCCAGATGCCCAGAATCGTTTCGTACTCGTCTTCCATGGTGATCTCCAACGCATCTTTTTCGTCAAAAGTGGCTGCATCGATCTTGTACTGTGACGCGGAACCGTTGAGCATCGCAATTGCGTCTGCATCTACCGTCAACGTCATACCTATCCGTTCCTCAAGACTCTTCTCCCAGACCCGGTCGCCGCGGATGGTGATCCAGTTGTTGCGCACGCGCCAAGAGGGATCGGTGATAACGCGGCCGGGGCCATTGACAATGGTGTTTGCCTTGCGCTGCTGTACCTCGCGGATATCCAATTCATCAAGACCCCGGTTTGGATCATGGCTTTCCTTCGTTCTGCCAAAGAAGTTGCCAATAAACCAGAACGTGCTGCCTTTGACGGTCTCCGCGCGGAAATCATGCTGGTTATTGATAAAGTCGCAGCCATAGACACGGTAATCGTAAGGCTGGATATAACTGGGCAGTGCGTCAATCCAGATGGCAATATCGTTGTCCTCAAAAACCGAATAGCGGACTTCTGCGTTGGCGTTGCCCTGATTCTTGATTCCACTGTTATAATAGACTGCTACGCCGTTGCCCTTGAAGTAATTGTTGTAATCGGGATGCGAATAGCCGTTTTTCTCGTTGTAGATTGCGTAACTAAAGCCTTCAAAGCTGCAAAAACCGATATCACATTCGCCGACATCGGAGTAGATGCCGACAGTGACGGCTTCGCCGTCGATGACGCGCGTATAGTCCTTATTTTCCACAAAGCGGATATGGTAAATTCGTCCCAGATCACCGCGGTTTGTGATTTTTCCCTCACTGATGCCGTTTCCGATGAAGATGCCGCCTGAAATGGTGGTACGGCTGACGGTTTCAAGGATAGTACCGGACTCATCTTTGCGCGTAATCGTGGTACCGTCAATGAGCAGGTTCAGTGCAGAACTTGTGTGGCTCTCGATGATGCCGGTGTAAGTCACCGCCGGGAGCTTAAGCATGATGCGGTTGGATGACACATTGGGATTGGTCTTAAAGTATTCGTAGGCGGCGTACCCCTCAGGATTCCGCTCCTTGAAGTAGGCAAGAAGGGCGTCATCACTGGCAAGAATTGCATTGATTTCCTCGACGGTATCCACTGGATTTTCTCCCTGACCCAGATCGAGCACAAACTGCTGGTCTCCCAGCCAGTGAATGTTGACCCAGCTGCTGACAGTAAACGGCGCCATTTTGGGCAGCTCAATAGTAATATCCGCCCACAGCAGCGCCTCACCCTGTCCATCGGCAACACCACGGACACCGGGAACAATGGCATTACCTCGATCGACATTGATATCACTCAGATCAAGCCAGCATTCTCCCGTTGAGCCGTCTGCATTGCGAAACCTTTTGATGCTGTACTGAACGTTTTTGATGTACTTGTACATTTCCACTGCTTCCCGTTCGGTCGCAGTGTTATAGTTTTCCATAATACCGACGATACGGGTCATTTCAAAGCCATTCTCAATGGCTCCGCTTCCGCCGGTACCCGAACCGGGAGTGTGCATGAACAGACCACCGGATTCATAGATGCCCGCGATAGCCACCGCATAGGTCTTGCCGTCATGGGTAAAGGTCGGAACCTCAGCCTTCATATTCATAATGTCCCGGATCTGGAAGTCAGAACCTGAGAAATCACGGTTTCCGCTGTACGCCCGGAAGTTGATGCCCCAAAATCCAACAAAGGACTTGTCCACGGTTACCTTGACGTTTCCTGTTCCGCTGTAATTAGCCAAATCAAAGCTGAGCCATGATGGCAGAGACGCCGTATCGGCACCACTTCCATAAAACGTAATCGTCTTTGTATCTGTTCCGCTGCTGTAATCCGTCAGTTCCACATCAATCCGGTCAATACTGCCGACGTTCTCCGCCGAAATCAGGTAGAAACTGACCGGTTCGTTGATGATGCTGAGATGATTGCTCTTGCTCAGTAGCGTACTTGCAGACGCCGTTGACTGCGTATATGCACCAAACGGCGGCAGAACGCTGTTCAGCTGCAGGGTGTAAGTCTTTCCATTGTAAGTATACTGCACCGCTGCCTGACCTACATCACTGACCTTCAGCGTCCAGATGCCCGGGGCAGCATGTTTCGTCAGCGAAAAAGCCCCTGCGTTTCCCTGCACGATTGTCACACCGTCGTCAATTCGGGTATAGCCGCCGTTTTCATCCGTCATGTAAAAACAAATATTATACGAGCCCATTGTATTGGAAAAGCTCGACTGCTTGAAATTACCCGTATTCTCCACCGGTCCGGCGTTTGACCAGCCAGCCATGCTGTACACAAGATTCGTACGTCGGCTCACAATTTCGATATCAGCCGAGCGGTTCTTCTCTCCGCCGCCGGTATATTCCACATTCAGCATGAAGCGATCCGGCGCATTGTCTTTCAATGTGAATTTGACCTCCGCACCATAGACCGGCTCGTTCTCCGAACCGTAATTCATCGGGTTGCAGGTCACGTTTGCAAATTCGCTGGAACAGGATATCTCGGGCTGAGAAGAGAAATGCAGATCATAGGGCAGAACGTAAAGGGTAACTTCTTCGTCATCCTTCACGATGTACTGCGTCAGTAAGCTTTCTTTGGTCACTTCCCGGCTGCTGTAAAAGCCAAGCTTGGGCAGTGTGACATTTACACTGACGGTATAAGTCTTGTTGTTATGGGTGTAGCTGACAGTCGCAGAGCCGATACTGTCAGCATACAGCCTGTAATAACCCTCATAGATCTGACCATTTGCCTCCCATCTTTCAAAGGAAAACACAGAAGAATCCGAAACTGTAACGTCGTTTTCCGACAATTGAACTGTCTTTTCGCCGTCAAAGAAACAGAGTGCAGCCTGAGCCCTGTCTCCTACAGACAAAGTCCATGCGCTCTCCGCATGATCACTCAGAGAAGGGATTTTGTTCTTATCCGAATTGACTCTGCGCCATTCCAGCCGAGGCTGAAGGTTTTTCACCTTCATAATCGTACCCTGACGGTATGTGTACTCTCCAACCACAGTTTCAAACGTGATCACTGCTTCACCGCTCATCTGAGGAGCAATGGTAATCTCTGCATAGCAGGTACCGGCTGTTCCTGCTTTCATTTCTGCCGTTACGAGGTGATTATCACTCGAGACGGTTGTTGCAGACGTGAAATCGGCTGCGTTCTGCGGCAGTACATAAACGGTGACAGATTCATCTCCGTTAATGCTGACTTCCGTGAGGAAATTCTCTTTCGTCGCGGAAGGAGAACTGTAAATACCCACATCCGGCAGCGTTACGCTGACAGGAAGAGTATAGGTTACTCCGTTCCCTTCACCCATAGCCGCATAGGAAAGCGCTGAGCCTTCAAAACTGCTGGCATGTAGAATATAATAGCCGGGATGGGATGCACTGTTGTACGGTTCCAGGCTCAGATCTCTATCGACGGAAACACCGTCTTTCAACGCAACAAAATCGTTTCCGTCATAATAATACAGCACAATCTGGCGTTCACTGCCGCACCAAACCTCCACAGCTTCGCTGCGGTACTGCTCATCTTCGTCAATTACAGGCTGCCATACGCCGTCCACGTTCTGCATACTATACTGTTTCCAGTACAGTCCAGGCACAAACGTTGCATTTTCTCCCGAAATGTCCGGCTCCGTCACCTGGGTCGCATATACAGGCAGCGCAAGTATCAAAAGGGCTGCCACCAGCATAATAATCGTCTTTTTCATCTTAATCCACCTTTTCCAAACGTCAAATCCTGCGTCATAGACCACAAACTGCTATAAAGAGCACTACCGCCTGTAAAAAACAGGCGGTAATTGATTGCTTCTATTACACTTCTTCACCCATCAGCCGCAGGGCTTCCCTGGCTGCTGCCTGTTCGGCAGCTTTCTTGGAGTGACCCTCGCCGCGGGCAAACACATTGGAGTTGAGCAGCAGCTCAACGGCAAACTGTTTGTCGTGATCGGGGCCAGTGCTGCTGACCGTGCGGTAGGAGAGCGTCTCCTGCTTGTTCTTCTGCACGATCTCCTGCAGGATAGTCTTGTAGTCGTTGGATACACTGTGGCGCACGGCCTCCCGGATGTTTTCCTCCGTAAAGCTGAGGATAAACTTCCGCGCCGGTTCCATGCCGCCGTCCAGATAGATGGCACCGATGACAGCTTCCACGGCGTCAGCCAGAATCGACGGGCGCTCCCGTCCGCCGCCGGCTTCCTCACCCTTGCCCAGCAGCAAATGCTCGGCCAGGCCCATTTTCAGTGCCTGCCGATGCAGCGCCTGCTCACAAACCACGGTTGCACGGAGCTTTGTCAGGTTGCCTTCCGGCATCATGGGAAAGTGACGGTAGATATAGTCGGCGGTTACAACGCTCAAAACCGCGTCACCCAGAAACTCCAACCGCTCGTTGGAGCCGATGGGCTCGCCGGGCTTGTGGTGGCGGCCTTTCTTTTCATTGGCATAGGAGCTGTGCTGCAGCGCATTCTTCAAAAGCGACGGGCTTTTGAAGCTGTATCCGATTTTTTCTTCCAGCGAATGCATACGGTTCCTCAGTCAACTCTTTCCTGAATGAATTCCACGATGTCACCGACGGTGTGGAATCTCAGCATATCCTCTTCCAGAAGGTTCTCCAGATCAAATTCTTCTTCCAGCGCCAGTGCCAGTTCCACGGCGTCCAGAGAATCCGCGCCCAGTTCTTCTTCCAGATCGGTGTTCATGGTGATGGTATTGGGTTCCACGTCAAACTGTTCGGACAAAAGCTGCACCAGAATGTCGAAAATCATCTCAAATCCCTCCGCTTACTTCTTGTCGGGAGCCAGCGCCGCCGCCATCTTGGCAACTGCGCCGCTTTCATGAAACCGAATGGCCTGCCCCATCGCCGTTTCAAATGCACGGGCGTCGGACGAGCCGTGCGCCTTGATGACAGGCTTGTTGATGCCCAGAATCGGCGCACCGCCTACTTCACGGTAATCCATGCGGCTCTTGAGATCCTTGATGTCTTTCTTGAACATCAGCGCCGCCAGCATCGTGAGCACGTTGCGCTTGAACATGGTTTTCAGCACCTTGCTGAAATACATCCCCACGCCTTCATAGGTCTTTAAGACCAGATTGCCGGTAAATCCGTCGCAGACATACACATCCGCGGCTCCTGCCGCCAGATCGCGTCCCTCAACGTTGCCGATGAAATGAATCCCGGCTTCCGCTTTGAGAAGCTGATGGGTCTCCTTCTGCAGCGGCGCACCCTTGTGCTCCTCGGTGCCGTTGTTAAGAAGTCCCACGCGGGGCTTTTCAATCCCCTGGGTGCCCGCCATATAGGCCGTACCCATATGGGCAAACTGTACCAGATATTCCGGCGTGCACTCGGCATTGGCGCCGGAGTCAATCAGCAGCGAGCGGCCTTCCCCCGTGGGAATCACGGTGCCGATGGCGCCGCGTCGAACGCCCGGCAGACGCTTGACGATGAGGGTTGCACCGGTCAGCAGCGCGCCGGTATTACCGGCGGACACCAGCGCATCGCCTTCGCCCTCGGAGAGGGCTTTGAGCGCCACAACCATGGAAGAATCCTTCTTGCTGCGAATGGAGCTCGTGGGGTCATCCTCCATCGTAATGACGTCGGAGGCTTCCTTGATGCTGATGCCGTCGCGGGCCACGCCTGCCTCGGCAATCGCCTTCTCAATGGCGTCAGGCTTACCTACCAGCATCACTTCAATATGTTTTTCAGCAATAACCTTTGCCGCCGCTTCCACGACGGGACGGGGACCCAGGTCGCCGCTCATGGCATCCAGAATGATTTTCACAGTTTGTTTCCGCCTTCCGCTTCATTTTCCACGCGGAACTGAGGTTCCAGCGTCTCCAGAACCTGCAGCGCGCGCTCGCAGACCTTTTCTTTCTTATTGCGCTTGCCCTTATATCGGCCCTCCAGAGGAGTCATGATGCCGAAATTGACATTCATCGGCTGGAACTCCATGAGGCTTCCCTCACTGATGTAAAGCGCCAGCGCACCAATGGCCGTCTCACGCGGGAACACGGTCTCTTCCTGTCCCAGAAGCTTCTGAGCAAGGTTAAAGCCCGCCACATATCCCGAAGCGGTACTCTCGATATAGCCCTCAACGCCCGTCATCTGGCCGGCAAAGCGGATACGGCGATCGCTTCTGAGCGCATAGCCCGCATCGAGAAGCTCCGGCGAGTTGAGGAAGCTGTTGCGGTGCATGACGCCGTAGCGCGCAAACTCCGCCTTATGCAGCGCCGGTATCATGGAAAAGACGCGCTTCTGCTCGGGGTGCTTGAGGTGGGTCTGGAAACCTACGATGTTGTAAAGCGTACCTTCCGCATTGTCCTTGCGCAGCTGCACCACGGTATAGGGCATCTTTCCGGTCTTGGGATCGGTGAGACCTACGGGACGCAGGGGACCAAAAGCGATGGTCTGCTGTCCGCGCAGCGCCATGACCTCGATTGGCATACAGCCCTCAAATACCATGTGGTTTTCAAAGCCATGGACATCGGCGGTTTCCGCGGTGGTCAGCGCCTGCCAGAAAGCATTGTATTCTTCCTCGGACATGGGACAGTTGATATAGTCGGGGGTACCACGGTCATACCTCGCAGCATAGAACGCATACTCCATATCGATGGAGTCGGCCACCACAAGGGGCGCCGACGCATCAAAGAAGTTGAGCGGATCGCCGCAGAGCTCATGAATGCGCTCAGCCATCGCCCCCTCGGTCAGAGGTCCCGTGGCGATGATGACCTCACCCTCGGGGATCTCGGTGCATTCCCGGTATTCCACGGTGATGAGGGGATGGGCCAGGATCTTCTCGGTGACACGGCGGGTAAACGCCTCACGGTCAACCGCCAGCGCACCGCCCGCCTCCACCTTCGTCTCATCGGCGCAGCCGATGATGAGGGAGGAAAGCCGGCGCAGCTCGGCTTTGAGAAGTCCGGGAGCCGTACCGAAATTATCCGCCCGCAGGGAATTGGAGCAGACCAGCTCTGCAAAGCTGTCCGCCTGATGGGCGGGACTCTTTTTATGGGGTTTCTGTTCAATCAGCGTCACGCGGATGCCGCGGCGTGCAAGCTGCCACGCAGCTTCGCAGCCCGCCAGACCCGCGCCGATGACCGTCGCGTGCTGAGTGCTCATGCTTCTTTCTTATCCTTCAAATCCTGTTTGTAGTCGCAGCCTTCGTTGAGGCAGCGGATATCTTTTTCGCCGCGATAATTGTGCTTGAACAGGGTCTTGCCGCACTTGGGACACAGATCCGTCAGCGGCTGATCCCAGGTGATGAACGAACATCCCTGATCCTTACCCTTATTGTTTTCGCAGATATAAAACGCCTTCTTCTTGCGGGAGAAGCGCTTTGCCACACGACCGCCGCAGAGCGGGCACTTGCCGCCGGTATCCTCGATAATAGGCTTGGCATTTTTGCACTCCGGATAGGCCTTACAGGACAGGAATCTGCCGAATCTGCCGTACTTGATGACCATTTTCTGGCCGCACAGCTCACAGATCTCATCCGTTTCCTCTTCCGGCACGGTAATGCGCTGTTCCTTCATCTCCGCCTCGGCTTTTTTCAGCTCAGCGGCAAATTTATCATAAAATTCATGCAGAATCGCCGTCCAGGAGGCCTCACCCGTCTCAACACGGTCCAGGCTTGCTTCCATTCCGGCGGTAAAGCGCACATTGACGATATCGGAGAAGCGCTGGATCATCAGATCCGTCACCGCTTCGCCCAGAGGCGTGGCTTTCAGCGCCTTACCCTCACGCTCCACATAGGCACGATCCAGAATCGTGGAGATGGTGGAGGCATAGGTAGACGGACGGCCGATGCCCTTTTCTTCCATCGTCTTAATCAGAGACGCTTCATTATAGCGCGGAGGCGGCTCGGTGAAGTGCTGCGCGGGAATCAGCTCCTGCAGCTTCAGCACATCGCCTTCTTCCAGCGCTGGCAGCGACACGCTCTTTTCGTCGTTATCGCCCTTTTCCTCATAAAGAGTCGTAAAGCCGGGC
>SVMB01000113.1 GCA_015067675.1 Oscillospiraceae bacterium
GTATCCTCCGTAGAAAAAAAGATAAGAGTTTCAGGGCATCATTCCCGTCAGACCGCCGCAAGGCTCTTTTCAGCCTTATACACCCGGCACATCTCCACAAAGCGCTCAAACAGCGGCGCCATGTCCGGGTGATTATCCTGCTTCATGTATCCGGTCATGCGCTCGGGGTGCCACTGGGTAGCAAACAGAGGCAGGCTCTCATGCTCAAAAGCCTCGATGTAGCCGTCGGGCGACCATGCAAGAGCTCTGAGTCCCGCGCCAAGCTCCTTGACCGCCTGATGGTGGTAGCTGTTGGTGCAGGTTTCGGTACCAAACATCTGCTCAAGCCAGGATCCCTGCGCCACGCGGATATCATGGGTCGCACCGGCAGCATGCACAAGCGCGTCGGGGTTTTGTCCCGGGATATCCTGCCAGAGTGTGCCGCCGAGGGCTACGTTGAGCGTCTGGATGCCGCGGCAGATGCCCATCGTCGGAATCTTCCGTTCAAAGCACTGCTTTGCAAGGGCGAGCTCCACCCGGTCACGCAGCGGGCAGATGCTCACGGTATCATTGAACTTTTCCTCACCGAAAATTGCCGGATCCAGATCGACTCCGCCGGAAAACAGCACGCCGTCGGCATAATCCAGCAGGCCTGCCTCCTCGTCCCAGCTCATCATCACCGGCACGCCGCCGGCTTTCACGATGGCGTCCGTATAAGTGCGCTGGATGCGGGCGTTATAGTTGACGGTATCCTCAGGCTTGGGAAAATCATACGCGGGCGTGATCACGATCAAAGGCTTCATGGTTATGTCCTCCATGGCTAAATCAGGCTGTTTGCCGTATTCTTCTACATTATACCCTCATCCTGCGGGAATTGCAAGAGCGGCGCGGCAGGTCCGGGGATTATCGCATTTTGCCGGGCTTCTCGCCTCCGTCGGGGCTTTTTCACGAAATGCCGGGAAATAGCGGTGGTTTCTTCCCCGGTTTTTGACTTTTGCCGTTGCATTTCCTGCCGATTGATGGTATAGTATTGTTGTATTATTACGCGCATTCTCCGGGCGCAGACAGGAGCTGTCTTATGATCATCATCTCCGTAGCCAACAACAAGGGCGGCGTCGGCAAGACCACGACCACCCTGAACACCGGCGCAGCTCTCGCCGCCAAGGAGCTGCGTGTCCTGCTGGTGGATCTGGATCCGCAGGCGTCGCTGACGATCTATCTGGGTTTTGACCCCACCGCATTTGACCAGAACACCTACCACATTATGACCCGCAGGGCAGATACCCTGCCTACCATCGTGCGCACGGAAATCCCCTATCTTGATCTGCTGCCCGCCTCCATTGATTTAGCCGGGGCAGAGCTTGAGATCACCGGCATGATGGGCCGCGAGTACATCCTTGCCGAGCAGCTGGCCACCGTATCCGATCTCTACGACGTGGTGCTCATCGACAACATGCCCTCTCTGGGCGTGCTCACCGTCAACAGTCTCATGGCATCGGACTTCGTGGTGGTTCCCATCGAGCCGACCTATCTTGCCTACAAGGGGCTTGAGATGATCAGCACTACCATCGGCGAGGTACAGCGCTACAATCCCCGGCTGAAGCTTCTGGGCACTGTCATCACCATGGTGGACGAACGCACCAAGCATGCCCGCGACATTATGGCAAAGATCCGCGACAACTATCCCGTTCTCGGCCCTCCGATCCGCCGCAGTGTCCGTTTTGCCGATGCCGCCATGGCCGGTCAGGACATTTCCGGCTATGCCGGCGAGAACTTTGAGGGTTCTGTTGCCTTCGAGGCTATTGCAAGGGATATTGTAGCGAGATTTCCCGATTAAATGTATCAGAAACCACCCTTTATAGTTAACTCGCAAGTCCTGGTGAGACAAAAAGAGTCGTGTTACAGGTATCTGTAAGCGTGTTCGCCTGCGGCGCAGCCGGCGAGAACCCTCTTTCTGTCACGGCCTATGCAAACCGTAGGTTTGCAAACGTCCCCCCGAGGGCAGAAAGCTCTGAGTTCGGGGCAGCAGGCGCGCCCATAGCGGTTGCTTCTTCGTCGGGCGAAGAACCCTTTGTACCCTTCCGGGTCCGGGGCTCTGCGGCCCCTTTCGCCGAACAATTCGGCTTTTCCTGCCCCGGCGGCGTTCTTTCCCCCATTTCTTTCGCCGCGGAAAGAAATGGGGTCCGGGTGCGGGAACGGCACAGGGCGTAGGACGAGAACCCTATGACATGCTCAAGCCGCCGAAACCTATTAAGTTCTTAAAACCCCTAACTCTTTCTCCCCAAAATCACTTCCCCACCATCCTGCGTATCCTAATCTTTATAATATACATCCCTTTAGGAGGATTTATGAACGCTGTATACCGCTGTTATACCGAAAAGCGCGCCGGATTTGATCTGGAAGCGCAGGCTCTGCTGCGTGAACTGCGCGGCGACCTCTCTGTCACCGGCCTGACCGGTGTTCGTCTGCTCTGCCGCTATGACGTGCAGGGCGTGTCCGAGGAAGACTACCGCGCTGCCCGCGTCAACGTCTTCTCCGAGCCGCAGTGCGACGACTGCATCGACGAAGAACTCCCCGCCATCGACGGCGATCACCGCATCCTCGCTGTTGAGTCCCTGCCCGGTCAGTATGACCAGCGCGCCGACTCCTGCGCGCAGTGCATCGGTATCCTCACCGGTAAGGAGCGTCCTCTGGTTCGTGCCGCCCGCGTCTATATCCTCATGGGCAAGCTGTCCGACGACGACATGGCCCGCATCTCCGCCCACCTCATCAACCCCGTTGAGTGCCGTGAGGCTTCCCTCGAGCGCGTCTCCACCCTGGAAACCGACTACGGTACTCCCGACGATGTTGCGATCATCGAAGGCTTTGTGACCATGGACACCGCTGCTCTGGGCGAGCTTCTCAACTCCCTCGGCCTCGCCATGGATATCGATGACCTGACCTTCCTGCAGGCCTACTTCCGCGATGAGGAAAAGCGCGATCCCACCCTCACCGAGATCCGCATGGTCGATACCTACTGGTCCGACCACTGCCGTCATACCACCTTCGGTACCCATCTGTCCACCGGCGAAATCGCCGATGCTGCCGTCAAGGCTGCTTTTGAGGAATACCTCGCCGCCCGTCAGGAAATCTACGGCGAAGAGAAGGCCGCCAAGCGCCCCGTGACCCTGATGGATATCGCCACCACCGGCGTCAAGCTCCTCAAGAAGCGCGGCCAGCTGCCCCGTATCGATGAGAGCGAAGAGATCAACGCCTGCTCCGTCCATGTGGACGCCGTTATCAACGGCCAGAAGGAAGACTGGCTGGTGATGTTCAAGAACGAGACTCACAACCATCCCACCGAGATCGAGCCCTTCGGCGGCGCTGCCACCTGCCTGGGCGGCGCTATCCGCGATCCGCTCTCCGGTCGTTCCTATGTCTATCAGGCCATGCGCGTCACCGGCTGTGCCGATCCGCGTAAGGCCCTCTCCGAGACCATCCCCGGCAAGCTGCCTCAGCGTCGTCTGACCCGTACCGCTGCTGCCGGTTACTCCTCCTACGGCAACCAGATCGGTCTTGCCACCGGTCAGGTCCATGAGCTCTATCACGAGGGCTACGTCGCCAAGCGCCTTGAGATCGGCGCGGTCGTGGGTGCTGCTCCCGCCTCCCATGTGGTGCGCGAAGTGCCCGCCCCCGGCGATGTGATCGTGCTTCTGGGCGGCCGCACCGGCCGTGACGGCTGCGGCGGCGCTACCGGTTCCTCCAAGGCGCACACCGAAACCTCCCTTTCCACCTGCTTTGCCGAGGTTCAGAAGGGTAATCCCCCCGAGGAGCGCAAGATTCAGCGTCTCTTCCGTGACGGCGAAGTGACCCGCATGATCAAGCGCTGCAATGACTTCGGCGCAGGCGGTGTCAGCGTCGCCATCGGTGAACTGGCCGACGGTCTGGCCATCGATCTCGACCGTGTGCCCAAGAAGTACGACGGTCTGGACGGCACCGAGCTTGCCATCTCCGAGTCTCAGGAGCGTATGGCCGTGGTCGTCGCCCCCGAGAATGCCGAAGCGTTCATGAAGAAGGCTGCGGCCGAAAACCTCGAGGCTACCATCGTTGCCACCGTTACCGAAGAAGCCCGTCTTACCATGACCTGGCGCGGCCGTCAGATTGTCAACATCAGCCGTGCTTTCCTCAATACCAACGGCGCCTCCAAGTCTGCCACCGCTTCCGTCGGTTCCATGCCCGTGCCGGTGCAGGCGCTCCCCGCCGGTGCTTTCCGTGCCCGCATGACTGCCCTCCTCTCCGACCTCAACGTCTGCTCTCAGCGTGGTCTGGGCGAACGTTTCGACGGCTCCATCGGCGCGTCCTCCGTGCTTGCTCCCTACGGCGGCAAGACCGGTCTTGCGCCCTCTCCCCTGATGATCGCCAAGCTCCCCGTGCTCTCCGGTGAAACCAACACCGTTTCCGGTATGGCCTTCGGCGGTGATCCGGCGGTTCTCTCCCAGAATCCCTTCCTCGGCTCTGCTCAGGGCATCATCACCGCTGTTTCCAAGCTCATCGCCGCCGGTTTCGACCGCCGCGACGCTTACCTCACCCTGCAGGAGTACTTCCCCCGTCTGGGTACCGATCCCGCCCGCTGGGGTCTGCCCTTCTCCGCTCTGCTGGGCGCTTTCACCGCGCAGGTTGGCCTGAACATCGCTGCCATCGGCGGTAAGGACTCCATGTCCGGCTCCTACCGCGATATGGACGTGCCGCCCACACTGGTGGCCTTCTCCATCGCCACTGCCGAGGCCGAAAACCTCATTCCTGCCGACTTCCAGGGCTGCAATCACCCTGTTTACCTCATCAATGCCCCCGTTCTCGCCGACGGCACTCCCGATTACCCCGGCATTCTTGCCCAGTGGGATCGCGTGACCGCTCTCGCCCGCGAGGGTAAGATCCTCTCCGCCCGTGCGCTGGAGCGCGGCGGCATCGCCGAGGCCATCTTCAAGGCCTGCGTGGGCAACACCGTCGGCTTCGAGGCCAAATCCGACCTCTTTGCCGCCTTCAACCCCGGTTCCATCCTCGTTGAAGCTGCCTGCGCCATTGACAATGCCGACTTCATCGGCTCCACCGCCTGCGAGGCTGCCATCAGCTACGAAAACGAGAAGCTCTGCCTTGATGAGCTGACCAAGACCTGGGAGGCTCCTCTTGCCAAGGTCTTCCCCGTGCGTGCCGGTATCGAAATCACCGACAAAGTTGCTCCCATCAACTACGCCGAGCGCAGCATTGCCAAGCCCGCCATTCTTTCCGCCAAGCCCCGTGCAGTTATCCCGGTCTTCCCCGGCACCAACTGCGAATATGACACCGCCCGTGCTCTTGAGCGTGCAGGCGGCGAGGCTGAGATCATCGTCGTGCGCAACCTGACGGCGGCTGCCCTCTCCGAGTCCATCGAGGCGACCAAGAAGGCTCTCGACCGTGCCCAGATGATCATCTTCCCCGGCGGCTTCTCCGGCGGCGACGAGCCCGACGGCTCCGGCAAGTTCATCGCGGCCTACTTCCGCAATCCCGTGCTCACCGAGGCGGTTCATGCCCTGCTTGCCCGCGACGGTCTGGCGCTGGGTATCTGCAACGGCTTCCAGGCGCTCATCAAGCTGGGTCTTGTGCCCTTCGGCGAGATCCGCGAGATGGATGCTTCCTGCCCGACTCTGACCTTTAACCACATCGGCCGCCATCAGGCCAAGTATGTGACCACCCGTGTGGCCTCCGTGAAGTCTCCCTGGCTTTCCAAGTGCGAGCTGGGCGAGCTGCACGCGGTGCCTGTTTCCCATGGTGAGGGCCGCTTCGCTGCCGACGCCGCCACTCTGGAGCGTCTGATTGCTAACGGTCAGGTGGCATTCCAGTACACCGACGCCGCAGGCGTTCCTTCCATGGACATCGACCACAATCCCAACGGTTCCGTTCTCGCCATCGAGGGTATCACCAGCCCCGACGGTCGTGTGCTGGGCAAGATGGCGCACACCGAGCGCCGCGGCGACTACATCGGTATGAACATCCCCGGCAACCGGTACCAGCCGTTGTTTGAGGGTGGCGTGGAGTATTTCAAGTAAGGTTCTGACACAAAAAAGGGAGCGTATACTGTAACCTCGGTGCTGTGATCGGCATGAACCTGGTTAAGTGAAGTTCATAGGCGATGGTCGCCAGTACGTCTGGGGGTCCAGGGGTGCTGCGGCCTGACGATAGGTTCCGACCTCTTTCATTACCCCTGGTGTACCTTTGCTTACTTTCCGTACAAGCGGAAAGTAAGTGCCGGGGGGCCCGGCATAAGGGCACAGGGCGTGTGGATCCAGAACACAATGACATCCTCAAGGCGCCGAAGCTTGACAATTGCAGAAAACTCCCCCTTCCTGTCATATATACTTTGCACTTTTATATTCACCCAAACTTTTCTATAAAGGAGATAAGCGTATGAAGACCTGTATCAGCTCTTATTCCTACAGCCGCCTGATCCGTGACGGCAAGATGACCCTCTTCGATGCCATCGAAAAGACAAAGGAACTGGGCTTTGACGCCATGGAGTTCTCCATCGGCGACGAGCTCGAGGGCGGCCGCGACACCATCGTCCGGCTGCGCGAAGCCTGTGAGAAGGCCGGTCTTCCCATCGCCAGCTACACCACCGGCGCCAACTTCTTTGTGCCCGATCCCAAGGCCGAAGTCGCCCGTCTCAAGGAGCATGTCGACCGTGCCGCGCTCATCGGCGCGCCCTGCATGCGCCACGACATCTGCGGCGCTTTCTACGAAGGCTACACCGGCATCCGCACCTTCGACGCCATCGTCCCCCAGATCGCTCCCTACATCCGCGAGATCACCGATTACGCCGCTTCCAAGGGCGTTAAGACCATGAGCGAGAACCACGGCTACGTTGCTCAGGACGCTGAGCGTCTGGTCAAGCTCTACACCGCCGTGGGCAGCACCAACTACGGCTGGCTCTGCGACGTGGGCAACTTCTGCTGCGCCGACGAGGATCCCGCCATCTCCGTTGGCAAGCTGGCCCCTCTGGCCTTCCACGTCCATGTCAAGGATATGTTCCTGCGCTCCGGCATGCTGCCTGACCCCGGCCGCGGCTGGGGCAGAACCCGCGGCGGCAACTTCTTCCGCGGTACCATCTTTGGTCAGGGCAACATCCCCACCCTGCAGTGCCTGAAGGTCCTCAAGCGCAACGGCTACGACGGCTACATCTCCCTTGAGTTTGAGGGTATGGAAGATGTCCTCACCGCCATCGAAATCGGCCTTGAGAACATGCAGAAGTACATCGCCATCGTCGACGCCGAGTAATTTTCCCTCCCATCAGGCATAATATCACAGTCCTGTGAACCAGGGCCGCATTCTGCGGCCCTGGTTTTTCATACCACGGGAAATGCGCAAGGCCCACAATTTACAAAAAAGCCTTGCGTATTTCCCGTTTTGTGGTATACTGGTTTTGTCGGGCAGTATGTGCCTTCAAACGGGACTTCTGCCACATTTGTATTACATAAAAGGAGCGTATTGCCATGTCTGAATTCAAAGCCGGTTTCGCCCGCGTTGACATTACCCCCCCTCTGGGTATCGGCATCGCCGGTTACTTCGTCAAGCGTAACGCCGAGGGCGTTCTGGACAACCTTGAGGCCAACTGCCTGGCCGTTTCCGACGGCGAGCATACCGCAATCCTGATCTCCGCCGACCTCATCTCCATCGGTCAGGTTCAGGCCGACATCTACCGCGAGCAGATCTCCGCCGCCTGTGGCATCCCCGTCGCCGCCTGCTACATCGCCTGCACCCATACCCACACCGGCCCCGGCGTTGCCCGTGACATCGGTGACAAGACCTACGACGCTTTCCTGGGCACCCGTCTTGCCGACGTGGCCAAGTTCGCCATCGACGACCTCAAGCCCGCCAAGCTCTCCTTCGCCCGTTCCGAGGCTCCCAAGGTCGCATTCGTGCGCCGCTACCGCATGAAGGACGGCAAGATCCGCACCAACCCCGGCGTCAACAACCCTGACATCGTCGAGCCCATCGGCACCACCGACGATACCGTCCAGCTCCTGCGCATCAAGCGCTGCGGCGGCCCCGAGATCGACATTGTCAACTTCCAGACCCATCCCGACGTCATCGGCGGCAACCTGATCTCCGCCGACTGGCCCCGTTTCGTCCGTGAGACCATGGAAAATGCCCTCCCCGGCATCAAGTGCATCTACTTCAACGGCACCCAGGGCGATACCAACCACGTCAATACCTTCGCTAAGGAAGGCGACCTCAACGATATGTTCCACGACTTCGACGACGTGCACCGCGGCTACGAGCACTCCAAGCACATGGGCCGTACCGTCGCCGCCGCCGCTCTCACCGTCTGGGCCAAGACCGTCGATCTGGAAGCCGGCGAGGTTAAGTTTGCCCAGAAGAACATCGACATCCCCTCCAACCGTCCCCGTCCCGAGCAGGTTCCCGAGGCCGAGCGCATCGTCGCCCTGCACGAAGCCGGCCGTGACGATGAGATCGGTTTCACCGGCATGGAGCTCACCACGGTTGTTGCCGAGGCCGGCCGCATGAAGAGACTGCAGAACGGTCCCGACTCCTTCGAGCTGCACCTGACCGCCGTTGCCTTCGGCGACGTCGTGTTCTCCGGCATCCCCGGCGAGCCCTTCACCGACATCGGCCGCGGCATCAAGTCCCAGTCTCCCTTCAAGCTGACCATCCCCTGCTGCCTGGTCAATGGCTCCGAGGGTTACTATCCCATGATGGACAACTACAACGAGGGCGGCTACGAAGCCCGCAGCTCCCGCTTCGCCCCCGGCGTTGCCGAGCGCATCATCGAAGGTTCCCTCGCCCTGATCAACGAGCTCAAGTAATCATGCAGCCTTACAGAGCGGACGGGTATCCCCGTCCGCTCTTATCATTGGATTCCTACATTTTTTGATGAATTTCCAGGAGGTTCTGTTATGTTAAAAGCCGGTTTCTCCCGCGTTGACATCACCCCGCCCATGGGAACCTGTATCGCAGGCTATTACGACGAGCGTCGTGCAGACGGCGTGCTTGATCCGCTGCTGGCTACCTGTCTTGCCGTGTCCGACGGTGAAAATACCGCTCTGCTGTTCAGTATCGACATCATCGGTATGTCCCAGAAGGATTCCGATCAGGCCCGCGGCATCATCTCCGGCATGACCGGTGTGCCCGTGGAGGGTATTTTCCTGGCCTGCACCCATACCCATACCGGTCCCTGTGTCTCCTCCGGCCTTTTCGAGCTTAACCTTAACTACAACTTCATCATGTACAATCTGCTCGGCAACGCCGCAATCGGTGCCATTGCAGACCTGCATGAAACGGAAGTCCGCGTTGCCCGCGGCGAGGCCAAAGGCATCTCCTTTATCCGCCGTTACCGCATGAATGACGGCTCCATCCGCACCAATCCCGGCTGGGGCAATCCCAATGTGCGCTGCCCCATCGGCAGCCCCGATGAAATGGTGCAGCTGGTGCGTCTGATCCGCACCGGCGCTCCGGAAATCAACATCGTCAACTTCCAGACTCATCCCGACGTCATCGGCGGCACGAAATTCTCCGCCGACTGGCCCAAATTCGTCCGCGACACCATGGAAGGTGCGCTCCCCGGTTCCAAGTGCATCTTCTTCAACGGCTGTCAGGGAGACACCAATCACATCGATATCTCCATCGACCGCAAAAAATCCATGGACAGCTGCGTTCCCGGCTTTGGTTATCTCCATTCTCAGCGTATGGGCCGTGTGATTGCCGGTGCTGCTCTGCAAGTCTATGACAAGGCGCTTCCCGTCAGCGGTGAAGGTGTGCGTTTCGGTCAGACCAGTGTCTTTAACCGTGCAAACCTGCCGGATCCCGCGCTTATTCCCCATGCCAAGGAGATTGTTGCTCTCAACAAGGCCGGCCGCGACCGCGAACTTCCCTTTGAAGGCATGGAACTCGTCACCGTCGTCGCAGAAGCGTATCGCATGGTACGCCTTGAAAACGGGCCGGACGAATTTGATCTGCACGTAACCTGCGTCTCCTTTGGCGACGTTGCCTTTGCCGGCCTCCCCGGCGAGCCCTTCACCGACATCGGCCGCGGCATCAAGGAAGCGTCTCCCTTCCCCTTCACCATCCCCTGCTGCCTGACAAACGGTTCCGAGGGCTATCTGCCCACCTATTCTGCCTTTGCGGAAGGCGGCTACGAAGCCCGCAGCTCCAAATTCACCAAGGGTATCGCAGAGGAGCTGGT
>SVMB01000114.1 GCA_015067675.1 Oscillospiraceae bacterium
GTATCATACATACCGGCAACCTTGGCAATGCGCTGGCCGGAGATGTACTCGATGAGGTCCAGGCAGTGGATACCCATGTCGGTCATGGCGCCGCCGCCGGCAGTGGCCTTGGACTGACGCCAGTTACCGGGCATATCCGGATACCAGCAGGTGAACTGGGCATGGCAGGAGATGAGCTGACCCAGCTCGCCGTCGGCGATGATCTTCTTCATCTGCTGATGATGGGTGTTGTAGCGCATCATCAGGCCGGTGGCCATGAGAAGACCCTTGTCGGCAGCCATCTTGCACAGCTCCGCGCTCTCGGCAGCGGTGTTGGCGATGGGCTTCTCGACCAGGATGTGCTTGCCGGCGTTGATGGCCTTGCGAACCTGCTCAGCGTGGAAAACAACGGGAGAGGCAATGTAGACGGCCTCGACATTGGCATCGGCGAGGAGAGAATCGGCATCGGTGTAGCCCTTGGCGTTGTACTTCTCCGCCAGCTGATCAATGATTGCGGGAACGTCCATCACGGCGACGATCTCACAGTTCTTGGCAAGCAGCATACCGGGAAGAGAACGACGATCGGCGATACCGCCGGCGCCCAGGATACCCCATTTGACTTTCTTCATGACAGTTTCCTCCATATATATGGTTATTCAGGACTTGCGTTTGATAAGACTCCGCTTGTTTCAATTATACGCGCAGACGCCCGACTTGTCAAGCAATCCGCCGGGAAAGCCCCGGTTTTATATACGCTTTTCCAACTCTCTCCGAATAAATTCCACGATCGGCGTGGGATCTTCCAGACTGTGGGGATGGTGGTCGCAGTGCGGCTTGCGGATGAGGGCCATTTTGCCCCCGGCAGCCTTGTAGCGTGCCATAAAGGGATCAATATTTTCCGTCACCGGCACCACCCGATCCACGTCGCCTACCACAGCGATAAGGGGAATGTTCAGACCGGCCACTTCTTCAGCGCGATCCAGCGGTGTGCCGCGGAAATCCTTCACCGTCTCTTCCGTCAGGCCGTAGCACTCCAGGCATTCCTTCCACTCGCGGGCGCTGGGCTCATACCGACCGGGCCAGGAACGGATGTCCAGCACCGGAGCATCCAGATAGAGCAGCCCCGTACGTTCAGGATAAGCCAGCGCGTAATTGACCGCGTACAGTCCGCCGCGGGACATACCGTAAAGGGCGGGCTTCTTTGCCAGACCGTACTCGGCCTCCACCCAATCCTGGAACTTATTCAGCTCACCGACGGACCAGGGATCACCGTAGCGGTTGCTCACGGAATGATAGACCACGTAATAGCCCGCCTTGAGCAGAGCGATATCAACGCTGGGGAACGCGCCGAAGAACTCCATGCGCCACAGCCAGGGCTTGCCCGGCAGGGGCGTTTCCGGCTCGACGATAACGGTACGCCGACCGTTGAAGAGAAATTCCTTTTTCTGACCGCTGTGCCAGCTTTCGTACAACATATCATTGACCTCCTGTATTTTCGCGTCAATACGCATTGGGGCGTATCGGCCTGTATTTGTAACTATTTTCCTTTTCCGGGTACTCTGTTGCTTCTCTCAGCGTCCGGTTTCTCTCAATCTGTGTTTGTAAACAATTGTTACCATATTGAAACAGACTTTTAGTGTAAGCTATGCTATAATGGAATTAACATAACACCAGTTACCTTTTGGTTACGGAGAGAAGAAGGAGATGGAAAAACCTTGGTATTTTCCAGTCTTGTTTTTTTATACCTTTTTTTGCCCCTGAATCTGCTTTTATACTTCTTTTGCCGCCGTACTTCGGCCAGAAATCTGGTACTTCTGCTGTTCTCTCTGCTGTTCTACGCCTGGGGTGAGCCGCTGTACATATTTCTGCTGATGCTCACGGCGCTGCTGGATTACTTCCACGGCCGACTCCTTGAGCGTCATCAGGGAACCTGGAAGGCAAAGGCCATACTGGCAGCTTCCCTGACCATCAATCTGGGGCTGCTGGGATTTTTCAAGTATGCAGGCTTCGTGGTGGAGAGTCTCAACGCCGTTTTGCCCATGGCTCTCCCCGTCCCCGCGGTTCGTCTGCCGCTGGGCATCTCCTTTTACACCTTCCAGACTCTGACCTACATCATCGACGTCTATCGCGGACGTGTCGGGGCGCAGAAGAGCTACCGGGATTATCTGCTGTATCTCTCCCTCTACCCGCAGCTTGTGGCGGGTCCCATCGTACGCTATGCCGACGTGGCATCCGAGCTCCACGACCGCCGCTCCAATCCCGACGACATCGCCTACGGCGCTCTGCGCTTCTGTATCGGCCTTGGCAAAAAGGTGATTCTGGCAAACACTGCCGGTCAGCTCAGCGCGCCCATCCTGGACGGCAATCTGGCTGCCCTTTCCGTGGCAGAAGCCTGGTACGGCATCGTGCTCTTTGCACTGCAGATCTACTTTGACTTCTCCGGCTATTCAGACATGGCCATCGGCCTTGGCCGCATCTTCGGCTTCCATTACTACGAGAACTTCCATTACCCCTACCTGTCCCGTTCGGTTTCGGAATTCTGGCGGCGCTGGCACATCTCGCTGGGCAGCTTCTTCCGCGATTATGTCTACATACCGCTGGGCGGCAACCGCCGCCACCTGTGGCGCAATCTCGCCATCACCTGGCTGCTGACGGGCCTTTGGCACGGTGCCTCCTGGAACTTTGTCCTGTGGGGTGCACTGTTCGGTATTCTTATTATACTGGAACGTTTGGGCTGGGGCAAGGTTTTGACAAAAATTCCCCGTTTTTTTTCGCATCTCTACCTGCTGTTGGCCGTACTCGTCGGCTGGGTGCTGTTCTACTACACGGATATCGGCCGTGCTGGTGAGCTTTTCTCCGTACTGCTGGGCTTTGGCGCCGCATCCGTGACAGATGCGCTGTTCACCGCACGGTTCATGAACAATCTCTTCTTCTTTGCAGCCGCGATTCTCGCCTGCCTGCCCTGGGCACCCAGGCTCCGCGATCTGCTGCTCACGAAGGGACGCACCTACAATCCCGCGCTGCTGGCCATTCTGCAGATCATCGTCTGCATCCTGCTCCTCGCTGTCTCCACGGCCATGCTTGTGGGTGAGAGTTACAATCCGTTCCTCTATTTCCGATTCTAAAAGGGAGGCTTCCTCATGTGGTATCGCAAACGCAGCGTATTCCGTGCGCTGATGTGCACACTCGTCACGCTCTGTGCACTTTTTCTGCTTACCTTTGCGGTGCTCTCTTTCGTTCTGCCCAAACCCACCGTTTCCGAGCAGGAAAAGCGCGATCTGGCGACGTTCCCTGCCTTTTCGGTTCAGGCGCTGCTGTCCGGAGAGTGGATGCAGGATTTTGAGCTGTATTTTTCCGATACATTCCCCTTCCGCGACCGTTTTGTGAGCTTCGCGGCGGCCATCCGTGAAAATTACGGCATCCGCTACGACGGCATCCGCATCATCGGCAACACCCAGACCATCACAAAGCCGGAGCCGATGGACGCCACAACCGCCGCCACCACGGCTGCAACGACTGCCGCCACGACGGCATCCACTGCCGCCTCCGCCTCGTCCGGTGCCTCCACCACTGCCGCGACCTCCGCCACCACGACAACTGCTGTCACCACAACCACCCCTGCCATTACCGCCGTCCCCGATCCCGGCTATACGCTGGAGCGCAGCGGTGCGGTCCTGCTTTTCGGTGATCGCGCCTTTGAACTCTTCGGCGGCTCGGAGAAGCAGAAGCTTCTGTACGCTGAGGCCGTCAATGCCTACGCCGCGGCTTTCCCTGACGTGCAGGTCTACAATCTTGTGGTGCCTTCCTCCATTGCCTACTATCTGCCCGAGCGCTATGCCAGTTATTCCGCCGATCAGAAGCAGAACATCGCCGATATTTACGGTGCGCTGAGCGATGACGTCTGTGCCGTGAATGTCTACGACACGCTGGCTGCCCATGCAAATGAATATCTCTACTTCCGCACCGACCATCACTGGACCGGGCTGGGTGCTTATTACGCCTACACCTGCTTTGCAGAAGCCGCCGGCTTTGAGCCGCTTGACTACGCCGACTACGAAAAGGGAACCATCAACGGCTTCCTCGGTACGCTCGCCGCATCCGCCAACGATTCCACCCTCAATTCAAAGCCCGACTACGTCGAATACTGTAAGATTCCCGTCGAGCACAATGCCTGGCGTTACTCCCGCAATACCCCCAACAAGGCAGAGGCCACCACGGTTCTTGCCACCTATGCCAGCGGCGGCAACAGTTATTCTGTCTACTTAGCCGGTGATTTTCCGCGATTTGACATTGAAAACCTTGACAATCCCGACGGAAAGAATATACTTGTATTCAAGGAAAGCTACGGCAATGCCTTTGCCCCGTACCTGATCCCCCATTATGCCCATGTGTACGTGCTGGATCTGCGTTACTTCAACGGTGATCTGGATGCGTTTGTGAAGGAACAGGAGATTGATGAGATCCTCATCATCGACAATGTCTTTGCCGCCAATACCGCCCACTACACCAACCGGCTCAACACGATGCTCGGCCGCTGAATCAAAGTATTGAGGTTTTTATGAAGCAAATCGTCTGTCTTTCAAGTGCCAACTGGTATCCCTATCCCACCCGCAAGCAGCAGGTCATGACCCGTCTGCGCGACTGTGAGGTTCTCTATTTCGATCCGCCCTTTTCCATCCTTGCCCCGCTCAAGGACAAAACCCTGCGCAGCCGGCTCTTCGCCTTCCGCCATGAGCAGCCCAAGCCCCGTGACAACATCACCGTCTGGTCGCTGCCGCCGGTGCTGCCCTTTGCCAGCAAATACCGCTTCATCAACCGCATCAATCAGGCGTGGCTCTCCGGCTTCATCCGCCGCCGCATGAAAAAGGCAGGCTTTGAAAGCCCCGTTATCTGGAGCTATCTGCCCGCTCACTGCGACATCATCAAGCGTCTTCCCCATTCGCAGGTGGTTTATGACTGCGTTGACCGTCATTCCGGCTATCCGGGCATGATCAATCCCGCCGTGGTCGATGGCTGTGAGCGTGATCTGGCGATGCAGTGCGATACGGTATTTTCCACCGCCGCCGGTCTGCACGAAACCCTGTCCCAGTACAACCCAAACAGCTACATGATCCCGAATGGTGCAAACTACGAGCTGTTTTCCCAGGCGCAGTCCAAGCTCGATTTCGTTCCCGACGAACTTGCCGACATCAAAGGGCCTATCATCGGTTTTGTCGGCATGCTGCAGGAGTGCATCGACTATGATCTGATCACCGCCGCCGCCAAGGCACATCCCGAGTACACCTTCGTCTTCGTGGGCAAGGCGCTGCCGGGCGTCGCCACCGACGGACTGCGGGCGCTGCCCAATGTGCGCCTCTGCGGCCTCAAACCCCAGCAGGAACTGCCGCGCTACCTGTCCTGCTTTGATGTGTGCATCAATCCCTTCCGGGCAGGCGCTCTTGCCAAGGATGTCAGTCCTCTGAAGTTCTACGAATACCTTGCCACCGGCAAGCCGATTGTCACGACGCCCCAGCCGGAGCAGGTTCTGGCTTTCGCCGACGCCGTCGAAATCGCCGACGACGCTGAAAGCTTCATCAAAGCCCTTGAGCGCAGTCTGATCCCGGATGCCGCCAAGCGTGAAAAGCGCATCGCCTACGCGCTGGAGTGTACCTGGGAGGCCAGAGTCCGCCAGATCGAGGAAAAGCTCGGCTGGTAATACATCACAACGTAAAAATCCGCTGCAGAGCAACTCTGCAGCGGATTTTTGTACTATTTCAGGTTTTATCGAGCCTTGGTGGCGATCTCCACCAGGATCTTGGACACAAATTCGTCCACGCTCATGTTCACGCTGGAACCGTCGCGGGAGCGAACGGCCACGGCGTTCTCTTCGGCTTCCTTGTCGCCGCAGACGAGCATATAGGGAACCTTCTCCATCTGCGCCTCGCGGATCTTGTAGCCGATCTTCTCGGAACGGGCATCGATCTCGCAGCGAATACCGGCAGCCTCGAGCTTCTTCATGACCTCGGCAGCATACTCGTGGGTACGCTCGGTGATGGGCAGGATCTTGACCTGCAGCGGGCTCATCCAGGTGGGCAGAGCACCGGCAAAGCGCTCGATGAGGTAGGCCAGGGTACGCTCATAGCAGCCCAGAGAGGTGCGGTGGATGATGTAGGGCAGCTTCTTCTGACCGTCGGAATCGGTGTACTCCATGCCGAATTTGGCAGCCAGCAGCATGTCGATCTGGATGGTAACGATGGTATCTTCCTTACCGAAGACGTTCTTATACTGGATGTCAAGCTTCGGGCCGTAGAAAGCGGCCTCGTCGATACCGACCTTGTACTCGATGCCCAGATGGTCGAGAATCTCGCCCATGACGCGCTGGGCCTCTTCCCACTGCTCGGGCGTACCCTCGTACTTGACGCCGGCGCGGGCGGGATCCCACTGTGAGAAACGGAAGGTGCAGTTTTCCAGCATGCCGACGGTGTCGAGCACGTATTTGGCAAGCTCCAGGCAGCCGCGGAACTCTTCTTCGAGCTGATCGGGGCGCAGAACCAGATGGCCCTCGGAGATGGTAAACTGGCGCACACGGATCAGGCCGTGCATCTCGCCGGAATCCTCGTTGCGGAACAGGGTAGAGGTCTCGCCCAGACGCATGGGCAGATCACGGTAGGAACGGGCACGATTGAGGTAGACCTGATACTGGAAGGGGCAGGTCATGGGACGCAGGGCGAAGCATTCCTTCTCATAGTCATCAGGATCGCCCAGCACGAACATACCATCCAGATAGTGATCCCAGTGGCCGGAGATCTTGTAGAGCTCACGCTTGGCCATCAGGGGGGTCTTGGTCAGCAGGTAGCCGCGCTTCTGCTCCTCGTCCTCGATCCAGCGCTGGAGCAGCTGGATGACACGGGCGCCCTTGGGCAGCAGGATCGGCAGACCCTGGCCGATTTCATCGACGGTGGTGAAGTATTCCAGCTCACGGCCGAGCTTATTGTGGTCGCGCTTGAGGGCTTCCTCACGCTGGGCAACGTACTCAGCCAGCTCTTCCTTCTTGGCAAAGGCGGTGGCATAGATACGCTTGAGCATGGTGCGGTTGGAATCGCCGCGCCAGTAAGCGCCGGTGCTGGACAGCAGAGCAAAAGCCTTGATGCGGCCGGTATCCGGAATGTGCGGGCCGGCGCACAGATCGGTGAAATCGCCCTGACGATAGAAGCTGATGACAGCGTCCTCGGGCAGATCCTGAATCAGCTCAACCTTATAAGGCTCGTTCTTTTCCTGCATGAAGGCAATGGCCTCCGCGCGGGGCAGCTCGAAACGCTCAAAAGGCAGGGCTTCCTTGATGATCTTCTTCATCTCGGCTTCGATCTTCTTCAGGGCCTCGGCGTCGAAGCTCACTTCGTTATCGAAGTCGTAGTAGAAACCGGAATCAATGGCAGGGCCAATGGCGAGCTTCGCCTCGGGGTACAGGCGCTTGACGGCCTGAGCCAGCACGTGAGAGGCGGAATGACGCAGAGCCTTGAGGCCTTCGGGATCGGAGCCGGTGATGATCTGCAGCTCGGCGCCCTCATGCAGAGGAGCAGACAGCTCAGACAGTTCGCCGTCGATCTTGCACAGGAGGGCAGCACGGGCAAGGCCGCCGCTGATGGCTTTCGCGCCGTCCATGGCGCTGGCGCCGGATTCCACTTCGAGAATCGCGCCGTCGGGAAGTTTGACGTTCATGGGGTACTCCTTCCGGCGGGCAAATAAAAAACGCCCGCCTCTGTTATTTTGTCAGAGGCGGGCGAATACCCGCGGTTCCACTCTGCTTACGGCGAAAACGCCGCATCTCTTGCGCCAACAAGCGCCTTCTTCCTAACGCGAAGGACACGGCCGCACTTACCGGGGACAATACGCACCCTTTCGGCACGGCAGCTCGGGGATGGTCTTCACATATCGTCCTTCACAGGCAGCTCTCAGCTAAAACTGCCCTCTCTGGAGCGAAGTCTGCGGTATGCTACTCTTCCCGTCACAGCTTTTGAACATGAGTAGTATAATCCTTTTTTCTGGATTTGTCAAGTGGGGAAATCTGCACAAAAAGTGCTTACATCTTGCTCTTGAGGAACTTAAAGTAGTAGTTCCAGTCCTCACGGGAGAAGGAATGGCGTCCGGGACGCAGATGATGGCCGATGTTGCCCTCGCCGAAGTAGTCGTTGACCACCGGCATGCGGTCGGGCGCGACCATGCCCTTCTCGCCCAGCAGCTCCCAGACCTCGGAGGCTGCACAGGCGCTGAGGAACTCAGACGCCGGGTCGGCACCATGATCCTCTTCGGCGCTGGCAATATAGAGAAGGCGCGGCGCGACCATAGCCAGCAGCATATGCTGGTCGTAGGGCAGCTCGTCTTCCTTGCCGATGTATTCCTTGAACTGCTCGCAGTACCATTCCCAGCTGCCGGCGCGCAGGAAGTCGATGACGCGCTCGCCGTTGCCGTGCTTGGCGATGGCAGCGCCGCCGAAGCCGGAGTCGTTGGAAAGGGTGGCCCAGAAGCGATCGTCCAGCGCACCGCACCAGAGGGCGGTCTTGCCCAGACGGGAGTGACCGACTACGGCGACCTTCGTCGCATCGACCTCACCCAGATCCTCGAGAACGTCCAGGCAGCGGCTGGCGGCATAGGCCCACATACCGATCTTGCCCCACTCGTCACGCCTGCGTGCACCGTGGATGGTCAGTTTGCCGACACCGTCGGAGTAATCGCCGAAGCTGTGATCGTTGACCACGTCCTCATAACAGAACAGCGCAAAGGCAAAGCCGTTGTCGGTGATCTCCTCGATGGGGCTGTAGCGGTCGGGCAGCGCGCGGCGGAAGGCGATGTGCAGAAACACGGGGGGATTTTTCACCTTATGGGGGATAAACAGATGCAGCGGGAAGGTATGGCTGCCGTCGCCGATATCCATGGTCACAGCAAGCTCATACTTGCGCACCTTACCGGCATACCATAGCTGGTCGTCCACGCTCACCTTGGAAAAACGGGCGCGGGTCGCAGGCGGGGTAATGCCGTAGATATGCTGTTCAAGGATATGCTTTAACTCCGCATAACGCTCGGGCCACAGTTCCTTCGTCACGGTACGGCCGTCGTTCATCTTCAACAGCGGAATCAGTTCTCGCTTGGCAAGTTCTTCTGTACGCATGGGGATTTCCTCCTTGTATGCGATCAATTGTAAGTTTATTATACCACAGGATCGCAATCCTGCAAGAGCGTCGGGAAGTATTTTTTCCATGGTGGATTGCAAATAATTCTATGCTCCGGAAATTGACTTTTGGATCATTATGTTCTATGATTAGTCTATACCGTTCCGGCACACCCCATTATTTGCTCACGGAGGATGCAACATGATTAAGCTTGGACTGTACGGCTGCGGAAACCGCACCAAAGCCTTGCTCAACGCCCTGATTCAGGACGGCTTTTATCAGGTTCATGCAGCTTTTGATCTTTTTCCCGCCTCTGCAGAGGCTCTGACCGCCCAATACGGCGGCACGGTCTGCCGTACATCGGAAGAACTGCTCTCGTTCAAGGGTATAGACGCCTTCCTCATCAGCCTTGATCCCCTGGTTCATGCCGATGCGCTGCGCGAGACCATTCCCGTCGGCAAGCCCATCTTTATTGAAAAGCCCGTCACCTTCACCGGACGGGAAGCAGCAGACCTCGCCGATCTCGCCGACCGTTACCACGTTCCCGTGCAGGTGGGCTTCATGCGCCGCTATCTCCCCGAGACGATCTATGCGCTGGATTTCCTGCGTGAAAACGATCCCGGACGGCTTTTCAGCGTTGACTGCACCTGGGTACACCATGGTGATACGGAGATGAACGACTGTCTGCATCACAGACTCAACAACTTCCGGCTGAAAGTATCCCAGATTCCCTTCCACTGCTGCCATATGCTTGACATCATGCTCCTGGTGGGCGGCAGCGTGAAAAGCCTTTCCTCCCAGCTCATCAAGGTCACCGACCGTCCCTATCCCAGTCCCGACGACGTGACCACCAACATCGTTTTCGCAAACGGCTGCTCCGGCCGCTTCCACTATTCCAGCATGGTCTACTACACAGAGTTTTCC